>NZ_JBIUCF010000004.1:0-427294 GCF_044593615.1 Nonomuraea sp. NPDC051941
CCCCGCGCAGCCGGGTGCTGGCGTGGGCCGGGGCGTCGATGATCGCCCCCGGTTTGAGGCCGTCGGCGCCCCCCCCCCGCCCCGCGCGGCCCCCGCCCCCCCCCCCCCCCGGCGCCAGCACGATCACCATCGCGTCGGTGAGCATGGTGCCCGTGGTGATCAGACATGCGCCTTCCTCTCCTCACTTCTACACATGAACATCTGATCAGGCGTTTAAACCGAATGTAGCTTGTCAATTACTCTCCGTGGAGGTTAGGTCGCCCAGAAAGGAACCGCGATGACCACGCACCCCGACCACCACCATCACGACGAAGCGGCCTGCACGGCCGACCCGGACGAGCCGGCGGACGAGAGCACGGCCTGCTGCCACGACGATCACGACCACGACCCGGAGTAGCCCACGCGGGTGTGCCCGCGGCCGCGGCGGCGGGCACACCCGGCCAGCTTCCAGCGCCCACGGCGAAAGGTTCGGTGACGGCCCGCCATGCATGTCACACACGAAGAGCACGACCACGGCCCTCATCTCCCGCACAGCCACGCGTCGGTCGGCGGCGCGCCCGTCCCGCTGCCGGTTCAGGGGAACGTGCCCGGCCAGTTCGCGCTGCTGACCGCGCCCATGGTGCACCACCAGGTCTTCACCGTGGTACACCTGCGTTCGGGCTACGACCTGGCCGAAGTGGACACCTTCCTGGCGCACGTGGAGACCACGCTCGGCCTGCTCTGGCAGGACAACACCCGCCTGCGCGAACGGCTGTCCGCGCCGCCCACCGGCGTCGAGGGAGAGACGATCGCGGCCGCCCAGCGGGAGGCCCTGCGGATCCTGGCAGCGGCCCACGAGGACGCCGAACGACTGCGCGGCGAGGCCGCGGCGGCGGCCGACGCGCTGGCCCAGGCCGCCCGCCAGGCCATAGTGGAGCGGCTCGACAGCGTGATCACCGACCACGGGCGACAGTTGCACCACACCCTGCGCGCCCTGCTGGACGATCTCACCGCACCCCCGCCCGAGGGGACGGCTGCCGTACACACCCATGACGACCCCGCCGCGCCCGAGTGACGCCGGTCCCCAGCCGGGAGCCGTCCCCTTTCCGAACCGCTGCCACCACGCCACAGCACCGCAGTCACGACTCCAGAGCACCGCTGCCACCTCGCCAAAGCACCGCTGTCACCTCGCCAGAAAGGCTGCGCCATGTTCGTGCCGCTCGAAGGCCCGGCACCATCGGTGGCCGCGCAGGAGTCGATGCCGGGCTGGGCGACCTGGGCCGCCGTGGCCCTGGTCGCGCTGTCCACGCTCACCGGCGCCTACCTGGCCAGGCGCAACACCGCGAGCGTCAGTGTCTGGCTGGCCGTCGCCTCGGCCCTGATGCTCGTCACCGCCCTCATCGACCTGCTGCCCGATGCCTGGGAGGAGGCCGAGGCCACCGGCGTGCCGCTGTGGGTGGTGGGGCTGGCCGGGGTGTTCGGGTTCGTGGTCATCACGTACTTCACCCGCAAGGGGTGCGGCCACAGCCATGACGACGGCGGTCCCGGCGGCCGTCACGCGCCCGGCGTGCACCGGCGGGTGAGGCAGGCCGTGAGCGCCGCCGTCTACGGCGGGGTGGGGACCGCCGCCGCGCTGTCCCTGCACCGCATGATCGAGGGCGCCACCCTGGCGCTGGCCGCCTCCGCCGTCGTGGTGGCCGCCCTGGTGATCCACTCGGCCAGTGAGGGGCTCGCGCTGACCGCCCTGCTCGACCTGGCGCGCAAACGGCTCGCACCGTGGCTGACGGTCTCCTGCCTGGCCCCGGCGGCCGGCGTCGTGCTGGCCACCGTGGCGCCCCTGCCGCCCCAGAGCGTGCCGATCCTGCTCGGCGTGATCACCGGGGTGCTCCTGCGTACCGCGCTGATCGGCCTGACGATAGCCCGCGACAGCCGGCGGCTCTCGCGGCGGCACCTGGTCCTCGCGGCCGCCGCCGTGGCGGCCGTGGGCGGTCTGCTGGTTTCGGCGCAGGCTCTGCTCGCGGCCGGCCGCCCCGAGGGGGCCGCGCCCGTCGCCGCCGGGCCGCGCCCGAGCCCGGCACCGCTCTCCCGGCAGCTGACCCCGGCCGAGCTGCGCGTCGCGGTCGCGACCGGACGGATCGGCCTGGAGTCCCTGCTGTCCCGCAGGGACGCGACCACCATCGGGGCCGACGCCGCGGCACTGCTCCGCGTCCTGCCGGGGCACGCCCCCGACGAGATCACCGAGACCCTGCGGAAGGCGCAGATCAACGGTGGCGCCACCATCGGGGACCTCACCCTGCGCCAGCGCCACCTCCTCCTCGCCGCCCTCAGCGACGCGACGCCGAGCCGATGACCAGCAGGAGAGGCCGCACCATGCGGCTGCGGGCGCGCTCAAGGATCAGCTCGCCGAGTCGGCGGGCTTGTGCGTGTGCCTGGCCTCACCGTTCCGGGCCGCGGCGGTGGGCGCCGGGCACATGCGTCACGGGCTTGGGACGTGCCGCGCCTGCCGTACGGCCAGGAGGGCGAGCGGGAGCAGCGGGACGAGCAGGTGGACGGCCCCGGCCAGCTGCTGGTCGGTGAGGAGGTCCGGCCCGTCGTCGGGGCCCACCAGGTAGAACCAGTCGGCCGCGACCGGCGGGCCGAGCAGCAGGAACGCCCCCACGGCGAGCTGCACCAGCAGCACGCCGCCCAGCAGCCCGGCACGCAGCGGCCGGGAGACGGGGCGCGGCATCGGGTCCACGCCGGCCAGCACCCAGAAGACCAGCAGCCCGCCACCCAGGAACAGGGCCATGGTGAGCAGGTGGGCGGCGTGACCGGCCAGCGACCAGACCAGCCAGCCGGTGCGGTACAGCAGCGGGAACGCCACCATGTACGCCGCCGGTAGCAGGGCGAGGAAGGTCAACCTGCGTCTCCGGAGCCGGGCGCCGAGGTCGCCGTACTGGGAGGACTCCGTGGTGGCCCGGGAGGCGAGGGTGAGCGGGGCGCCGAGGCAGAGCAGGAGCGGAGCCACGACGGCCAGCACGACGTGCTGCAGGGCCTGGATCGACAGCATCGCCCGCGCGTAACCGCCGATCCCGGAGAGCAGGACGAGCGCCAGGAGCGCCAGGCCGGCGTACCAGGCGAGCGTGCGGCCGAGCGGCCAGTCCCCCACGCGGCGCACGCCGACCAGGTATCCGACGGCGGGCAGGGCCAGGCAGAGCAGGATCAGCGAGTCCGGGCGCAGCTCGGTGAGCAGCGCGCCGGGCGTGAAGGGCGGCAGATCGTACTCCAGCAGGCGCTCATGCGCGTCGCCGGCGCCCGGCGGCGGGGGCGGCGGCGGGGTGCGGGACAGGCCGACGGCCAGGCCCATGGCCGCCATCATCACGATCATCTCGCCCGCCGCCAGCCGGACGAAGACGTGGCGCGCGCTCCGGTCGGCGACGTGCGCGACCGTACGGCTCCGGTGGGTCCAGCCGAACAGGCCGAGCAGCGCGAGCGCGGCGGTCTTGGCCAGCAGGAACTGCCCGTACTCGGTCTGCCAGAGGTCGGACACGACGCTCAGCCGCACCCACGCCCCCACCACCCCGGAGACGGCCACCACCGCGAAACAGCACAAGGCGATCGTGCTGAACCGGGACAACACGGCCCGCAGGTCACCGGAGCGGCGGAAGTGGATGAGGACGGCGCCCAGCCCGCCGACCCACAACGACACGGCGATCAGGTGAGCCGTCAGCGCGGAGACCGCGACGTCGTGGTCGGCGGCCGAGGCGGCGTGCCCGACGTAGGCGGGGGGCAGCAGCCCGAACGCGGCGACCGCCGGCGCGACCCACCCGGGCAGGCGCGGCAGCCGGGTGGCCAGGACGACCATGGTGATCGCGCCCAGCACCGGCAGCAGGGCCCGCGCCTGCGGGATGGTCAGGCCGTAGCGCAGCAGGCCGGGATCGGCGATCAGGTCCGTGACGGGCAGCGGCAGCACGTACGACATGGTCAGCGGGTAGCTCAGGGCGGCGGTGACCGCCCACCCCAGCGCCCACCACCGGGCCGCCCGCAGACAGGCCGCCTTCTCGGGCGAGCCGGCCGGCGCGAGGACGACGGCGGCCAGCAACGTTCCCAGGGTGGCCACCGCGCACAGGTCGTAGCCGAGCTTGACCAGCGGCAGGGCCCACTCGGTGACCGGGCCGGCGGTGGGCAGACCGGCGATCACCGGCTCCGCGTCAGCACCCCCGAACCGCAGGGCCGCGACCAGCACCACGACCCCCGCCGCCACCACCGAACCGGCGTAGATCCGCGTCGCTGCCCTCATATTCATCGGATACGCGGAGGGGCGCGGGCCGGTTCATTGGCAGGGTTTGCCGGACATGTGCCGCATTGCAACTCTTGACAGTAAAGATGCCGATATTAGGGTGATGATCAGGTTACCGGTCTAGACCGCGCAGAGAAAGGCGCGCCCCCCGACCCCTCATGGGTATAGACCAGTGGAGACTTCCTTGAGCAGACGCAAGATCATCCCTGCGGCGTGCCTCGCGCTGGCCGCGACCCTGTGTGCGGGGGCGCTCCTGCCCGTCCCCGCGGCCCATGCCGCTCCCGTCCCGCCCTTGCCCTCGGTGTCGCCCACCCCGCAGTCGCTGACCGGTGACGGCGCCGCCGCCGCCGTCACCGGCCGGGTGCTCGTGGTCGCCGACGGCCAGACCGACCCCGCCGCCCGCGACCGCCTCGTGCGGGAGCTCAAGGCGCACGGCGCCGGCCGGGTGGACACGGTCGCCCCCGACAAGATCCCCGCGGGCACGTCCGGCCTGCTCAAGGTCCGCCTCGGCCCCGCGGCCCGCCCGGACATCGCGCAGGCGCTCGGCGGCACGGTCGTCCCCGGCCAGGCCGAGGGGTACGCGTTGCGGGTCTCGGGCGGCACGCCGCGCCAGATCGCGCTCGGCGGCAAGGACGCCGCGGGCCAGTTCTACGCCGTGCAGACGCTGCGGCAGCTGTTCATCCCGTCCGGCGGCGGCTGGCAGGTGACGGGGGTCCAGGTCAGCGACTTCCCGTCCATGCCGCTGCGCGGCACCATCGAAGGCTTCTACGGCGCGCCGTGGACCCACGCCGAACGCCTCGACCAGATGGACTTCTACGGCGACGTCAAGGCCAACACCTACATCTACGCTCCCAAGGACGATCCCTACCACCGCGACAAGTGGCGCGACCCCTACCCGGCGGACAAGCTCGCCGAGCTGGGCGAGCTGGTGGCCCGGGCCGGCGCCAACCACGTCCGCTTCACCTTCGCGCTCTCCCCCGGCGTGTCGATCTGCTACTCCGACCGCGCGGACCGCGACATCCTCAAGCGGAAACTGCAGGCGCTCTACGACCTGGGCGCCAGGGCGTTCTCCATCCCGCTGGACGACATCAGCTACACCCGCTGGAACTGCGCGGCGGACGAGACGACGTACGGCGCCGCCGGACGCACCGCCGCGGCGAAGGCCCAGGTCGACCTGCTCAACGACCTGCAGCGCGACTTCATCGCCACCCACGACGGCGCACAGCCGCTGCAGATGGTGCCGACCGAGTACGGCGACCTGACCGACACCACGTACAAGCAGACCATGCGGGCCTCCCTCGATCCCGCGGTCGAGGTGATGTGGACCGGCACCGACACCGTGCCGCCGGAGATCACCAACGCGCAGGCCGAGAAGGCGGCGCAGCTGTTCGGGCGCAAGGTCTTCGTCTGGGACAACTACCCGGTCAACGACTACGGCAACACCAGCGGCCGGCTGCTGCTGGCGCCCTACGACAAGCGTGAGGGCGGCCTGGCCGCGCACCTGTCCGGCATCGTGGCCAACCCGATGAACCAGCCGTACGCGAGCAAGGTCGCGGTCTTCGGAGCCGCGGACTTCACCTGGAACGACAAGGCGTACGACGCGAGGAGGAGCTGGCCGCGCGCGATGGCCTACCTCGCCGGCGGCGACCAGGCGGCCACCGCGGCCCTGCTGGTCTTCGGCGACCTGGAGCACATGGCCCCGACCTTCGGCGGCACCCCCTGGCAGACCCAGGCGCCCGAGCTCGCCGCGCGGGTGGCCGCGTTCTGGCAGGCGTGGGACGCCGGGCGGCGCACCCAGGCGATCACCGCGCTGCGGCCGTACGCGAGGGCCATCGCCACGGCGCCGGCCACCATCCGCGGCGGTGCGGTGCAGAAGGGCTTCACCGACGACACCGCGTCCTGGCTGGACGCCACCGAGCTGTGGGGCCGGGCGATGGTGGACCTGCTCGACGCGCTCCAGGCCCGGGAGGCCGGGGACGAGGCGAAGGCGGCCGCGTTGCTCGCCGGGTCGCGCGACCTGCAGCGGCAGGCCCGCGCCGTCCGGGTCAGCCCGCCGCGCAACCGCTGGGGCGCGGCCCAGCCGCAGGTCGGCGACGGGGTGCTCGACGTCTTCCTGGCCGCGGCCGACGCCCGGCTCCAGCGGTGAGGGACCGGCGGGTCAGCCGAACTCCTCGACGTACTCCTCCGGCGGGCCCAGCTCGGGGCGGTCGCGTAGCTCCAGGGTCGCGCCGAGCCGTTCGAGCTCGAGGACCGTCACGGTGTTGCGGCCCTCGCGGAGCAGCGGCGCCGGGCAGTACAGCGTGACCTGCGGCCCGATGTCCCAGTAGCGGCCGAGCAGGAACCCGTTGACCCAGACGAGGCCCCGCCGGGATCCCGGCAGGGCCAGGAAGGTGTCCGCGGGCGTCTCGACGTCCACCGTCGCGACGGCGAACCCGGCGTGCTCGGCCTGCTCGACCGCGGGGCCCGCGTCGAGCGCGCGGGTCAGCTCGGCGGTGGACCACTCCTGCAGGGCGATCGGCGTGCTGTCCCAGCCCTGCACGATCCGCCGGTCCACGAGGACCGGGCCGATCAGGCCCTTGTGCCGGCCGATGCCGGGCCCGTAGTTCACCCGGCCGAGGCTCTCGACCAGGACCTCCAGGTGGACGGCGGCGCCGGTGCCGCGGACCGGCAGCTCCCGGTGGTCGGGGCCGGCGACGCCGAGGAAGGCGCCGTCGGCGAAGACCAGGGCCCGGTCGCGTACGTCGGTGAGGACGAGCCGGTGCTCGCCCGCCGGGATCCGCGGCCGCGCGCTGTGCAGGACCATGCCCGCGTCCAGCCCGAGCCGCTCGAACGAGGCCGGGCGCGGCCCGGTCGAGGTGGACGCCGGCACGGCACGCAGGCCTGCCAGCAGGCCCGCGCGGTGGACGAGCGGGACGGACGCCGGCGGCAGCGTCGGCGTCCGCGCGGGCATCCGCACGGGCCCGCGCGCACCGAGCGCCTCCCGCACGGCGAAGAACTTGGCGGTCAGCGTGCCGTCCTCGGCGACCGGCGCGTCGGAGTCGTAGCTGGTCACGGTGGGCTGCAAGCGGCCCTCGTGCTCGTTGGCGCCCGCCCAGAGCCCGAAGTTGGTCCCGCCGTGCGCCATGTAGATGCTCACGCTGCCGCCGTCGGCGACGATCTGCTTGAGCGTGTCCACGACGCCGCCGGGGTCGCGGACGTGGTGGCGCTCGCCCCAGTGGTCGAACCAGCCGTTCCAGAACTCGGCGACGACGAACGGCTCCTCCGGCCGCCGCGCCGCGAGCAGTCGCCGGGCGGCGTCGGGCTTGGAGCCCAGGGTGGCGGCCGCCAGGGTCCCCGGCAGGGTGCCGCCGTCCAGCATCAGCTCGGTGGGCCCGTCGGCGGTGAACAGCAGCTCCCCGATGCCGCGCTCGACCAGGGCCGCGCGGTTCCAGCGCAGGTAGGCCTGGTCGTCGCCGAAGCTGCCGAACTCGTTCTCCACCTGCACCGCCACGACCGGCCCGCCCTCGGCGGCCTGGAGCGCGGCGATGCGCGGGGTCAGCTCGTCGAACCAGCGGCCGACCGCGGAGGTGAACGCGGGGTCGGAGCTGCGGATCGCGACGTCACGGCCGGTGAGCCAGCTCGGCAGGCCGCCGTTCGACCACTCCGCGCAGATGTACGGGCCGGGCCGGACGACGACGTCGAGCCCCTCCTCCCCCACCGTGCGGATGAACCGCTCGACATCCCGCCAGCCGTCGAAGCGCGGCTCCTCGTCCTCACGCGGCTGGTGGAAGTTCCACGCCACGTAGGTGTCCACCGTGTTGAGCCCCAGGTCGGCGAGCCGGCGGATGCGGTCGCGCCAGAGGTCGGGGTGGACGCGGAAGTAGTGCAGTCCCCCGGACAGGATGCGATGGGGGACGCCGTGCCGGTACAGGCGGCGCCCGCGCCAGGTGAGCGCGGTCCCAGCGGTCGGGGTCGGGGGCGTGGTCGTCGTCGGGGCCGGCGAGAGGTCCGGCGCGGGCAGCTCGATCACGGTGGGAGAGCCTATGTTATCGATGCCATACGTAACAAGGGCGGTAGGATCAGCTGACGACGTCGCGGGCAGGCCGCAAGAGGGGAGCGCCATGACGAAGGCCACCGAGCGGCCCACTGAGCAGCCCACTGGGCGGCCCACGAGGCAGCCGAGCATGGCTGACGTGGCCAGAGCCGCCGGGGTGTCGGCGCAGACCGTCTCGCGGGCGCTGCGCGACTCGCCGAACGTCAACCCGGAGACCAGGAAGCGCGTGATCGCCGCCGTGGAGCGGCTCGGCTACCGCTTCAACAACGCCGCCCGGGTGCTCTCCTCCGGGCGCACCTACACCGTCGGGCTCGTGCTGCTGCAGTCCGGCGGCTACTACTCGCGCTCGGCGGTGACCGCCGGCGTCGAGGCGGCCGCGGGCGCGGCGGGCTACGCGGTGAGCATCGCGACCATCGCCAGGCTCGACACCGGCCTGATGGAGCGGTCCCTGTCCAAGCTCGCCGACCAGGGGGTGGACGGCATCGTGATCGCCGTGCCGCTCATCTCGGTGACGCAGAAGATGGAGGACATCACCCGCGACATCCCCACCGTCACGCTCGACGGCTCCCGCACCGCGAGCGCCCGGGTGCTCGGGATCGACCAGAAGGAGGCGGGCCGCGTCGCCACGCAGCACCTGCTCGACCTCGGGCACCGCCAGGTGTGGCACGTGTCGGGCCCCGACGAGTGGATCGAGGCGCGCCAGCGGCGGCAGGGCTGGCAGGAGTGCCTGGCCGCGGCCGGGATCCAGGCGCCGCCCCCGCTGGAGGGCGACTGGTCGCCCGACTCGGGATATCGGCAGGGGCAGGTCCTCGCGATGATCCCGGACGTGACAGCGGTCTTCGCCGCCAGCGACGAGATGGCCTTCGGGGTGATCCGCGCGCTGCGCGAGCACGGCCGGTCGGTGCCCGCCGACGTGTCCATCGTGAGCGTCGACGACATCGCCCTGGCGGCCTACTGCCACCCGCCGCTGACGACCGTGCGGCAGGACTTCTACCGCTCCGGCGCGGCGGCCGTGGCCCTGCTGCTGGCCGGCGAGGCCGCCGACGCCCTCGCCACCGCGTCGCTGTCGGTGCGCGACTCCACGGCGCCGCCGCGTCACCACTGAGTCATGTCGCGCTTGTCCGCAAAGTGCCTCTTGCGCCTTCATGTTATCGATGCCACTGTAACAACGTCCGGACCCAGCCGAGAGATCCAGATCCCCGGCCGGCGGCGCGGCGCCCCGTCGTCGTGACCTCCGGCGCGGCCGGACCCCGGACTCGTTCCTCCGCCTCACCCAGGTGGGCAGTCGTCCACGGGAAGGACCCCAGAACCATGAGGAGATCACTCGTCCTCGCGAGCGCCGCCATCTCGGCGCTCGGACTGCTCACCGGCTGCTCGGCCGACGGGGACGGCTCGGGCTCCGGCAGGACGACCCTGAGCGTCGCCGCCCTCGAAGGCGGTTACGGCCGGGACATGTACGCCCAGGTCATCCAGGCGTACAAGACCTCCCACCCCGGCGTCGACGTGCAGTTACAGATCTCGAAGAGCATCGAGGACGAGATCACGCCGAACATGAAGGCCGGGCGTTTCCCGGACGTCGTGGTGCTCGGCCAGGGCCGCAAGGCCGCGCTCACCGAGACGCTCATCAAGGACAAGGCCCTCGAGGACCTGACGCCCGTGCTGAAGGCGAAGGTCCCCGGCGAGGACAAGTCCGTGGGCGACAAGCTCATCGGGGGCATCGTCGGCAACCTCAACACCAACCCGTACGGCACCGGCCAGACGTACACGATGCCGATGTACTACGCGCCGAGCGGGCTCTTCTACAACAAGGGGCTGTTCGCCCAGAAGGGCTGGAAGGTCCCGGCCACCTGGGACGAGCTGTTCGCGCTCGGCGAGAAGGCCAAGCAGGAGAAGATCTCGCTGTTCACGTACCCGACCGCCGGTTATCTCGACGCGTACTTCTTCGCGCTGCTCGCCGACGTCGGCGGGGAGCAGTTCTACACCGACGTCATGACGTACAAGCAGGGCGTCTGGCAGACGCCGCAGGCCCGGCAGACGCTCGACCTCACCACCCGGCTGCTGAAGTACGCCGCGCCGACCACGGTCGGGTACGCCAACGAGCAGGACTTCACCAAGAACCAGCAGTCGATCCTCGACAACAAGACCCTGTTCATGCCGAACGGAACCTGGGTCGTCGGCGAGATGAAGGACGCCCCGCGTGCCGCCGGCTTCCAGTGGGGCCTGACGCCGCTGCCGCCGGTCACCGTGGGCGGCAAGCGCTTCGTCACGACGTCGGTGGAGTCGGTCTGGGTCCCCGCCGCCGCAAAGAACAAGGACGCGGCGAAGGAGTTCGTCGCCTACCTGTACTCCGACGAGGCGGCGAAGATCTTCGCCAGGTCGAACGCGATCCAGCCGATCAAGGGCATCGCGAGCAGCCTGTCCGGGGAGAACGCCGAGTTCTACAAGGTCTACGAGGAGACGGCGGTCGAGGCGCTCGTCGGCGGGTTCGCGAGCACCGCGCCCGTCGAGGGCGTCGACATCAAGGCCGCCCTCTTCGACACCGCCAACAGCATCATCAGCGGCGACAAGACCGAGGACCAGTGGCAGGCCGCGCTCAACGACGCCAGCGAGAAACTGCGCCAGGCAGGTGGGTGAGGTGACCACGCGGCGGCGCGGCGACGGCCTCTTCGTGCTCGCCTGCCTCCTGCCCGCGCTCGTGCTCTTCGCGGTGTTCATGATCGTCCCGACCCTGAACGTGTTCCGGATGTCCCTCTTCACCTGGAGCGGGTTCTCCCCGGACATGCGCTTCGTCGGATTGGGCAACTTCGCCCGGCTGCTCGAGGACGCGCAGTTCGTCCGCGCGTTCCAGAACACCGTCGCGCTCCTGGTCGTCGTGACCGTCGTGACGATGGGCACGGGCCTGTTCCTCGCGGCGATCATGACCCGGCAACGGCTGCGGGGCCGGACGGTGTACCGGTTCGTCCTGTACGTGCCGAGCGTGCTGTCCGTGGTCGTGATCGCGGCGATCTTCTCCGCGATCTTCGACCAGAAGAACGGCCTGCTCAACGGCACCCTGCGGCTGCTGTCGCTCGACGGCCTGCAGCAGATCTGGCTCGGCGACCAGCAGCTCGTCATCTGGTCGGTCGCGATCGCGATGGTCTGGCAGTCGCTCGGCTACTACATGGTCCTCTACATGTCCGGCATGGCGAGCATCCCGGAGGAGATCTACGAGGCCTCCGCGCTCGACGGCGCGTCCGCGGGGCGGCAGTTCTTCGCCATCACGCTGCCGCTCATCTGGCAGAACCTCCGCACGACGCTGACGTTCTTCGTCATGAGCGCGGTCAACCTCAGCTTCGTCCTGGTCCGCGCGATGACCGGCGGTGGGCCCGACGGCTCCTCCGAGGTCCTGCTGAGCTACATGTACAAGCAGGCGTACACGAACTCGTCGTACGGCTACGGGATGGCCATCGGCGTCGTCGTCTTCGCCTTCTCGTTCCTCGTGTCGCTGCTGGTCAGCCGCGCGACGCGGCGCGAGCCCCGCCAGTTCTGAGGACCGCCACCATGACCACGATCAAGCGCGCCGGAAGGCCGCTGACCTACGTGCTCGTCACCGCGATCGCCCTGGCCATCGCGGTGCCGGTCGGCTGGGTGCTGCTCGCCTCGCTCAAGGAGAAGGGCGAGTTCTACGGCAGCCCCTGGACGCTGCCGGAGGGCCTGCACGTCCAGAACTACGCCGACGCGTTCGTCACCGCGCGCATGGGCCAGTACTTCTTCACCTCGGTGCTGGTCACGGTGCTCGGGCTGGTGTTCGTCGTGGCCGTCTCCGTCCCGGCGGCCTACGTCATCGCCCGGTACGAGTTCCGCGGCCGCGGCCTCGTCGAGGTCGCGATGCTGGCCGGGCTGTTCGTCAACGTCAACTACATCGTCGTGCCGATCTTCCTCATGCTCGTCGGCTGGGACCGCGCGCTCGCCGACGTGTTCCCCGACGGCTTCTTCATCGACAACCCCGGGGTCCTGTCGCTCGTCTACGCGGCCACGTCGATCCCGTTCACCATCTACCTGCTCACCGCGTACTTCCGGTCGATCCCGGCCGACTACGAGGAGGCCGCGGCCCTGGACGGGGCCTCCCGCTTCCAGGTCATGGTCAGGGTGATGCTGCCGATGGCGCGGCCGGCGCTCACCACCGTGATCCTTTTCAACTTCCTGGCCTACTGGAACGACTTCATCATCGCGCTCACCCTGCTGCCCGGCGAGGGCAAGACGCTGCAGGTGGGCCTGCTCAACCTGATGACCGCGCAGAAGGCGGCGGCCGACTACGGGCGGCTGTACGCCGGCATGGTCATCGTGATCGTCCCCGTCCTCATCTTCTACGCGCTGATCCAGCGCCGGCTGATCGAAGGCATGGCATCCGGCGGTGTGAAGGGCTGACCGGCCCGTTTCCCAGAGAGGAAACCGTGATGAAGGATTCTACGCGCAGCGTGCTGCTCGTCACCGCTCGCACGCTCGTCGCGGCCGTCTGCGTCGCCGTCGTCGTCGCCGCCCGTACGACGGCCGGGTGGGGGAGCCTCGCGATCATGCTCGCGGCACTCGTGGGGCTGCTGGCCGTGCTGGCCTCGTACAACCGGCGGTTCCGATGACCCTTCGGACATTGACGGCGGTACGGCCGAGCGAGCGCCAGCTCGCGTGGCAGGCGATGGAGTTCTACGGGTTCATCCACTTCGGCATGAACACGATGACGGACCGGGAGTGGGGCGAGGGGCACGACGACCCGGCGGCCTTCGACCCGGAAGGGCTCGACGCCGACCAGTGGGTCAGGGCGCTCAAGGCCGCCGGGATGACCGGCGTGATCCTCACCTGCAAGCACCATGACGGCTTCTGCCTGTGGCCGAGCGACGTCACCGCGTACTCGGTCGCCGCGTCGCCCTGGCGCGGCGGCCGCGGCGACGTGGTCGCGGAGGTCTCGGAGGCGGCGCGGCGGCACGGCCTGCGGTTCGGGATCTACCTGTCGCCCTGGGACCGCACCGAGGCCTCCTACGGCAGCGGGAGCGCGTACGACGACTTCTACGTCGCCCAGCTCACCGAGCTGCTCACCCGCTACGGGCCGGTGTTCACGGTGTGGCTGGACGGCGCGAACGGCGAGGGCCCGAACGGCAGGCGCCAGGTGTACGACTGGGAGCGGTACTACGCGGTGGTCCGCGAGCTGCAGCCGGACGCGGTCATCAGCGTGTGCGGCCCCGACGTCCGCTGGTGCGGCAACGAGGCCGGGAGCACCCGCCCCGACGAGTGGAGCGTCGTCCCGCGGGCCCTGCTGGACGCCGAGCGGATCGCGGACCGCTCGCAGCAGGCGGACGACGGCACGTTCGCCCGGCTGGTGCGCAGCGACGATCTCGACCTCGGCAGCCGCGCCGCCCTGGCGGGGCGCGAGGACGACCTGGTCTGGTACCCGGCGGAGGTGAACACCTCGATCCGGCCCGGATGGTTCCACCACCCGGCCGAGGACGCCCTGGTCCGCCCAGCGGACGAGCTGTTCGCCATCTACCTGCGTGCCGTCGGCGGCAACTCCTGCTTCCTGCTCAACGTCCCGCCCGCCCGTGACGGGCTGCTGCGGGAGGCCGACGTGGCGGTGCTGGAGCAGCTCGGGCGGCGCGTCGAGGACTTCCGGGCGCGGCGCCTGGAGGCGACCGTGACGGTGTCGTCCGGTACGGCGGGCGACGTCGCGACCGCATGGCCCGGAGGGGGCCGTACGCCGTGGTGGCCGGACGACGCCGACCCCCAGCCCGGCGTGCGGCTCGTGTTCGCGCGGCCCGGCCTGGTCGAGGCGGTCGTCGTGGGCGAGGACATCGCGCACGGGCAGCGCATCGAGCACGTCGTCGTCCGGGGCCGCCGGGACGGCCGGTGGACGACGCTCGCGGAGGCGAACGCGGTGGGTTACCAGCGCATCCTGACGTTCACGCCGGCCGAGGTGGACGCCGTGCTGGTCGAGGTGCCGCAGGCCCGGGACACCCCCGTCGTCGCCCACGTGACCGCGATCGGAGCAGCGTCATGAAGGCCGTCCTCGTGAAGAAGGCCACAGGAAAGGGCGCCGTTCGTAGCCGGTCACCCCGAACCGCCGTCCTCATCGCCGCCGTGGTGGCCGCACTCGCCGCGCTGGTGCTCGGCGGCGTGGCGCTCGCCCAGCGTACGAACGAGGTCGCCTCCCTCGACGGGCACGCCGTCACCCGCGACGAGCTGCTCTTCCACATGCGCCGACTGACGCCTCAGGTGGAGAACGAGCTACGCAACCAGTACCGGCTCCAGGGCGCGATCGACTGGAACGCGAAGCCCGGCGACAAGACCGCGCTCCAGCGGCTCGCGGCCCGCGCGCTGGACGAGATCCGGCGGGACAAGACGGCGCTCGTCCTGGCAAAGGAGCAGCACCTGATCGGCTCCGTCGACCACGCGGACTTCCTCGCCGAGCTGGCCGCCGAGAACGAGCGGCGCGCCGACGCCATCGCCAGGGGCCAGGTGGTCTACGGCCTGGCGGAGTTCTCCCCCGAGGAGTATTACTCGCACCGGCTCACCGGGCTCACGACGGGCCTGAAGCAGCGGCTCAGCGCGAACGGCCCGCTCCGGGTGACCGACGCCGAGGTCCGGCGGGCGTTCGACGCCGACCGGGACTCCTGGAGCGCCAACGCGACCACGTACACGTACGCGACGCTCGTGGTGCCGGTGCCCGACGGCGCCCCTGCCGACCACACAGCCGGCTACGCGGCCGGGCTCCAGCGGCGGGTGGCCGCCGCCGGCCGGCTGGCGGAGCTCGCGGACCGCGAGCCCGGCGCCAGGCTCACGACCGCCACGCGGCAGGGCGGCGGCTCGGCCGCCCACGACCAGGAGCTCATGGCCATGCTGGGCAAGCTCGCGCCGGGCCAGATCTCCGGCCCGGTCCCGGGCACCGGCCAGATCACGTACTACCAGCTCAACGGCAAGACCGTCGACGAGGACGCGGCGTTCGCCGAGTACTCGCGGCGGATCCGGCAGTCGCTCATCGAGGAGAGATTCGACCAGTTCCTCCAGCGCCGGGTGGCCAGCAGCGTCTTCAAGGTCGACACGGCGGCGGTGGACGCCATCAACGCAGAGGATGTTCAACAGTGAAACCTGTCGGCACCGCACCCCCCGCCGCATTACCCGCGCCCGCCCGCCGGCGGCCCGTGGCCCGGGCGCTCCGCGTGGGCCTCGCCGTCCTGCTCGCCGCGCTGCTCGCGGGGTCGATCGCGCCCGCCGCGAGCGCAGCCGCAGCCGCCGCCGCAACCCCGGACCGCTTCCCCGCCGCCGCCATGAAGGCGGACTTCCCGGGCAACACGCCGAACCCGACGGGCGGCAAGGACTACTTCATCGACGCCACGACCGGTCGCGACAGCGCGGCCGGGACCTCGCCGCAGACCGCCTGGCGCACCCTGGCCAAGGCGAACGAGACGACGTTCAGGCCCGGCGACCGGATCCTGCTCAAGGCCGGCGAGCAGTGGAACAACGAGCAGCTGTGGCCGAAGGGCTCGGGCAGCGCGGGCAAGCCGATCACCATCTCGGCCTACGGCGACCCGAAGGCCCGCCGGCCGTACATCGCGACGAACGGCCGGGTGCCGAGCCCCTTCAGGGCGGACGGCACGAAGAACCCCGACACGGTCGGCCGGACCGGCGCCATCGTGCTGCGCAACCAGCAGTACTTCGAGATCGACAATGTCGAGCTGTCCAACGACGACAACTTCGCCACCGACATCACCACGGGGACCTACGTCCGCGACGGCATCATGGTCTCCATCAACGCCGACCTGCTGGCGGCCGGCGCGGACAGCGTCATGGACCACTTCCGCATCTCCAACGTGTACGTCCACGACCTCGACGGCCCCAGCACCTGGCAGAAGATCCACTACGGCGGCGTCAACTTCCAGGTCTTCGGCGGCAAGAGCTACAAGTCGTACGGCACCGGCGGCTACTACTTCAAGGACGTCCGGATCGAGAACAACACCTTCGTGAAGGTCGAGCTGCACGCCGTGCAGTTCTCGTTCAACTGGTTCGCCGCCGACGGAGCCGACGCCGGCCAGTACGACGAGAGCGGGAAGTTCCACGAGGGCTGGGAGCAGCTCTGGGTGCGGACCCGCGACCTGTACAGCCGTGACGTCTACATCGGCCACAACTACGCGGAGAGCGTCGGCCAGGGCGCGTTCCAGTTCGCCAACGCCAAGAACATGACGGTCGAGTACAACGAGGTCAACGGCTTCCTCAAGCGCTACAACGCGGTGTCCTGCGGGCTCTACCTGTGGGCGGGGGCCGACTCGGTCATGCAGTTCAACGAGGTCTACGGCGGCCCGGACAACGAGTACGACGGCACCCCGTGGGACCTGGAGTACACGAACTTCAACGTCACCTACCAGTTCAACTACTCGCACGACAACGCCGCGGGCTGGATGGCGTACATGGGCAACAGCTCCAACTCGGTCGCCCGCTACAACCTCAGCGTCAACGACAACGGCGTGCTGGTGAAGAACATGTTGTCGACGAACTACTCGCCGACCTACTTCACGAACAACACCTTCGTGTACGACGGCGCGGACCTCGACTACATGCACGACGAGACGTTCCTGAGCAGGGTCTACTTCCTCAACAACATCTTCTACAACACCTCCGCGACGAGGCCGACGCCCTGGTACCGCCGCACGGGCGCCCTGCGCCAGGCGGTGTTCGCCAACAACGACTACTACGAGGCCGGCGGCACCCACTCCACCCAGGAACCGGCCGACCGGGCCGGCCTGCGCGCCGACCCGAGGTTCGTCGGCGACCCGGCGAAGTACGTCACCGGAGCGGGCGTGGACCGGATCCGGACGGCCGCCGCGCACTTCAAGCTCCGCGACGATTCCCCGCTCATCGACGCCGGCCGCTACAACCCCCACCTGGGCACCGAGGACTTCCTGGGCACCCACATCTACTACGGCGACGCGCCGGACATCGGCATGGCGGAGAGCCCGATCGGCGTGAAGGTCACCAACCCGGTCGACGACGACCCCATCGAGAACGAGCCCGGCGACGGCCGGGTCAACCTCGTCCTCGGCAAACCGGTCACCGCCAGCTCGACCCACCCCGGCCAGAACGGCACGCTCGTCGCCGGCAACCTGACCGACGGCAACCCGGCGACCCGCTGGGCGGCGGCCGACGACGCCGCCTACCCGATCACGCTCGACATCGACTTCGGCACGGCCACCACCTTCGACGAGGTCTACCTGGACGAGTACACCGACTCGGGCACCAACCCGCGGGTCCAGACGTTCGACCTGCGGCGGTGGGACGCCGGGACCGGCTCCTGGGTGACGTTCGCCAGTCGCGCCGACGGCATCGGGCACGACCGGTCCGTGACCGGCTTCGGCAGCGTCACGACCTCCCGGCTCCGGGTGTCGCTCACCGGGAAGGTGCCGAGTGAGGTGTACACCCCGACGATGACCGAGATCGCCGTCTATCGCGCCGCCTAGCGATACGGGCGGGTGGCTGCCACGGCCGCCACCCGCCCGCCGTTCACGGGAATGCCCTCCCCGACATAAGCCACAAACCCGGATACATTGCCCGACCTGCAACAACACTCCGAACAACCACCGACAACCGAGCATCAAACCCGGCAGACCACAACACCGGGAGCACCATGAGAACTGGAACGAGAGCAGCCCTCGCCGTCATCACCGGCGCCCTCACCACGACCGCCACGTTCCTCATCACCGCCGCCCTGAGCCCCGTGCCGACCCCCGCCCAGCCCGGCCTCCAGCCGCCCCGGCCCCACTGCGCCGGCCGCCACGGCACCTGGCACCCCACCAAACGGACGTGCCGCCGCGACCCCGTCGGCCGGTCCCGTGAGCTCAGCCCGGCCCGGCCGGGGTCAGCCGCGCAGCAGCGGTAGGAGCCGGTCGCCCTGGCGTCTGATCTCCGGCAGGTAGGGGGTGTCGGAGAGGACGAAGTGGGTGATGCCGAGGGCCTGGTAGTTGCGCAGCGACAGGGCCACGTCCTCGGCCGAGCCGACCAGCCAGGTGCTGCCCGCGCCACCGCCCCCGTACCTGCCGGGGGCGGTGTAGAGGTTGCCGTCGAGCACCTCTCCCCGCGCGGCCAGGTCGAGCAGCCGCCGCTGGCCGACGGCGGCGCGCCAGTTCGGGTCGCGCGAGATGCCGCCTCCGGCCATCTTCCCGACCCTGGCCTCGGCGTCGGCCCAGGCCTGTTCGGTGGTGTCCCGCACCAGCGTGGTGACCCGCAGCCCGAACTCCAGCGGAGGGTGCTCGCGCCCGAGCCCGTCGCTGAGCCGCCGGAGCCGCTCGATCCGCTCGGCGACGTCGTCGAGCGGCTCGCCCCAGAAGAGCTGGACGTCGGCCTCGGTGGCGGCCACCCTCTCGGCGGCCTCGGAGGCGCCGCCGAAGTACAGCCGGGGGTGCCGGCGTTCGCCCCGGACGACCGTGCGCGGCGCCACGGTGGAGCCGGTGACGCTGAAGTGCTCGCCGTGGTAGGTGACGTTCTCCTCGGTCCACAGCTTGCGCACGATCCGCATGAACTCCTTGGTACGGGCGTAGCGGTGCGCCTGGTCGCCCTCGCTGTCGCCGTACGCCGCCAGGTCGTCCTTGCCTGACACGATGTTGACCAGCACCCGTCCCCCGGTGAGATGGTCCAGGGTCGCGGCGGCGGAGGCGAAGTTGGCGGGCCGCCAGTAGCCGGGCCGGACCGCGATCAGCGGCTGGAACGTCGTCGTCCGCGCGGCCAGCGCGGTGGCGACCGTGAAGGTGTCGGGCCGTCCCCAGCCGGCGCCGATGAGCGCCCCGCTCCACCCGTGCTCCTCGACGGCCCTGGCGTGGCCGCTGAGGGTCTCCAGGCTGTTGTGGTCCGCGACGACGTCGTCGCCGCGATGCCCCGGCCGGGCCTGGTTGGGGATGTACCAGAGGAACTGAAGGCTCATAAAACCCATTATTCCCGTAGGTAAAGCCTAAAACATCCGCGAAAGTTTCACCCGGGGTTGACTGGCCGAGTCAACAAGCGCAAAGTGTCATTTAGTTTGGACGTCAGCCAAACTAATCGTGAAAGGGATCCAGCATGCGCAAGATCGTGCGTTCCGCCGTCCCCGTTTGCGTACTGGCGATGGTCGCCGTCCTCTTCGCCCCGCCCGCGCTGGCCGCCACCTGGTCCTCCACCGACCGATGGGGCACCTGGTCCAACGGCGGCTACACGCTCTACAACAACATCTGGGGCAGCGGCGCCGGCCCGCAGACCATCTGGGCGAACTCCTACAGCAACTGGGGCGTGTGGGCCAACCACCCCAACACCGGCGGGGTGAAGTCGTACCCGAACGCCACCAGGTACGTCGGCAAACGCATCAGCGCCCTCGGCAGCGCCACCAGCAGCTTCAACGTCACCGTGCCGAACGGCGGCTCGTACACAACGGCGTACGACATCTGGGACTCGGCCAACGCGTACGAGATCATGCTCTGGATGAACAAGCACGGCGCCGTCGGCCCGATCGGCTCCCGCCAGACCGGCGCCACGGTGGGCGGCCACAGCTGGGACGTCTACCGCGGCAGCAACGGCGCCAACCAGGTCTTCTCGTTCGTCAGGACCGGCAACACCAACTCCGGCACCGTGGACGTCAAGGCGGTGCTCAACTGGCTGCGCACCAACGGCTGGATGGGTGACGTGACGCTCGGCAACGTGCAGTTCGGCTACGAGATCACCTCCTCCAGCGGAGGGATGGACTTCGTCACCAACAGCTTCTCGGTGTCCGCCGGCTGACCCCTCCCTAGGCCTGGGGGTGGTCGTCCCCTCGGTAGACGGCCATCAGCAGCGGGCGGGTCAGGTCCGCCATCTCGGCGGGTGAGCGCGGGCAGTCGTGCTGGAGCCAGTCGGTGGCGACGCCGATGAGCGCGCCCGCCGTGAACGCGGCGGGCACGTCATGCGGGGTCCGGATCGTGAAGTCGGTCGGGGTGTCGTCCCCGGTGGCCTTGCGGCGCGCGCCGACGTAGGCCGCGACGGTGGCGTGGCGGCGCACGTGGTCGATGACGCGCGCGCTGCCCTGGGGCCCGAGCACGCTGCGGTAGAGGCCGGCGTGCTCGTCGAGGTGGGCGAAGAAGGTCAGCAGCGTGTCGGGGGCGTCGTCCGGGACGTCCCGGACACCGGGGTCGGGGATGGCCTCGATCAGGTCGTCGATCATCGTGGTGCACGCCGCCTCGGCCAGTTCGTGCACGTCACGGTAGTGGTCGTAGAACGTGGAGCGGCTCACCCCGGCGCGTTCGGCGACATCGGCGACGCTGATCCTGGACAGGTCGCCGTCCTGGACGAGGTCGATCAGCGTGCGTTGCAGGGCCGCCTGGGTGCGGCGCACCCGCGGGTCGCTCAGGTCGCTCTTTCTGTCTCTGGTGAGGGCCACGCCTCAGTGTACTGTGCCCTACATCTGTAGGTTAGCCTACAGATGTAGGGAAATTTGGGAATGGCACGCTGATTGGGGACAACCGTGACCGCTGACTCCGCTGAGACGCTCCAGATCACCCGCACCTGCCCGTACGCGCCGCCCGAGCAGCACCTTCGCCTCCTGCGTGAGCAGCCGGTCACCGAGGTCGCGCTGCCGGGCGGTTCGAACGCCTGGGTCGCCGCCCGCTATGAGGACATCCGTACGGTCCTGAGCGACCCGCGTTTCAGCGCCGACCGCCGCCATCCCAACGCCCCCAGGCTGAGCGGCGAGATGGCGCCCGGCGAGTCGCCGCTGCCCAAGATGATGCTGGAGATGGACCCGCCCGAGCACGGTCCGGCGCGACGCGCCGTGATCGGGGAGTTCACCCTCAGGCGCATCGCGGCCCTGCGGCCGCGCATCCAGCAGATCGTGGACGAGCACCTCGACGCCATGCTGGACGGCCCCCGCCCGGTCGACCTGGTGCGGGCGTTCGCCCTGCCGGTGCCCTCGCTGGTGATCTGCGAGCTGCTCGGCGTGCCGTACGAGGAGCACGACTTCTTCCAGACGCACTCGGCGCAGCTGCTCAACCGCGCCGCCACGCCGCAGGAGCGCCACCACGCCTCCTTCGAGCTGGCCGTCTACCTGGACAAGCTGATCAGGGCCAAGGAGGAGGACCCGACCGACGACCTGCTCGGCCGCCAGGTGGTCAAGCAGCGCGAGAGCGGCGAGGTGGACCACGGCGCGCTGCTCAGCCTGGCGTTCCTGCTGCTCATCGCCGGGCACGAGACCACGGCCAACATGATCTCGCTGGGCACGTACATGCTGCTGCGCCACCCCGACACGCTCGCCGCGCTGCGCGAGGACCCGAGCAAGACGCCGGGCGCGGTCGAGGAGCTGCTGCGGCACTTCACCATCGCCGAGTTCGCGATCATGCGGGTGGCCACCGAGGACGTGGAGCTCGGCGGCGCGGTCATCCCCGCGGGGGCGGGCGTGCTCACGCTGGCCAACGCCGGCAACCGGGATCCGGAGGTGTTCGCGGACCCCGACGCGTTCGACATCGAGCGCGACGCCCGCAGCCACCTGGCCTTCGGTTACGGCCCGCACCAGTGCCTGGGCCAGAACCTCGCCCGCGTGGAGCTGGAGATCGTCTTCGACTCGCTGTTCAGGCGGATCCCGGACCTGCGGCTGGCCGTGCCCGCCGAGCAGCTCTCGTTCAAGGACGAGGCCAGCGTCTACGGGATGCACGAGCTGCCCGTCACATGGTGACGCAGAACCGTTGAACCAAGTTCATGAATCGGCCCGTACCTCCCAGGAGTAAGCAATCACCTAACCAAGGGCCGATTCATGAACAAGCGCACCCTCGTTCTTCCTGGCCTGGCCGTCACCACCGCACTGGTCGCCGCTCCCGTGCCACCGGCCGCCGCGCAGACCAGCACTCCCGTCTACCTGGCCGCCAGCCTCGCCGGCAAGAACGAAGTGCCCGCACCCGGCACCAAGGTCGGCGATGACGACGGCGGCGCGCTCGCGGTCTTCCGCATCCACGGAAACCGCGTCGACTATGCCGTCCGCTGGAGCAACGTCAACGCCCCCAGCGGCTTCCACATCCACAAGGGCAACGCCGGCCAGAACGGCGAGGTCAAGATCCCCTTCATCACCACCGCCCTGCCGGCCCAGCTCCACGCCATCAAGGGCACCGTCATCGTCAAGGACCTCAACCTCCTCGGCCGCATCCTCAACAACCCCCAGGGCTGGTACGCCAACCTCCACAACGCCGACTTCGCCGGCGGCGCCGTACGGGCCCAGCTCCAGCGCATCCGCCCCGTCGCCCTGGAGAGCATCCTGGCCCACGGCTTCGGCCGCACCCTGACCACCCGCGCCGACGGCAAGCAGGAGATCCCCGCCCCCGGCACCAAGGTCGGCGACCACAACGGCCGCGCCGCCTGGCTCGTCCAGCCCGAAGGCGACCGCGTCTGGTTCGCCGCCACCTGGAAACACGTCGACACCCCCACCGCCGCCCACGTCCACCGCGCCCCCAAGGGCAAGAACGGCCCCGTCGTCGTCCCCTTCTTCGAGGCCAAGGACGGCCTGCCACCCAGCGTCAACGGCCTGGCCGGCAGCTCCAAGACCGACACCGCCACCGCCCGCCGCATCTGGAAGAACCCCAAGAACTGGTACGCCAACCTGCACAACGCCAAATTCCCCGGCGGCGCGGTCCGCGGCCAGCTCTACAAGGGCGACTGGTAGCGGGGGTCTCCTCGGCCCGGCGCGGGTGCGCCGGGCCGAGGAGGCGGTCTGGCTGGGGCTGCCGGTCCCGCGCGGCTAACAGGCCGGCTCGGCTACGGCCGGATCCGCCGCCCCGGTCTACGCGTCCTGTTCCGCGGCGTCGGGTACGGCGACCGGATGCAGGCGGACCTGCGTGATCGCGTGGCGTTCGACCCCGAGAACCTCGATGCGCCAGCCGGTCACGGTCACCGACTCGCCCGGCGCGGTCGGCACCCGTCCGAGCTCGGCCAGGACCAGGCCCGCGACGGTGGTGTAGTCGCCCTCCGGCTGCCCCTCCAGGTGCACGTCCACGTCCGGCAGGTCGTGCACCGGGAAGCCGCCGGGCATCGTCAGCGTCCCGTCGTCGCCGCGCTGGACGGTCTCCAGGTCGCTGTCGGTCTCGTCGTAGATCTCGCCGACCACCTCTTCGAGGAGGTCCTCCAGGGTGACGATGCCATCCACGGCGCCGCGTTCGTCGACGACGAGGGCGAACTGCTGGCGTTCGGCCTTGAAGCGGCGCAGCGCGTCGGAGACGTGCAGGCTCTCGGGGAGGACCAGGGCGGGCCGGGCGACGTCGGCGGCGGCCTCGGCGTCCTGGGTGAGCAGGTCGCGCAGGTTGGCGATGCCGAGGGTGTCGTCCAGGTTGCGCCCCCGGACGACCGGCGCGCGCGAGTGCCCGGATGCCGCCAGTTCGGCCGCGGCCTGCCGGAGCGGGGTGCCGGCCTCGATCGTGAACACCTGGCGCGGGGGCACCAGGACCTCGCGCAGCACCCGTTCGGTGATCTCGACGGCGCCGGAGATGATCAGCCGCTGCTCCGGGGTAAAACCGCGATGGACGCTGACCAGATCGCGGATCTCCTCCGGGCTCATCTCCTCCCGGTGCAGGTCGGGGTCCCCGCCCATCAACCGGACCGTCAGGTCGGTGGACTTGCCCAGCGCCCAGATGACCGGCCGCGACATGCTCCCCAGCACGCTCAGCGGACGGGCGACCAGCAGCGCCCAGGTCTCCGCGCGCTGCATCGCCACCCGCTTGGGCGCCAGCTCGCCGAACACCAGGGTGAGGAACGTCAGCACCAGGGTGACGAGGATGATCGCCACCGGACCGGCCGCGCCGCCGAGGAAGGACAGCAGCGGCACCAGGGGTTCGGACAGGGTCACCGCCGCGGTGGCCGAGGCGAGGAATCCGGCCAGGGTGATGCCGATCTGGATGGTCGCCAGGAACTGGTTCGGGTCGCGGGCCAGCTTGGCCAGCACCCGTCCTCCGCTGCTGTGCTGCTCCAGGCGGCGCAGCTGGCCCTCCCGCAGGGAGACCAGCGCGAGCTCGCTTCCGGCGAACACCGCATTGATCACGATGAGGACCGCGACCAGGGCGAGTTGCACCCAATAACCATCCACGAAAGGGGTTCCTCCAGACGCCATGACACTTGCTGTATTGCGCAACTATAAAACAAGTGTGGCGTCTATGGCGTTCTGCGGCCTCTGTCCCGGAATCTCCGGCGGGTGATGGCCAGCAACGTGCCGCCGTACAGGCCGACCACCGCCAGCAGCCAGAGGTAGCTCGTGGCAGGCAGCGCGACCAGCCCGAACGCGCCCGCCAGCGGCGAGAGCGGCAACAGCAGGCCGACCGCGGCGAGCGCGCCCGTGGCCAGCCCGAGCGGGCGCGACACCCCGCTGATGGGGCGGAGCAGCAGCATGATGACGGCCTGGGTGAGCATGTTCTCGATGAACCAGCCGGTGTGGAAGGCCGGCGCCCCCTCCACGCCGAGCACCCAGGTCAGGACGGCGAACGTGACGAGGTCCGCCACGGCATTCAGGGCCCCGAACCCGACGACGAAGCGCAGGATGGCACGCGGCCGGAGCCGGAGAGGGCGGCGCAGGACGGCCGGGTCGGCCCGGTCGAAGGCGAGGGCGAGCTGCGCGGCGTCGAAGCACAGGTTCTGCACCAGCACCTGGACGGGCAGCATCGGCAGGAACGGCAGCGCCAGCCCGGCCGCGAGCATCGCGATCACGTTCCCGACGTTGGACGACAGCGCCATGCGCAGGTAGGTGACGATGTTGCCGGTGCTGCGCCGCCCGGCGGCGACCGCGTGATCGACCGCGGCGAGATCCTTGGCCGCCAGCACGACGTCGGCCGCCTCCCGGGTGACGTCCACCGCCCCCCTCGGGCAGATGCCGACGTCGGCGGCGCGCATGGCGGCCAGGTCGTTGACGCCGTCGCCGAGGAAGCCGACCGTGTGGCCTGAGGCGCGCAGCGCGCGTACGACCCGCGCCTTCTGCTCCGGGGTGCAGCGGGCGACCACCGTCGCCCGGCCGACGGCCTCGGCCAGCTCGGCGTCGGCCAGGTCCGCCAGCTCGCCCGCGTTGACCACCGCGCCCACGCTCAGGCCCAGGTCCCGGCAGGTACGGGCGGCGGTCGCCGGATGGTCGCCGGTCAGCACCTTGGGAGTGATCCCGCGGCGGGAGAGCGCCGCCAGGGCCCCGGGCGCCTCCGGCGACGGCTCGTCGGCCAGCGTGACGAAGCCGGCGAAGGAGAGCCCGCGCTCCTCGCCCAGGCGGTGGACGGCAGGGCGGTCGGCCACAGCGACCGCGAGCACCCGCAGCCCTTCCTCGGCCAGCCGGTCGGCCAGGCGGACGGCCCGCAGGCGATCCGGCGGGCTGAGCGTGCAACGTTCCAGCACCGGCTCCACGGCGCCCTTGACCACGACGCGGTGCGCGCCGCCGTCGTGCACGAGCGCGCACGAGACGCGGCTCACCGGATCGAACGGCGAGGCGTCCACGCCCTCGACGTCCCCATGGTCGGGCGCGCCGAGCAGGATCGCCTCGTCCAGGGCGTCGGGCACCGGCGGGTCGGCCAGGTGCAGCGTCCAGAAGCTGTTGATCGCGGCCCAGCGCAGCGCCTCGGGGTCCGGACCGCCGTCCGGGCCGATGGAGTCCCGGAGCACGGGACGGTCCCGGGTGAGCGTGCCGGTCTTGTCCATGCACAGCACGTCGATCGCGCCCACGTCGTGCAGCGCGGCCAGCCGCTTGACGATCACGCCGCTGCGCGCCAGCAACGCCGACCCTCTGGCCAGGGCGGTGGTCACGACGACGGGCAGCATCTCGGGCGTGAGCCCGACGGCCACCGCCACCGCGAACGGCAGCGCCTCCAGCCCCCGGCCGCGCAGGACCGCGTTGGCCACCAGCGCCACCGGCGGGATGATCACCATGAGCCGGACCAGCGTCCAGGAGATGCCGTTCACCGAACGGTCGAACGCCGACAACCTGCGCACCGGCGCGGCGGAAGTGCCCGCGAGCATCGTGTCCGCGCCGGTGGCCGCCACCACCGCCAGCGCGCTCCCCGAGACGACGCTGCTTCCCTGCCGACACAGGTGATCGTCACCCTCGGGCAGGTCGAGCGCCCGCTTGGGAACCGGGGCCGACTCCCCGGTCAGCGGCGCCTGGTGCACCGTCAGACCCCTGGCACGCAGCAACCTGACGTCGGCCGGCACCAGGTCGCCCGGCCCCAGCTTGATCACATCGCCCGGTACGAGCTGATCGACCGGGATCTCCCGCTCCCACGGCTCGGCGTCCTCCGACGCACGCCGCCGGACCGTCGCCGTGGTGGCCACCAGCTCCCGCAGCGCCGCGGTCGAGCGGTCGGCCCGGTATTCGCCGTTGGAGCGGAGCACGCAACTGGCCACGACCAGGAGCACGATGACGCCCGCCGTGCCCCAGGACGCGATCAGGGCCGACACCACCCCCAGCGCGAGCAGCACCATCGTGAACGGGTCCCGCAGGCTGCGCGCCAGCCGCCGGGGCCAGGACACGGGACGACGACCGGGAAGGACGTTCTCACCGTGGCGGAGCAACCGGGACTCGGCCTCCGCCTCCACCAGGCCGCGCGGCCCGCTGTCCAGCAGCCGCAGCACCTGCAGCCTGCTCAGGGACGCGACCTCGTCCCCGGCCGGCCGGGACGGCGTGCTCGGCGCCTCAGGCGCCCAGACCACGGGCCTGTCCCCCCGGGCGGCCCGCCCGCTCGGCAAGGCGTCCCACCAGCACCTGGACCGTGGCGACGATGTCCTGATCGTCGATCAGGTAGACCACCCGGCGCCCCTCGCGCCTCGACCGCACCAGTCCGGCCAGCTTCAGCTTGGCCAGGTGCTGGCTGACCGCGGGAAGCGCGCCGCCCACCCGCTCGGCCAGCCCGGTCACGTCGCATTCGCCCTGTGCCAGCGCCCAGACGATGTGCAACCGCGGAGGCGACGACAGCAACCCGAAAGCGGCCGCGGCTTCGGCCAGCACGTCGGCGGGCGGGTCGCCGACCTCCCCCATCGCCACCGTCACTCCTCCTCCGGACATAGCCGCCCAGTCTAGGGCGTCACGGCTTGGCCTGCCCGTCCTCCCGCATACCCGCGCGCAGCCTGGCCGCCCGCTCCTCCAGCCGCCGCGCCTGCTCCTCCAGCGTCGGGCCGGAGGGCGGCGGCTCGGCCGGTTCGTCGTCGTGGAGCCTGCCGGCCTCGGCCTTGAAGATCCGCAGGGACCGGCCGACGGCGCGGGCCGTCTCCGGGAGCTTCTTCGCGCCGAAGAGCAGCACGAAGACCAGGGCGATGATGAGGATTTCAGCCCATCCGAGATCCTGCATGAGGAGTCCTAACGTTGCTCGGATGCGCAAGTATAGGAGTGTCCGGGCGCATCGAAGACGCCACCTGCCGGTCGAGCGCCGCCGCCTCTGGATCGCATGATCACCAGATGGTTGACAGAGATCTAATGACAAGGTCATTCTGTTCGGCGGCCCACCCCCAAAGGGTCCTAAAAAACTCAACAATCGGCAGGCGTGACAATGACGTCAGATGCACCACCCTTGGCATCTGTTCTGCACCTTTACCAGGAGCAGTTGTACGCGGCCCCCGAAAGGGTCGCTGTTTCGGCCGGGCAAGAACACCTCACTTACCGGCAGTTAGATCGCCTGGCCAACGGCATCGCCGCCCAGCTGCGTCATCTCACGATGACCGGACAGCGGTGGGTCGCCGTGCTCGCCGGCCGTTCCATCCGGCTGGTCGCGGGACAGCTCGGCGCGATGAAGGCGGGCGTCGCCTTCGCGCCGATCGACCCGGCCACGCCCGTGGAGCGGATCCACGCCATGCTGGCGGGAGCCGCGGCCGTGATCACGGCGCCGGAGTGGAGATCGCTGGTCCCTGACGGCATCCCGGTGATCGACACCCCCGCCGAGGCGGACGCCTCACCCCCGCCCGACGTCGAGCCCGACGACCTCGCCTACGTCGTCCACACCTCCGGCTCGACGGGGACGCCCAAGGGCGTGCTCGTCCCCCACCGCGCGCTGACCAACCTGATCGGGTGGTCCCACGAGACCTTCGGCCTCGGTGGCCGTGCCTCGCTGCTCACCAGCCCCAACTTCGACCCGTCGGTCTGGGAGATCTGGATGTGCCTGACCGCGGGCACCACGATGGTCATCCCCACCGAGGAGATCCGGCTCTCGCTGCCCGCGCTCCGCGACTGGATCGTGGATCAGGAGCTGACCACCTGCTACGCGCCCACTCCCATCGCGGAGGGCCTGCTCGGCCTGTCCTGGCCGGAGGAGACCAAGCTCGCGACGCTGAGCACCGGCGGTGATCGCCTCACCACCTACCCGAGGCCCGGGCTGCCCTTCCGCCTCATCAACCTGTACGGCCCGGCGGAATGCGCCGTCAACGCCATCGCCGGCGAGGTGCCCGTCCACGACGGTCAGAGCCGCCCGCCCGCGCTCGGCTCGCCGCTGCCCGGCGTCACCGTCCGCCTCCTGAACGAGGAGATGCGGCCGGTCGACGAAGGCGAGATCCACCTCGGCGGCGTGTGCGTCGGCCTGGGCTACCTCGACCGGCCCGACCTCACCGCCGAGCGATTCGTCCGCGATCGCGACGGGCAGTTGCTCTACCGCACCGGCGACCTGGCCCGCCGCAACCGGGCCGGCGAGATCGAGTTCCTGGGACGCCTCGACGACCAGGTCAAGATCCGCGGCAACCGGGTGGAGCTCGGCGAGGTCGAGACCGTGCTCGGCCGTCACGAGCGGGTGCGTGCCGCCACCACCGCCGTCCGCGGCCACGAGCTGGTCGCCTACGTCGTGGGCACGGCGACCGAGCAGGAGGCCCGCGCCCACCTGCGCCGGTTCCTGCCCGACTACATGATTCCCACGGCCTGGGTCTTCCTGGACGAGCTCCCGCTGACCGGCAACGGCAAGGTGGACCGGGCCGCGCTGCCCGACCCGGTCCGCGCGCCCCGCTCGATCACGCCGCCCGCGACCCCCACGGAGGCGCTGCTCGCCGAGATCTGGCAGGACGTCCTGGGCGCCGGGCCGATCGGCGCCGACGACGACTTCCTGGCACTGGGCGGCCAGTCGCTGCTGGCGATGCGCATCGCCGCCCGCGCCTTCGAGAAGCTGGGCAAGCCGGTCGAGCCCCGGATGCTCTTCGAACATCTCACGCTCGCCGCCCTCGCCCACGCGATCGACGACCTGCCGGAGGCGACGGCCGTCACCGCGGCCGAGGGCGGGCTCACGCCCGCGCAGCGCCGCCTCTGGTTCATCGACCAGGTCGCGCCCGGCTCGCAGTACAACGTGCCCATCCTGTTCGCCCTGGACGGCCCCCTCGACACCGGGCGCCTGGAGAACGCGATCAACGAGATCGTGCGCAGGCATCCGCCCCTGCGCACCCGCTACGAAGAGCGCGACGGCGAGCCGGTGCCCGTGATCGGCGAAGCGGCGCCCGTACGGATCAAGGTCATGGACGCCACCCCGCGTGGCGCGCACGCCCTGGCGCTGCACCACGCGCGTGACCCCTTCGACCTGCGCGACGGTCCCGTGCTGCGGGCGCTGCTGCTCCGGCTCGGCGACGACCGGCACCGGCTGCTGGTGACCGTCCACCACATCGCCTTCGACGGCTGGTCGGCCGGGGTCTTCCTGGACGAGCTGGCGCGGCTCTACGCCGGGGAGAGCCTGCCTGCGGCGGCCTGGCCGTACCGGCGCGGGCAGAGCCTGGACGGCCTGCCGTACTGGAGGAAGGTCCTGGACTCGCCGCCCGAGCGGCTGGGGCTGCCCGCGGACGGCCCGGGACCGGCCCCGGGGTCGGCCCCAGGATCGGCCCCAGGATCGGCAGGGCTGTCCCGGCGCGGCGGCCGGGTCCGGGCCACGCTGCCGGACGGGCTGCTCGCCGAGCTGGAGTCGCTGGGCAGGCGCGCCCAGGCCAGCCCGTTCATGGTGCTGTTCGCGGCCTTCCAGGCGCTGCTGCACCGCTACAGCGGTCAGGACGACATCGTGACGGGCGTGCCGTTCTCCGGCAGGGAGACGCCGGGTGCGGACTCGATGATCGGCTTCTTCGTGGAGACGCTGCCGGTCAGGACCCGTCTGGACGGCGATCCGACGTTCGAGCGGCTGCTCGCACAGGTGCGGGCGACGGTCCTGGCCACGCCTTCGGACGTGCCGCTCGAGGAGATCGTACGAGAGCTGTGCCCCGACGGCCGGCCGCCCTTCGACGTGATGTTCGCGATGCAGGAGCCGGCGGACGCCAGGCGGGGCGACGGGGTGACCTTCCGGATCCTCGAGGAGGTCGAGAACGGCGGCGCCAAGGCCGACCTGGTGCTCTACGCCGAAGGGCGGGAGATGAGCCTGGAGTTCGCCACGGACCTGTTCGAGCGCGCCACCGCGGAGCGGCTGCTGGGCCACTACGTGCGCGTCCTGGAGCAGGTGGCGGCCGACCCGGCGGCGCCGCTCGCCGCGCTGCTCGCCCGCGAGCACGAGCCCCCGGGCCGGGGGCGCGACCAGTGCCTGCACCGGCTCTTCGAGGAGCAGGCCGACAGGACCCCCGACGCGGTCGCCGTCGAGTTCGAGGGCGCCGCCCTCACGTACGCCGAGCTCGACCGGCGGGCCAACAGGCTGGCCCACCTGCTGCGCGGGCTCGGGGTCGGCCCGGAGGTGCCGGTCGCCCTGCACGTACGGCGCTCGCTGGACCTGCCCGTGGCCCTGCTGGGGATCCTGAAGTCGGGCGGCGCGTACGTGCCGCTCGACCCCTCCTACCCCGAGGGACGCCTCACCCAGGTGCTCGGCCGCGTCGACACCCCGGTCCTGGTGACGCACCGGGCGCTGGCCGGCGGCCTGCCGCACGAGCGGCCCGTGCACGTCGACACCGACCTCGACGGACAGCCCGAACACCGGCCGGACAGCGGTGTCACCCCGGACGACCTGGCCTACATCCTGTTCACCTCGGGCTCGACCGGACAGCCCAAGGGCGTGGCGATGCCGCACCGCCCGGTCGCCAACCTCATGGCCTGGCACAGCGGCGCCTACCGGAGCCTGCAGTTCACCGCGCTCGGTTTCGACGTCTCGGTGCAGGAGATCTTCAGCACCTGGGCGTACGGCGGGACCCTGATCATGGTCAGCGACGAGGTCCGGCGCGACCCGGCCGCCCTGCTCGACCACATCGCCCGGACCCGCGTGGAGCGGATCTTCCTCCCCTTCGTGGCGCTGCAGTCGCTGGCCGGCGCCGGGGTCGAGCCGCCCGCCACGCTGCGCGAGGTGATCACCGCGGGCGAGCAGCTCCAGGTCACCCCGCAGCTCGAGCGGTTCGTCAAGCCGTGGATGACGCTGCACAACCAGTACGGGCCGACCGAGGGCGCGATCATCGACATCGCCCACACGCTCACCGGTCCTCCGGCGGACTGGCCCCGGCTGCCGCCCATCGGCAAGCCGGTCACCGGCGTCCAGGCGCTGATCCTGAACCGCCTGGGCCACGAGGTGCCCGAGGGCGTCCCCGGCGAGCTGCACCTCGGCGGCGCCTGCCTGGCCAGGGGCTACCACGGCCAGCCCGAGCTGACGCGCGAACGTTTCATCACCTGGCGGGACGGGCGCCGGCTCTACCGGACCGGGGACCTGGCCCGCCGCAACGAGGCCGGGGAGATCGAGTTCCTGGGCCGCGCGGACGACCAGGTCAAGATCCGCGGTTACCGGGTCGAGCCCGGCGAGATCGCCGCGGTGCTGGCCGGGCATCCGGCCGTGCGCGAGGCGTTCGTCATGGCTCTGGAGGGCAGGCTGGTGGCCTACGTGGTCGCCGACGGGACCCCCGAGCTGCGTCCCTACCTGGCCGGACGGCTGCCCGAGTACATGGTGCCGAGCACGTTCGTCGCGCTGGACGCCCTGCCGGTGAACCCTTCGGGCAAGGTGGATCGGCAGGCCCTGCCGGACCCCGGCCAGAGCGTGCGGACCGTCGCGGCGCCGCTCACCCCGGTGGAGCAGACCATCGCCGCCATCTGGCAGGAGGTGCTGGGCGGGGCGGTCGGGCGGCACGACAACCTCTTCGAGCTGGGCGGCCACTCGCTCAACGCGACCCGGATCGCCTCCCGGTTGCACGAGGCGCTGGACGTACGGGTGCCGCTGCGGACGCTGTTCGCCCACCCGACCGTGGCCGAGCTCGCCGCCCAGCTCACGTCGCCGGACGTGGAGGCGGCGGCCGAGCTCTATCTCATGGTCGCCGCGTATTCAGATGACGAGGCCGAGGCCCTGCTGCGGTCGATGGAAGGTGACGAATGAGCCTGTCAGACCAGCAGCGCCAGCTCCTGGAAGCGTTACGCAAGAAGAAGCAGGCGCAGGCCGGGCCGCTCAGGCCCGCCCGGCTGCCGATGTCCTTCACCCAGCTCCGCGCCTGGTACCTGGACCGGATGGCCCCGGGCGCCGCGCATTACCTCATCCCGCTCGCCTTCCGCATCGAAGGCCCGCTCGACCGCGACGCGCTGCACCGCGCGTTGAACGCCCTGGTGGCCAGGCACGAGAGCCTGCGCACCACGTTCGCCATGGACGAGGACGGCCCGTACCAGATCGTGGCCCGATCACTGGCGATCGACCTGGCGGACGCCGCCGACGGCACGCCGATGGACCTGACCACCGGCCCGCTCATCCGCGCGCACCTGGAGCGCGAAGGCGCGGACCGGCACGTCCTGCACCTCACGCTCCACCACATCGTCGCCGACGCCTGGTCGCTGGACGTGCTGCGCCGGGAGCTGGGCGCGCTCTACGACGGCAGGGAGCTGCCGGCGTTGTCCCGGCAGTACCCCGACTACGCGATCTGGCAGCGAGAGAACGACTACGGCCGGGATCTGGACTTCTGGCGGGAGACGCTGGCGGGCGCGCCGCCGATCAGCGAGCTGCCGGCGGACCTGCCCCGGCCGGCCGTCCAGACGTACGCGGGCGCGGAGCTGCCCTTCTCCCTCGACCTCCCGCGCGAGGAGTTCAAGGCGTACTGCCGGAGCCTGGGCGCCACCCCCTACATGGTGCTGTTCGCGGCCTATCTGGTGGTGCTCTCCCGGCGCTCGGGCCGGCGGGACCTGGTGGTGGGAACGCCCATCGCCAACCGGGACAGGGTCGAGTTCGAGGGCCTGATCGGGTTCTTCACCAACACCCTGGCCATCCGCGCCGACCTGTCGGGCGATCCGTCGTTCGCCGAGGCGGTCGAGCGGGTCAAGGACGCGGTGCTCGACGCTCACGACCACCAGGGGATGCCCTTCGAGCGGCTGGTGGAGGAGCTCAACCCGGAGCGCCGCCTGGACCGCAGCCCGGTGTTCCAGACGATGTTCAACATGCTGCCCGAGGCCACGGCGGCGCTGGAGCTGGACGGGCTGGCGGTCACCCCCGTGGAGATCGCCGAGCACACGGCCAAGTTCGACCTGACCGTGGGCGTCCGCGAGACCCTGGACGGGCTCGTGGAGTACAACACGGACCTGTTCCACGCGGGGACGATCCGCGATCTCGTGGCAGATCTCCGGCGAGTCCTCTCGGCGGCCATGGCCGGGGACGAGGCGCCCGGGGAGATGCCGCGTCACCAGATCTCCCAGCTCGTCACCCGGGCCTGGCGCGAAGCGCTGGGCAGCGACGCCTTCGGCCCCGACGACAACTTCTTCGACGTGGGCGGCCACTCGCTGCTGGTCCTGCAGGTGCACGAGCGGCTGCGCAAGCGGTTCAGCCTGACGGTCACCGACCTGTTCAGGTTCCCGACGATCGCCTCGCTGACGGCCTACCTGAGCCCTGACGCGCCGGCGCCCGCGGCGGTCGCCAGCACCGCGCCCGCCGGCGGCGCGCTCGCCATCGTCGGCATGGCCTGCCGCTTCCCCGGCGCCACCGGGCCGGAGGAGTTCTGGGCGGCGATCCGCGACGGCGTCGAAGCCGTACAGGACTTCACCGACGAGGAGCTGCTCGCCGACGGCGAGGACCCCGACCGGCTGGCGGACCCCGCCTACGTCAGGTCGGGGACGGTGCTGGACGGCATCGACCTGTTCGATGCCACGCTGTTCGAGTTCACGCCGCGTGAGGCCGAGATCCTCGACCCGCAGCAGCGCCTGTTCCTGGAGACCGCCTGGGAGGCGCTGGAGGACGCGGGCTGCGACCCCGCCCGCCACCCGGGGCGCATCGGCGTCTTCGCCGGTTCGGCGATGAGCAGCTACTACATCGAGAACCTGCTGGCCGCGCCCGACGTGCTCAGGGCCGTGGGCGAGTACCAGGTCATGCTCGGCAACGACAAGGACTCCCTGCCGACCAGGACCTCGTACAAGCTCGACCTGCGCGGGCCGAGCGTCAGCGTCAACAGCGCCTGCTCCACCTCGCTGGTCGCGCTCCACCTGGCCAGGCAGAGCCTGATCGCGGGCGACTGCGACCTCGCGCTGGCCGGGGCGGTGCGGGTCAACGCCTGGAGCCGCCGCGGCTACCTCTACCAGAGCGGCGGCATCGGCTCGCCGGACGGCCACTGCCGGCCCTTCGACGCCGAGGCCCAGGGCACGATCGGCGCCAGCGGGGTGGGCATCGTCGTGCTGAAGCGGCTGGAGGACGCCCTCGCCGCGGGCGATCCCATCCACGCCGTCGTACGCGGCTCCGCGGTCAACAACGACGGCACCCGGAAGATCGGCTACACCGCGCCGGCCGTGGACGGGCAGGCCGAGGTCATCACCGCGGCGCTGGCCTCGGCCGGCGTGGACCCCGGCACGATCGGCTACGTCGAGGCGCACGGCACGGGCACCGCGCTCGGCGATCCCATCGAGGTCGCGGCGCTCTCCCAGGTCTTCACCGGGGATCGGCCGATCGCGCTGGGCTCGGTCAAGTCCAACATCGGCCACGCCGACGCCGCCGCCGGGATGGCCGGGCTGATCAAGACCGTGCTGGCGCTCAAGCACCGTACGCTGCCGCCCACGGTCAACTTCGCGACGCCCAACCCGCGCATCGACTTCAGCCCGTTCTACGTGCCCACCGCCGGCGCGGAATGGCCTCAGGGCCAGGGACCGCGCAGGGCGGGCGTCAGCGCGTTCGGGATGGGCGGCACCAACGCCCACGTGGTGCTGGAGGAGGCGCCCGAACAACCCGCCGCCCCGCCGGCGGCCGGCCCGCACCTGCTCGTCATGTCGGCCGCCGGCGACTCGGCGCTGGCGGAGACGGCCACGCGGCTGCGCGCCCACCTGGCCGCGCATCCGGACGCGGACCTGGGCGAGGTCGCCGCCACCCTCCGGCACGGCCGCCGCCAGCTGCGGCACCGCGGCATCCTGGTCGCCGAGGACCACCGGTCGGCACAGGACGCCGAGCTCGTCGCGGGCGAGTCACGCCCGCGCGAGATCGCCTTCCTCTTCCCCGGCCAGGGCGCGCAACGCCGCGGGATGGGCGCGGGCCTGTATCGATCGGAGAGCGTCTTCCGCGCCACCGTCGACGCCTGCTCCGGCCTCCTCGAGCCGCACCTCGGCCTCGACCTGCGCGAGGTCCTGTACGGCGAGGCCGGCGATCTCGACCAGACCTGGCTCACCCAGCCCGCCCTCTTCGTCACCGAGTATGCGCTCGCCCGCGCACTGATCGAGCGCGGGGTCCGCCCGGCGATGATGGCCGGGCACAGCATCGGCGAGTACGTCGCCGCCTGCCTGGCCGGGGTCTTCACCCTGGAGGACGCGCTGCGCCTGGTCGCCGCCCGCGGCCGCCTGGTGCAGAGCCTGCCCCCCGGCTCGATGCTGGCGGTGCCGCTGCCCGAGTCCGAGGTCGGCGACCTGCTCGGCGAGGACATCTCGCTGGCCGCGGTCAACGCCCCCGAGCTGTGCGTCCTGGCCGGCCCCGAGCAGGCCGTCGCCGAGCTGGAGCGGCGGCTGGCGGGGCAGGGCGTCGCCTGCCGCGCGCTGCGCACCTCCCACGCCTTCCACTCCGCCATGCTGGATCCGGTGCTCGACGCCTTCGCCGCCGAGGTCGCCTCGGTGCAGCTGGGGGCGCCGGACCTGCCGTACCTGTCCAACGTCACGGGCGGCTGGGCGTCCGGCGCCGAGACCAAGGACCCCGCCTACTGGGTGCGCCACCTGCGGGAGACCGTGCGGTTCGCCGACTGCGCCGGCGCCCTGGTGGCCGCCGACGCCGCGGTGATCGAGGCGGGGCCGGGCCGTACGCTGACCACCCTGGTCCGCCGCCAGGGAGGCCAGGCGGCGGTCGCCCCGTTCACCGAGCCGGACAGCGGGCAGTCCGCCCTGCTGGAAGGCATCGGACGGCTGTGGGTGAGCGGTGCCGGCATCGACTGGACGGCGTTCGGCCCGCCGGGCAGGCGGGTGCCGCTGCCCACGTACCCGTTCGAGCGGCGGCGCTTCTGGATCGGGCCGCGCGCCCGGCGCTTCGAGATCGCGGCGGCGGCTTCGGCACCGCTGACGGCAGCGGAGCCGGTGGCGCAGGCTCGGGCGGTCCAGGAGCTCGACGCGGTCGCCGCCGCCTGGCAGGACGTGCTCGGCATCGTGCCCGCCGGCCCGCAGGACGACTTCTTCGGCCTGGGCGGCGACTCCCTCGTGGCCACCCAGCTCGCCTCCCGCCTCGGCCTGCCGATCGAGGCGATCTTCGAGCATCCGACGCTGGCCGGCCAGCGCGCGCTCGTCGCCGCGGCGCCCGCCCCCGCGCTGGTCCCGGCCGTCGCTTCGGTGGGAGCCCGCGAGGTGATCCCCGTCGTCGAGGATCCCGGTCCCGCGCCCGTCTCGTTCATCCAGCGGCGCATGTGGTTCATCGACCAGGTGCACGGCTCGGCCGCGTACGCCGTGGCCACGGCGCTGGACCTGCGGGGCGAGCTGGACGTGGAGCGGCTGCACGGCGCCCTGCGAGAGCTGGTTCGGCGGCACGAGTCGCTGCGGACCGTCTTCCGCGCTCCGGACGGCGAGCCGGTGCAGGTGGTGCTGCCCGCAGGGGAGGTGCCGCTGCCGGTCGAGGACTGCGACGACGCCGAACGGGCGCTGAGCGAGGCCGCGGCCGAGCCGTTCGACCTGGCGCACGGCCCGCTGTTCCGGGTCCGGCTGCTGCGGCTCGCCCCGGATCACCACGTCCTGTCGCTCGGCTTCCACCACATCGTCGTGGACGGCTGGTCGATCACCCTGCTGCGGACCGAGCTGGTCGCGCTGTACAACGGCGAGACGCTCCCCGAGCAGCCGGTCAGGTACCGCGACTACGCGCGCTGGCAGCGGGAGCAGGTCGCCGATCTCGGCTTCTGGAAGGAGCGGCTGCGCGGCATCCCGCACAGCCTGGACCTGCCCACGGACCGGCCGCGCCCGCCGATGCAGACCTTCGAGGGGGCGGTCGCCACCCACGTGCTCCCCGCGGAGCTGGCCGGGGGGCTGCGGAAGCTGAGCCAGGAGCGCGGCGCCACGCTCTACATGACGCTGCTGGCCGCGCTCCACACGCTGCTGTACCGCTACAGCGGCCAGGAGGACATCTGCGTCGGCTCGCCGGTGGCCGGGCGCACCCGCCCCGAGTTCGAGGGCATCGCGGGCTGCTTCATCAACACGCTCGTCATGCGGGCCGCGATGGACGGCTCGATGCCGTACACGCAGCTCCTGGCGCAGGTGCGCGAGTATGCCCTGGGCGCGTACGCGCATCAGGAGGTGCCGTTCGAGCAGCTGGTGGAGGAGCTCAACCCGCCCAGGGACCTGTCGCGCAACCCGCTCTTCCAGGTGCTGTTCAACCTGCTCAACCTGCCCCAGAGCGACCTGGACATGAACGGGCCGGCCGTGGAGGAGCTGGCCGTGGAGACCGGCACCGCCCAGGTGGACCTGGTGCTCTACGTCTACGAGCAGGGCGACGAGCTGCTGTGCCGGCTGGAGTACAACACCGCGCTCTACGACGCCGGCACCGCCGGGCGGCTGCTGCGGCACTACGAGACCCTGCTCTCCGCGATCGCCGCGGCGCCCGGGACGGCGCTGTCCGGCCTGGACCTCCTCACCGGCGAGGAGCTGGAGGAGCAGCTGGCCTGCCAGGACGTCGAGGTGCCCGACCTGTGCATCCACGAGCTGGTGGAGGCCCAGGCCGACCGGACGCCCGACGCCGTGGCCGTCACCTTCGAGGGCGTCTCGCTGACGTACCGGGAGCTGGACGAGCGAGCCAACCGGGTCGCCCGGCGCCTGCGGGCGGCGGGGACGGGACCCGAGACGCTGGTGGGCGTCGCGCTGGAGCGGTCGGCCACGATGCTGGTCAGCCTGCTCGGCGTGCTGAAGGCGGGTGGCGCGTACGTGCCGCTCGACCCGATGTACCCGCAGGAGCGCCAGGACTACATCCTCGACCACTCCGGCATCGGCGTCCTGGTCACCGAGCGCGAGCTGGCCGGCCGCTACACCGGCTACACGGGCGAGCTGATCCTCACCGACGAGGGGTTCCCGGAAGAGAGCCCGGAACGGCTGCCCGCGCAGGCCACCCAGCAGAACCCCTGCTATGTCCTGTACACCTCGGGTTCCACCGGGCGGCCCAAGGGCGTGCGCGTCCAGCACTCCTCGGTCGTCAACTTCTTCACCTCGATGAGCCGCGAGCCCGGCCTGACCGGCCAGGACACGCTCTTGGCCGTCACGACGTCCGCGTTCGACATCTCGGTGCTGGAGCTGTTCCTGCCGCTCACGGTCGGCGCCCGCGTGCTGATCGCGAGCCGCGAGGCGGCCTACGACCCGGTGAGCCTGGCCGCCCTGCTGGAGGACGCGACGGTCATGCAGGCCACCCCGGCCACCTGGCGGCTGCTGCTGTCGGCGGGTTGGGAGGGCAAGCCGGGGCTGAAGGCGCTGTGCGGCGGCGAGGCGCTGCCCGCCGATCTGGCCACCGGCCTGCGCGGGCGCGTGGCCGAGCTGTGGAACATGTACGGGCCGACCGAGACCACGATCTGGTCCACCCTCACCCGCGTCACCGACGGGCCGATCACGATCGGCCACCCGATCGCCAACACCCGGATCCACCTGCTCGACACCGCGATGCAGCTGGTTCCCACCGGCGTGGTCGGCGAGCTCTACATCGGCGGGGCGGGCCTGGCCCGCGACTACCTCCACCAACCCGAGCTGACGGCCGAACGCTTCGTCACCTGGCAGGACGGCAGCCGGCTGTACCGGACCGGTGACCTGGCCCGCCGCCGGGCCGACGGCTCGATCGAGTTCCTCGGCCGGGCGGACGGGCAGGTGAAGGTCCGCGGCTACCGGATCGAACTGGGCGAGATCGAGTCGCTCCTGCTGGCACATCCGGCGGTCCGCGAGGCGGCCGTGGTGGTGCGCGGCTCGGACGAGGACAAGAGCATCGCCGCCTACCTGGCCGCCGATTCCGACCATGACTGGCGCGAATACCTGCGGCGCAAGCTGCCCGACTACATGATCCCTTCGGCGTTCGTGCCGCTGGAGGCGCTGCCGCTCACCCCCAACGGCAAGGTGGACCGCAAGGCGTTGCCCGAGCCGGTGGGCCAGGCACGCGCCGAAGGCACGGCGGCGCGGACTCCGGCCGAGGTCAAGCTGGTCGAGCTCTGGTCGCAGATCCTGGGCGTGAAGGGGATCGGGATCGACGACGACTTCTTCGCGCTGGGCGGCGACTCCTTCAAGGCCGTGCGCGCCGTACGGGACTCGGGGATCCAGGCGACCGTGCTGGACCTCTTCAAGAACCCCACGATCCGAGCGTTCGCCACGCTCGACGGCTCATCGCACGACATCGGCCTCCTGCATGAACTGACGCCTCCGCGTCCGGCGGCTTCGCTGACCCTGGTCTGCGTGCCGTTCGCGGGCGCCGGCGCGATCACGTACCAGCCGCTGGCCGCGGCCCTGCCCGAGCACATCACCATGCTCGCGCTGGAGCCGCCCGGCCACGACACCGGCAACCCCGGCGAACCCATGCTGCCCTTCCACGAGCTCGTCGAAGGCTGCGTCAAGGAGATCAAGGAGAAGGTCGACGGGCCACTCGCGCTCTACGGCCACTGCATGGGCGGCGCGCTCACCGTCGAGCTGGCCCGCAGGCTGGAGGAGGAGGGCGTCGAGCCGGAGAAGGTGGTGATCGGCGGGCACTTCCCGGCGCCCCGCCTGCCGGGCAAGGCCTTCGCCTGGTTCCGCAGGACCTTCCCGATGGAGCGGTGGACCTCCAAGCGTCAGGCGCTGGAGTTCCTGCGGGCCATGGGCTTCTTCACCGAGGCGCTGAACCCTCAGGAGCGCGACTTCATCATGGGCGTCTTCCTCCACGACACCCAGGAGGGTGAGGACTACTACACCGAGCTCTACCAGGCGCCCATCAAGAAGCTGTCGGCGCCGCTGGTGTGCGTGGTCGGCGAGAACGACCGCGCCACCGAGCTGCACGAGGAGCGTTTCCGCGAGTGGGATGCCTTCTCCGACTCGGTGTCGCTGGAGGTCATCCCCAAGGCCGGGCACTACTTCCAGAAGCACCAGGCGCCCGAGCTGGCCGGGATCCTCGGCGGCGACGACCGGACAGCGGCTCCGCTGCCGCCCCGCTACCAGCAGGCCAGCCTGAAGACGTTCTCCCTGGTGGCCTTCGGCCAGCTGGTGTCGCTGATCGGCACCGGGCTGACCACGTTCGGCCTGGGCCTGTGGGCCTACCAGCAGACCCGGTCGGTCTCGATGTTCGCCCTCGTCTCGGTCATGGCCCTGCTGCCCGCCGTCGTGCTGGCGCCGATCGCCGGCGCGGTGGCGGACCGCTTCAACCGCAGACTCGTCATGATCACCGCCGACTCGGCGGCGGGGTGCGCCTCCGTCTCGCTGGCCGCCCTGCTCTGGACCGGCGGGCTCCAACTCTGGCACGTCTACCTCATCGTCGCCGTCGGCGCGGTGTCGACGGCCTTCCACCAGCCCGCCTACATGGCGGCCGTGGCCCAGTTGGTGCCCAAACGCTATTACGGCAGGGCCAACGGCCTGACCCAGCTGGGGCAGGCGGCGGGAACCGTACTGGCGCCACTGCTCGGCGGCGCGCTCGTGGCCGCCGTCGGGCTGAGCGGCATCGTCCTGATCGACCTGTCCACCTTCGCCTTCGCGGTCGTCGTGACCTTGGCGGTCCGGTTCCCGGACACGCTGTTCAAGAAGCGGGAGGAGCCGTTCTGGCAGGAGGTGACCGGCGGCTGGCGCTACATCAGCCGCAGGCACGGGCTGCTGGCGATCATCCTGTTCACGGCGTTCCTGAACTTCCCGTTCGCGATGGTCGAGGTCCTGTCCACGCCGCTGCTGCTCAGCCTCACCGACACCCGCGGCCTGGGCGTGGCGCTCTCGATGACCGGCATCGGGCTCCTGCTGGGCAGCCTGATCATGACGGTGACCGGCGGCCTGGCGCGGCGCACCAACGGCATCCTCGGCTCCTTCATGGCGCTGGGCGTCGCCTTCGCCGTCATCGGGATCGCGCCCCACCCGGCGCTGCCCGCGATCGGGCTCTTCCTCATCGGGCTGCTCACCGCGTTCCTGAACGCGCACTGGTTCTCCATCGTGCAGCAGAAGGTCGGGCTCGACCTGCAGGGCCGGGTCATCGCCACCAACCTGATGCTCAGCTGGGCGCTGGTCCCGGTCGGGTTCCTCCTGGCCGGACCGCTGGTGGAGCAGGTCTTCAACCCCATCGCCGGCTCCGCGCACGGCCGGGGGATCGCCCTGCTCACCATCGTGGCGGGCGCGGTGACCGTCCTGATCGGGCTGGCGGCCTTCCGCTATCGGCCGGTCCGCTTCCTGGAGGACGAGCTGCCCGACGCGACCCCCGACGCGGTGGCCATCTCCGACAAGGACCTGATCCAGCAGGAGGCCGACAGACAGCTCGTCGCGTGACCCCTCCTCTCCCCCGGTACGGCGTGTGCCGGGGGAGAGCCGGCCGCCTGAGCGCGGTCAGCTCGGCGCCGGAAGCTCGACCAGGCCCGTGAACTCGGGGCTGGGCCGGACCTTGATCTCCCGCCACAGCAGCTCCGTGAACGCGCGCACGGCGCGCACCGCCTCCACCAGGTTGCCCTCGGCGAGGTGGATGCGGACGACCAGGCGCTGGGAGCTCTCGCGCAGCGGCTCGTACTCGACGGCGGCCAGCGCGAGGTCCAGTGCGCGACCGTAGGCACCCTGGGCGAGCTGCCGTTCGGCCATGGCCTCCAGGGTGTGCAACTGGAGCTGACGGACGCGCTCGCGGACGGCGACGACCCACTCGTCGTACCAGCCGGGCAGCAGCACGCCGCGCGGCGGCACCCACGAGCCGTCGTCCTCGGCCTGCGCCGGTCGCCGCACGTGCAGCCGCTGGCTCAGCGCCTGCAGCTCGTCGACGTCGACCGAGACCCGAGGGTCCAGCCGCATGGCCGGGCCGCCCGTGACGATCAGCCCCGGGCAGGCCCGGCCGGCCCGCCAGAGGGTGGTGCGGAGGTCGGCCTGCGCGCGGGCCTCGCTGGAGTCGGGCCACAGGCTGCCTGCGGCGAAGTCACGGGTCGCGGTGCCGTGCAGGCCGAGAAAGGCGACCAGCCGCCGAGCGCTGTGCGGGAGCTCGCCCCACCGTGCACCGCCCGTTTCAGCGCATGCCGACACCTCGAAGGTGCCCAGCAGACGCAGGCTCACCGACCCCTCCGGCCGTGCATCGTACGCCGCGACAGCAGAAGTGCTGTCCATCGGGCGCCCCTCCTCTGCACGAACAGATCCCCCTGGGTTTTATGCCGTCCACAGATGATCTGTCAATAGGGCGTAACTTTTCGTGAGCCAGGCGGTCATGAGCTGGGCTTTTGAGCTCCATTCAGGCAACCGATAAAATCCGTTGAAACTGCCGAAAATCCCATTCGCCGTTTATTCCAAGCGATATCGAAAAGCACGTGGCTCAGCCGTATTTGGTCAGTTCCGGGTGGCGGCGCAGCGTCTCGTAGGTCTTGCGGTCGGGGGCGTAGGCGTCGGCGCGCGACCCGTCCTCGCCGCGTTCGCGGAAGACCTCGCGAAGCCTGTCGACCAGCGGGTCCCACTGCGTGTAGACCGGCTTGAGCTTGTTGAGCGCCTGGATGACGGAGATGACGTCCGGGCCCCGGTACCACGGCGGATGCTCGAGCTCCTTGCGCACCTCGGCGAAGACCGCCCTCTCCTGGTCGCGCAGCGTCATCATGGCGGGGATCAGGCTCCGGAGCTTGGCGTTGCGCTCCTCCACCGCTTCGGCGTCAGGAGCGGGCGCGGGCGGAGGCCCCACCGTCTCCTTCTGCGCGGGCGCGGACGCGGGCGCCAGTGCCGCTTTGAGCTTGCGCAGCTCGCCGCGGATCTCCGTCTGCCTGTCGCCGATCCTGCGCAACATCTCGGCCACCGCCGCCACGTCGGTGAACTGCTCGGAGGCGGCCGTGATGGCTCTGGCGGCCTTGTCGAGCCTGAGGTTGTCGGCCTTCAGGCCCGCCTGGGCCTCCTCGAAGGCCCCGGCCGCGGCGCGGGCCTTGAGCTGGGCGACCCGGTCACCCACCACGATCGTCTCGAACGCCTCCCGCTCCTTGGCCAGCTCGGCCGGCCAGTCGTAGCGCACGCCGCCCTCGGCCTGGCCCTGCGGCCGGACCACCGCCTGCACGGCGTCGGACGCGCCGTCGTTGTGGCTCGCGTACTCGGCGAGCGCGCGGCTCATCGCCTCCCTGTCCCCGCCGCCGGCGGCGATCCTGCGGCCGAGGCGCTGCCAGTCCTGGAAGCTCGCGATCCGGCCGCGGAAGGCGTGGTTCCACCTGCCGGGTTCCCGGGAGATCGACGCGATGGTCGCGAAGTCGTCGTCCGACAGCTTCATCCCGATCACCTCGGTGCGCGACTGCAGCAGCTTGCTGCCGCCGGTGGCCAGTTTGAGCGAACTGGCGACGGGCGACTGGTCGGCGGCGGAGGCCAGCGCGCGGGCCGAGGCCCCCAGGTCGGTCTCCGAGGTCGTGGTGCTGACGTCACCCGTGGCCTTGTTGCCGGGACCGACGGCGGCGGTGACGGCCTGCTCGGTCCGGTACTCGAGCTGCGGGCCCGACGCCGCTCCGGCCGTGAGCGCGCCACCCGTCGCCCCGGAGAACAGCTTGTGCGTGCCCGTCTCGTCGACGACCGTCTTCTCCGCGAAGGAATGGGTGGTCGAGATCAACGCCTCCAGCCCCCCGACGCCGACCTTGGGGGTCAGCGTGGTCGACCAGCCGGTGCCGGACTCCGTACCGGCCACCCGGGTGGGGTCGGCGGCGGCCAGGGCGGTCAGTTCGGCCGCGCCGTCGACCGCGAGGATCCGGTCGAACCTGGTCTGGTAGTCCGGGTCGCCGGGGTTCAGGCGGAAGGTGACCGCCCTGGCCTCCGACGTCGTCCTGCCGTAGCTGAGGCCGGCGCTCACGGCTCCCGACGAGCCGGACGCGCCGATGGACTTCGCGGTCTCCGACACCACCTCGACCGTGACGAGCACGGCCCCGCCCCTGCGCGCCACCGTGCGCTTGAGCGACCTGCTCCTGCTGTAGGAGACCTCGGCGCCGACCGGCGATCTGCCCGCGCCGGTCACGCCGAGCGAGCCGCCGACGCCCTTCCTGGCCTCCAGGCTCGCCTGGTCGCCCTCGCCGAGCTTGGCCGCCTCGGCGGCCGACAGCGGAGCCGCCAGGGTGGTCAGCAACTGCCGCGCGTCGTCGACGCTGCCGCGCGCGACGAGGTTGACGATCCGCAGCTCCTGCTCCGCGCCGCCCGACCCGTCGCGGGCCAGGTCCCCGAGGTAGCGCTTGGTCTCCGCCTCGCTGAACCGGTGGACGAACGTCCCGGTCACCGACCCCGTGACCGACAGCGACGCGCTCGCCGTGCCCTTCCGTCCCGCCCCGCCGCCCACCCCGCCGCCCACCGTGCCGGTCGCGCCGATCGTCACGGTCACCATGAGCTGGTACGCCGGCGGCTCCGTCGCCTCCACCCGCGTGGCCTTCACCACCACGCGGGCGTTGCCGGCGACGGACCTGGTGGTGGTGAAGCCGTTGCCGTACGCGGTGGTCCGCTGGGCGCTCGCGGCCCCCTGCCCGCCGAACCCCTCGGGACCGGCGACGACGCCGGCGCTCGCCTGGCGGCCGGTCCGGGTCCCCTGCTGGAGCCTGCCCTCCTCGTCGAACGTCCCCGTGCTGGTGTCCTTGCTCCGAGTGAGGGTCAGGCTGCCCTCGTTCCGTGCCACCGTCGTCCCTGTCGTGCTCTTGGACGTGGCCTCGGGGGCCCCCTTGGAGGGAGCCTGGACCCCGGGCGCCGGGGCCGCGGACGCTTTCGGCGCCGTACCAGGGGGCGGGGTCGGCACGGGGGTAGTGGGAGCTTTCGGTGCCGTAGTGGGTGCCGGGGACTTGGCCGGTTTGGGGGCCTGCTGAGGAGCTTCCGGTTTCGGCTTGGCCTTGGGCGCCTTCGGCTGGGCCTGGGCCTGCTGGAGGATCCCGTCGTCCGCATCGGCCGGGACCGGGAGGGTCACGATCCTGCGCCGCCGCGGCTTCGGAGGCGGGTCCGGCTGCGGCTTGGCCGTCTCCGGGCGCGCCGGGCGGCGCTGCTCGACGACCGGTTCGGGCCTCGGCAGCTTGCGCGGGAGCTTCTTGATGGCCTCCAGCGCCGGGGAGATGTTGGCGGGGACGTGCTCGCGCTCCGGATCCTTGGCCCGGGGGCTGGCCCCGGTGGCTCCGGCCGCCCCCAGCTTGGCCGCGCAGTGCGGGCAGATGTTCGAGCTGGCGCCGACCGCGACCAGCTTGATCCCGTGCTTGGCCGCGTAGGCGATCAGCCTCGCCTCAGCGTCCTTGCGCGCCTGCTCCGCAGTACGCTTGCGCTTCGGCTCGTCCGACTCCGACGTCTCCCCTTCGGCGGCCTCGCCCTCATGCCGGCCGGCGAGATGCGGTCCCGGCGGGGACACCGGATCGGTCTTCGGCACCACTCCCGACAGAGGCACCGGTTCCGACTTCGGCACCACTCCCGACTGAGGTGCCGGCTCGGACTCGGGCTCGGGGTCATGAGCGAGCGCGAGCGCCGACCCGGGTGTGGGCACCGGGCCGGGAGCCGGCGAAGGGGCGGGCTTGGCGGCCGGAGCCGGTGCGGCAGGGTCAGCCGGTACGACTTTGAGAGCGGGAGCTGCCGCCTTCTGTTTCGGTTGGCGCACGGCCGTGGCCCACGTCTCCTCCGGCTTCAGTTCGTCGTCCACGAACTTGCGGCGGCTGCCGTTGGAGGTGGTGACGAGCTGGTGCAGGTTGCCTTCCTCGTCCACGCCATAGGCGACGCCGACGGTGACGTTACCCCGGGCGAGGCCCTCATCCGCCTTATGGCGCTCCTCAGGGGTGCGCTTGTCGGGTGGCAGTGTCTTGCCCTCCTTCGCCGCCTGGGCGATCTTCGCCTCCCGGGCCGCCTGCCGCTGAGCGACCTCCTTCCGGACGACATGACCCATCAGCTCCAAAGCCCGCAGGTCGGCGGCGTCCTGGAACTCCGACAGCCGGGCGAGCGCCTCCACGTCCTCCGGGCTCGCGGGGCCGCCCGTCTCCTCCGCCATGGCCAGCCCAACCGACGCGCTGCCGCCGACGGCCACGTGGCCGCTCTCTGGCCCGCTCTCGTGCGCCACCGCGTCGGCCGCCGCGTGGGCCGCGGCCTCGAGCCCGGCGTGGCGGGTCGGCCGCGGGCCCGCGCCGCCGCGCTGCTGGATGACGTGGGCCAGCTCGTGGGCGAGCAGGTGCCTGCCGTCGGGGGTGTGCGGCGCGAACCTGCCGGGGCCGAAGACGATCCGCTCGCCGACCGTGTACGCGCGGGCGCCCAGCTCGCGCGCCGATCTCCCGGCCGAGCCGTCGGAGTGCACCCTGACCTGGCTGAGGTCCTGCCCGAACCGCTGCTCCATGGCCGTACGCGTCACCCGGTCCAGCGGCTCGCCCCTGCGCGCCAGCTCCCTGCGGGCCGCGGCGGGGACGGGCGCCGAGGCCCGCGCGGGTTCGGCACGTCGGTCGCCGGCCGCCATGGTCACAGTCCGTGCGTGAGCGGCAGCGCGAACGACGTCCGCCAACCGGTGACCGCGTCGCCCTCGACGACGGCCAGCGGCGCGTAGTGGTAGGCCACGCCGTGCGGGCCGCGGCCCTGGGGGTGGTGCCAGATGACGTCACCCAGCGTGCGGCGCGCGGGGAAGACCCAGTAGTCGCCCGTACGGTAGCGGTGCGGGTTGCCGCGCTCGCCGGTGAGGAAGCGCACCTCGACGCCCCGCTCCAGCGGGATCCACCCCGTATCCTTCCTGGCCGCCTGCGCCTCGGTCACCGGAACGGCCCCGTCGGGGGACTTGCCGGGCGGCGTGTGGTCCCAGCGCCGAAGGTACGGGTGGCGGCGCCGGTCGATCGCGGGCGGCGGCGCGTCCAAGGTCACGGTCGACAGGTCCACGTCCACGTCGACCACCTGCCGCAGCGGCGCGGCCGGACGCGGCCAGCCCAGCTCGCGGCGCAGCGAGACGGCGTCGTCCACGGCCTCCACCCACTGGCCGACCTCCAGCGCGGTGTGCCGGTCGCGGCCCAGGCTGCTCACCTGGACCACGGGCCCGTCGCTGGCCAGGATCGGATAGATCACCGAGCCGTTGTCCCGCGACCAGGCGAAGCTCGCCCCCTCCCGGGCGGTGCCGCCGCTGCGGATCTCCACCCGGTAGAGCTGGTTCTCGCCGGTGTACCCCGCGTCGGACGGCGCGGTGCACGGGTCGTCGTCGGCCTCGTGCGGGCGCGTGGCCCGTACCTGGAGCACTCCCCGGTGCTCCGCCGACTCGGCGGCGGCGATCCAGTCGGCGACCCAGGTCTCCACCGACACGTCGCCGGTCGGCACGGGCACGGCGCGCACCTGCCAGACGACCTGCGCGCGGCTGCTGGTGTCGGGGTGGTGCGGGCCGAGCGCGGGCTCGTGCAGCGTGGGGTCCTCCACCTCGGTGACGTGCCGCTCCCAGACCTTCAGGTAGACCAGGTACCTGCCCTTGGGCAGCCGGTCGGCGCCCGCGACGTCCAGCACGGCGTGCGGCTGCTTGGCGTAGGTGGTCTCGGCCGGGTTCTCGACGCCGATGCCGTTCACGTAATAGTGGCCCGCCCCGATGGTGAAGTCCGCCACGGCCGGGTCGCCGATGGCGAAGCCCAGCCCGGGGCCCGCCGGCCCGGCGTGGGGGCCCATCAGGTCGGCCAGCGCGCCGCGCAGCTGGTGCAGCAGGAGCGCGGTCTGCTCGTTGCGGTTGGCGTCCAGGCCGACCCTGCCCTGCAGGTCGAAGACCGCGGAGTAGCCGCGCTCCGGCGAGAAGGTGATGTTGGAGAAGTCTCCGTGCACAGCGGTCTCCCTAGGTGGCGTTGATGACGGCTGCATCGACACCGAGGGGGACGAACCCGTCCAGGTGGTCGACGAGGTTGGCGAGTCTGCGCGCCTCGAACAGGTCGTGGAAGGCGCCCATCTCGGCGCCGTCCTCCGCTCCTGTGCGGATGGCGTCGGCACAGGTCTCGTGCAGCCGGCAGTAGCCGGGCGTGCCGTACCTGACGCTGGTGAACCTGGGCCGCAGCCGGTTGTCCGCATCGGGCGGGCACCGGTAGCGGGGCGGGCCGCCGTGGCAGGCGTAGGAGACGTAGGAGTAGCGCGCGCAGCCGGCGTCGCGCCTGGCCACGTGCACGCAGCCGGTCACGATGCTGTCCTCGGCGAGCCTGAGCAGGTAGACGCGCACCTGACCGAGCACGGTGCAGCGGCGCAGGGTCAGGTCTGCGTAGGCGTTCCTGGCGTCCACGCCCGTCACGGCGGCGAGTTCGCGGCCGGTCGCATCGATGATCGAGTCGTACGCCTCGACGATGAGCGGCTCCCCCGCGGTCTCGTCCTGGTCGACGAGGATCGTGCCGACGATCGACCGTTCGACGCGCAGGCGGGCGGTGGTGCGGCGCAGCTCGATCGACGGCTCCTCGCCGTGGCGGGGCTCGCACCGGTCGTCCAGCTCCCAGCCGGGCACGAGGGTGCAGTGCCTGATCGTCACCTCGCCCACCTGCCCCGTGATGTCGACGCTGCGGCCCGAGATCACGAGCCCGTCGAGGAGCAGGCGGGGGCGGCGCGCGGAGGGCGGCGGGCAGTCGGCGGCGCCGCCCGGCGGCGGGGTCTTGGAGCGGGCGCGCACCGAGAGCGCGTCGAACCTGTTGGCCCGCTGGTTGAGCAGCCTGATGACCGGCCGCTGGTACGGCGCCGCCCGCAGCTCCAGCCGGTCGTCCAGGTCCAGCTCGACGCAGAGCGCCTCGGTGTAGTCGGCCGAGTCGACGATCTCCACGAGCGCGTCCTGCAGCGACGGGTCGGCCTCCTTGTCCTCCTGCCACTGCCGGAGCGCCGCGGTGATCGAGCCGAACCCGTCACCGCCGACGACATACCGGCGGCGCTCGCCGACGGGAGCGGTCGCCCTGGCGTAGGCGCCGCCGCCCATGCGCTCGCTGAAGCCGTAGCACCAGCTCACCCACACCCCCTCCTCCGGCGCCTCGTCCGGCGGGAAGGCGATCCTGCCCAGCACCGGGTCCACGACCACCTGGCCCGGCTGGGGCCGGTAGCGCCAGTCGCTCAGGTCGGCGCCGACGATCCGGTTCGCGGGGACGGGGTTGTCCAGGCTGTCGCACCAGATCCGCAGGGCGCGGCCCGGGCCGTAGTACTCGGTCACGGCCGCGGCGAACTCCTCGCGGCCGATCGGCTGCGGCAGGTCGGCGGGTCCCGACAGGTGGGCGGCCTTCGGCCCCGTCCCCTGCGGGGCGAACAGCTGGGTGTCGATGCCCAGCACGTTGACCAGGTAGCGGCTGTAGCGCTGGTCGACGCAGAACGCCGGGGCCCGGGTGACGGGGAAGGACAGCAGCCACCACACGTACAGCGCCAGGCTGGGGATGTTGGGCAGGCCCCGGGTCAGCTCGCTGTTGATCCGGCGCACGTCGGGCAGCCTGGAGGCGGTGTCGAAGGGGCCGCCGACGCGCTCGCAGGCGACGAGGTCGCGCACGTCGAAGGTGGCCGGCCGGTCCGGCCGCAGGTGCCGGAGGTGCTGGTCGCGCACCAGCATCCGGTACGTCTCCACCGCCCGCGCGGGCCGGCCGGCGACGTCGAAGGCGAGCTGTTCCAGCGCGGCGGCAGTGCCCTTGCGGCGGCGTACGGCCACCGCGTCCGCCACCTCGGCGCGGGAGACGCCCTCCCTGTCGATGCCGACCAGGGCCGCGATGTACGGCACGATCCACTCGTCACAGGTCTCGACGAACCAGTTGGCGTACCAGGTGTCGAGGTCGTCCTCGATGACGTGTACCTGCTCCTCGATGACCCGCAGCAGCGCCCGCAGCGGGTGGCCCCGCTCCTCGTCCCTGCTGCGGTGGATGGCGGGCAGCAGCGCGGCCAGCTCGTCTCGGGTCATCGGGCCACCTCCACGTGCAGGACGACGAACCCGTCCAGGCCAGGTGTGATCAGGACGAGCTCGGCGGGGTCGATGTGGACGCCGTCGGCCCGGGTCCTGGCCGGTCTGGCGGGTATCCGTTCGGCCACGCCGGTGACCGCGGCGGCCTCGGGGGCGCTCGTGCCGAGGGTTGCGCCCAGCCGCACGACGTCGGCGAACGCGACGCCGGGCACGCGCTGGAGCTCCGCGACGACCTCGGACAGGTACAGGCTGCGCCCGAGAGCGCGCGCGTCGAACCCGAACGCCGCCTCCAGGGCCGCGCGGGCCTGCGGGCCGACCAGGTCGGGGGCGCGGTCGGCGTCGATCCACACGTTCGCCTCCAGGACGATGTTCCACAGCGTGCGCGGCGCCGCGGCGACCGGCACGCCGGGGTCGCCGTAGCGGCGGCAGGCCGCGAGCAGGCCGCGCAGCAGGTCGGAGTCCGGCTCGATCGGCGCGTCGTCCACGCCCGCCACCGTCACGTGGACCAGTTCCCTGCCGCCCGCGCTCAGGCGGGCCGCCGCGGCCTTGCCGACACCCGCGCGGGCCAGGGTGAAGTCCGCGTAGTCGCGCAGGCCCACCAGCCGGTCCATGGCCAGCGTGGGCAGCGGCGCCCGGCCGCGCAGCGCCGGGTCCGCGTCGTGGTCGGTGCCGCCGCTCGCGCGCAGCGGGTTGGTCACCGCGCTGACGCCCAGCGGTTTGGTCTGCAGCTGGCTGAGCTGCCCGGCGCGTACGTTGCCCGCCCTGCCGATGCCCACGCGGTAGGTGAAGGCCACATTGCCGGTGCCGGTGGGCAGCCGCGATCCGCGCCTGCCGTCGCCGAACTCGACGGTCGCGCCGCCCGCGGCGTCCACGCTCAGCTGGTAGGCCCGCTCGGAAGGCCCCGCCCAGGCCAGCTCGGGGACCTCGTGCCAGGCGATCCCGCCGACCCTGACGATCAGCTCCGCCTCGGCACCGTCGGCGTCGGGGGTGGCGATGTACGTCAGCGGCTGCTGGCCCAGGGTGAAGCGCTGGCCGGCCGCGCCGGCGTCGCCGCTGCCCGCCGCGGGTTCGAGCTTCGTCTCGCCGTTCGTGGCGCGTACGACGTTGGCCCAGACGGTGACGGTGGAGCGGCGGTAGCTGCCGCGCAGCGGGGCCGCGAGGTCCAGCACGGTGTGGTCCGGCACGCTCCCCGACGAGGAGACCCGCCGGGTGCCGATGACCCGCGCGACCTCGCCGCTCGGCGGGGTGAGCGGGCCCGCGTCCTGCGGCATCCCGGACACGACGATCGTGCGGCCGGTCGGCAGGTCCTCGATCACCACTCCGAGGTCGATCGAGCCGCCCTCGACGGGCCCCGTGATGGGCTCGTCGGCCAGGGCGAGAGGCTCGGCCTGGACGTAGAAGGTGTAGCCGCGCAGCTCGGACAGGGAGCGCCCGGCGTCGCCGTGCTCCTCGGGGAACCAGGGCGCCACCAGCACGAGCGCGGTCACCCTGCCGGAGATGCCGTAGCGGGCCAGGCCCAGCGTACGCACCTCTTTCACGAGGTTGACGTTCACGAGGCCGTCGCCGGAGACCACCACGATCCAGCTGCCCGGGAGGATGCGCGGGTAGTCGGCGTCGAGCGGGAGCAACGTGCGCGCGCCCGCGTCGGAGTCGTACAGGCTCTCGTCGAGCTCCCAGTCGGGGTCGTCCGCGGCGACCTCGCCGATCACCCCGCCGGATGTCGCGGGCGGGAGCGGGGCGGCGGAGCCGAACGTGGCCGCCTTGGCCCGCAGGACCTCCAGCCGGACGAACTCCGCCTCCTCGTCGCCGTCCTCGGCCACCCCGGCCGGGGACAGCTGGAGCCTGGCGGCGGTCACCTGCGCGTCCAGGTCGGTCTCCGCCGACTCGACGATCCTCAGCAGGGGCGATCCGTCGGTGAAGTGGAAGAGCAGGCGGTCGTTGGGCGCGAGCCCGGTCGCGATCCCTTCGACGTGCACCACCCGCAGGGAGGCCACGCGGCAGCGGGTCAGCCGCGTCGGGCGGCGCAGCCTGGGCGGCAGCGCGCCCCACGACGAGCGGGCCACCAGCTCCTCAGCCGTCTCGAAGATCTGCGGCTTGGCGCCGGGGTCGGGCACGCTCTGCACCCTGGCGCCCGCGGGCACGCGCACGAGCGGGTCGGCGGGGTCGGGGTCGAGGGTGTAGGCCAGCCAGGCACTCGCCGCCAGCCCCGGCCGGGGCCGGTAGCCGACGAGCGCGGCCAGCTCCACCAGCGAGCGCCGCTCCTTGGCCGTCGCGAGGTAGCCCTCGTCGGCGATGCGTTCCTGGTAGAAGGTCAGCACGTCGCCGACGCAGGCCCACGCGTCCAGCAGCGCCAGCGCGGGGTCGTCGGGGGCGCGCGCGGTGAGGCTGGCCAGCTCGGGATGGTCGGAGGAGGCCAGCCTCCCGATCATCCTGGCCAGGAACGCCGCCCGGGTGCCCACGCGGACGCTCAGGCTCGACCGCCCCGGCGGGTTGGCCGTCACCTTTCCGGGCGGCAGCGGTGTCCCCGAAGCGCACCGCCCGCAACATCCCGCCGCTTCACCGCAGCTCATACCGGCTCACCGCCCTCCCACGAGATCCAGCGTCAACGTCCCGGCCGAGGGGATCTCCAGCGGGCCGAACGCGAGCGCGCCGCCGGGAGGCACGGGCGGCCCGGTGGAGACCGTGCGGGCCAGCCGGACGACGCTCGCCGACACCACTCCCGGCACGGCCATGGCCTCGGCCAGGATCCGGCTCACGTACAGGCCGGTGCCGAAGGTGAGGCGGTCGGGGTCGAACATGCCGCCCGGCGCGTCGCCGAGCCGGGCCCGCAGCGCGACGGTGACGGCCGAGCGGGGCGCGTTCGCCGCCAGGCAGACGCGTAGCCCGAGGTCGACCGCGACCAGCCGGGGCGGGTCGGCCCGCAGGTCGTGCCCGATCCGCCGGACCTGCTCCAGCCGGGTCCGCACCGCTTCCAGAGGGAACTCCTCGCCGCAGCCGCCGCGCAGGGGGTCGATCGCCACGTCGGCCTCGTACCAGCCGCCGGTCCAGGCCAGGTCGGTGGCCGCGCTCTGGACTCCGGGCTGGGCGGCGGCGATCGTGGCGTAGTCCTCGGCGGTGACCGCCCGTATCAGGCGGTGCCGGTAGGCGGTGGGGCCGAGCAGGCGGGCTTCGGCGACCGGTTCGGGGTCGATGCCGCCCGTGGCGGGCAGCGGGTTGCGTACGCCGGTCACGGGCACCGCGATGGGGCACGAGGCCACCAGGTGGGCCACCGCCTCGGGGCCGACGTTGCCGGCCGTCCCGTTGCCGACCCGCAGGCGCAGCTCGAACCGCTGGCCGGGGCGGACCCCGCGGCCGTACTTTCCGTCGCCGAAGCGCAGGTGCGAGTTGCCCTCGTCGTCCACCTCGACGACGACGTGCCGGTCCTCGGGGCCGCTGCCGATCAGGTCGGCCCGCACCGTCCACGTCTCGCAGTCGGAGGTGAGCCACAGCTGGGCCGGCGCCGTACGCGGGTCCTGGGTGAGCGCGGCGGCGGCGGGACCCGCGGCGACCGGCTCGGCGGGATCGAGCCCCGCGCCGGCGCCCCAGGTGGCGGCCACCTCGGCCGCGTCGGCGGCGTCCAGCGGCAGGCCGAGGCGGGCCTGGGCGGTCAGCCTGGCCAGCCTGCCGAGCGGGCGGGGCCGGGGCGCGGTGCCGGTGGGGATGCGGGCCAGCGTCAGGGCCTGGCCCGCCGCGACGATCTCGGGAGCGGGGTAGGGCGCCCGGCGGGTGAGGGGCGCGTGCGGCAGCACGGGCTCGAAGCGCACCCGTACGGGGTCGCGCTCCGGGCGGCCGAGCCCCTCGCACCGCACGGGACCGGGCTCCCCGTCGGGCACGGTCAGCGTGCCGGTCACTGTGGCGCCGTGGTCGACGAGGACCACGTTCGCCCTGGCCACGCTCACGTCCTCGAACAGGCAGCACTCCTCGCCGCCGATGGCGGCCAGGCACAGGTCGAACGTCAGGGCGTCGGCGCACGCCCAGCTCACCCGGAGCAACGGCTGGTCGTAGACCGGGTCGTCGAGCTCCTCGACCTCGGTCAGCCGTACGGCCTGGCGGTGGGTGACGTCCGCGTCGCCCGGCACCCCGGTCAGCGGGCCGCGTACCTCCTCGAAGATCACCACGTCGCCGGGGCACAGGCCGAGCAGCCGCTCGGACCGCTCCTCGTCGCACCAGCCGTCCACCAGCGTCGCGGCGGTCGCGCCGCGCGGCAGGCAGCACTCCTCGCCGCCCCAGGTCCACAGCCGGATGCGGTTACGGGCGGGGCTGACGGCCACGTCGTGCTCCAGCACGGGTTCGTACACCTGGTAGCCGCCGCCGGGCGCCAGACGGCGCAGCTCGCCCTCCGAGACCATCGGGCGGCCGCCGAGCGCCGGGACCGCCGTCACGAACCGGTAGCCGCCCGCGTACAGGACCCCCGGCTCCTCGACCTCCAGGTGCACCCAGGCGCGCGCGTTGCAGCCGTCGTGCATCCGGTAGTCGACCAGCCGCAGGTGCCGCCGCACCGACGTGCGCAGCCGGGCCGTGCCCAGGTACGCCTCGGTGGCCACCGCGTCCTGGCGATAGGAGAGCTGGTCGCCGACGTAGGCGAGCAGCTCGACCAGCGTGACGCCCAGGTCGGGGATCTGCCGGTCGGTCCAGGCGGGGGAAGTCAGCGCGAGCCGGTCCAGGATGAGCCGCCGGAAGCTCGCGTAGTCCTTGGCCAGGTAGTCGATGACCGCCCGGTCCTCCTCGCCCGGCGGGCAGGGCGCCGTCGCGCCGCAGTCGCTCTCCTCGCCGCAGTCGCCGGTGAAAGTGAAGGCGGCGCGGGCGTACCGGGGGTCGAGGTCCTGCGCGCAGGCCAGCTCCACCTCGTACGGCGAGCGGTCCCCGAGCCGGTCGAGGTGCACGACCAGCTCGTCGTAGCGACCGGCCCGCGCGGCGACCACCTCGACGTGGACGGCCCGCACCACGCGCCCAGGACCGGTGATGGCGACGTCGTCCGCCTCCGGCACGGGCTCGGGAGCCTTGCCGAACAGCAGCAGCCGCAGCGTGCGCGCCTCGTTGTCGACCTGCACGCCCGCGATGCCGCCCCATCCGCAGGCGCGGTCCCGTTCCCGCCGCGCGCGGGGCGGGCAGCCCTCGTCGGCCGTCATGGCCCGGTCCTCCGTTCGACGGTGACCGAGTTGAGCTCCCCGGTCAGCAGCAGCACGTACGCCACCGACACCAGCAGTGCCCCCTCCTCGGCCCGCACGTCCACGCGCTCGACCCGCAGGTCGTCGGGCAACCACTGCTGCAGGGCGGCCTGGAGGGTGTACTCGACGGCCCCGGCCAGTTCGGGGCTGTTGGGGGCGAAGACCAGCCGCAGGACGCCGGTGCCGAAGTCGGGCCGGTTGACCCGCTCCCCCGGGATCGTGAACAGCAGCTGCTCGACCATGTCGCGCACGTGGTCCTCGTCCGTGGTGGTGGCCGACCTGCCGTGCGCGTCGACGTGGAAGGGAAAGTCGAGGTGAGTGCTCATGATCCCGCCGCCCTGAGCTGCGTCGAGGTGATGACCGGCGTGCCCTGGGGGGCCTTGGCCGCCGACTGGCTGACACCGGCGCCGGGCCCCGCGGGCTCCAGGACGACCGGCTTGCCGAGCACGAAGACCCGGGTGGAGGCGGCCAGCGCGAAGTCGACGGTGACGCAGGGGCTCGGCGGGGTCGAGCCCGACAGCGAGCAGCCCGCCACCGCGACCACGTCGCCGACGGTCACCACCGGCGCGCCCCCGGCCAGCACCACGGTCTGGCCGGGGACGATCGTGGCCTTGCCCTGGTGCAGGCAGGTCACCTGCGAGGCGACGGTCAGGAGGAAACCCGGCATCGTCGGCACCCCTCTCAGGCCGGCTTCACGACGAGCGCGCCGTTGTTGATGTTGACGAGCCCGACGAGGTTGATGGCCGGCGCGGTGATGGTCACGCCCGAGGTGTCGACCGTGATGGCCGCCGACTGGGACTGCAGCAGCACACCGCTGCCCTTCATCGGGGCCACCGGCGTGTCGGACAGGGCGATCTTGCTCTTGCCGATGGTCTCGATGAGGAGCGCGGGCGCCGCCGGGGGCAGCAGCTTGGCGGTGGCGGGCGCCTCTTCCCGGCTCCCCCAGAAGAAACCCACCCAGATGGGGCTGTCGGGGCTGCCCTGCTCGAACTCCACCCAGACCCCGGCACCGGGCGGCGGCACGGCGAAGAAGCCCATCTGCAGGCCGGCCAGCGGCACGCACGGCATCGCCCACGTCGACGGCAGCACGCCGAGCACGTCGGGCACGCTGACCAGCAGCCGTCCCTTGCCGAGAGGGTCGATGTTGTTCAGCACCGAGCCCCGGTACTTGCCGTAGAAACGTCTGGTGCCCGGCGGCTCGGCGTCCTCGCGCTCTGCGGGGCCGAAGAAGCCGGGAGACTCGACATAGCCGAGCTCGTCCATGTTCATGGCAGGTCCTTAGGAGAGGGGCAGGAACGCGTTGCGGGTCAGGGTGAACTGCTGGGTGTAGCCGCCGCGCGTGATGTCGTGGGTGACGCTCTTGACGAAGTACGTGCCGTCGTAGCCGAGGCTCGCGCCGCGCACCGTGACGGGACGGCGGGCGCGCAGCGGCTGGCCGTAGCGCAGCACGTCCAGCTTGCCCTGCCCGCTGATCACCTCGTAGCTGTCGGCGGCCCTGGCCAGCGCGACCAACCCCGCCTCCAGGGGGGACAGCTTGGCCAGGCCCCTGACCACCGACGCCTTCAGCGGCAGCGGCCTGCGGGCGCCCATCGGCGGGTTGACCGGGGTGATGTCCGGGATCGGGACGGGAATGGGGAACTTGGTGACCGGCTCCTGGACCAGCGCCACGTACTGCGTCGCGGAGAACCCGTCGAAGGTGAACGTCAGCGTCTCGACGTTGGTGGTCGCGTCGGCGTTGGCCCACAGGGTGGGTTGTGGCGGCCCGGCCTTGACCAGCGGCCCCCAGTACGCGTAGTTGACCCCGGGGTCCGGCCCCGGCTCGACGTAGAACTGGTAGCCGACCTGCGCCGCGAGCGCCTTGACGTAGGCCAGGTCGGTGCCCTGCTGCGCGGGGATCGACTCCATCGGGTTCGGGGTGATCAGCTTGACGCTCGGCACGATCTTCGGGACGAGCCCATACATCGGGTATTTGGCGCAGATCAGGGCAACCCGCACCTCCGGCGGCAGCCCTATGTACGGCACGCCAGTGAAGTCGACGATGTCCATCATCCGGGAGACGTCCTCGCCGGTGAGCGTGAGCCGCGCCTGGCCGGGCTCGGCGGACGGCGTCACCTCATGCCGGGTGACGACGCCGTCCATCAGCACGGTGGCCTGGCCCCTGATCGTCACGACGATCTGCGCCCTGGCCGGCGGGTCGAGCGCCCCCGAGGGCAGTAGCTCGCGGAACAGGAGCGACCGCTTGCCCATGCCGAAGGACAGCCGGAACCCGCCCGGCTGGCCCACGCCCTCGCTCACCTGCACCGACAGCAGCGCGTCCACGACCTCGCGCGGCACCCGCTCGGCTCGCACCGCGCCGAGCCTGAGCGACAGCAGCAGCTCAGAAGCCATGCGGGCTCCCGATGGTCGCGGTGGGCAGCGCGACGTCGAGCCGCCGTCCCGGGCGCGCGGTGAGGTCGGCGGGGTCGAGCACCGGGTTGGCGTCCGCGATCTGCCAGAAGCGCTCGGGGTCGTCGAGGTGCAGCGCGGCGATCCGGTCCAGGCGGTCGCCGTCGCGCACCACGTGCACGGCGATCACGGTGAGCGTGCGCCGGTCCGGCAGGAACCTGCGGCGCACGTACGGGATCGGCTCCCCGCCCTCCGGCCGGTGGGTGGCGATCTCGATCCCCTGGTAGCGACTGGTCGCGGTGAACATCAGGTGCCTCCTGGCGGGCCGTCGAGGCCGAGAGTGCGCAGCTGGTCGGACGGGTGCAGCGCGGCGAGCTGCTCGCGGCGCCGCTGGTGGCCGATGAACAGGCCGCTCCCCCGGTGGGTGAACCCCAGGTCGTCGACGGTGAGGATGCGCATCGACAGCGACACCTTGGCCCTGATCGGGTTGAGGTTGGAGTCGAACGCCTCCTCCGTGACGGTGAACTCGGTGAGCCGGACCGGCACCACGCGCTCGCGGCTCCACACGAAGACCGTCAGCGGCGACTCGACGGGAACGATCTCGAAGGCGCCCTTGCGGGCCGCCTCGTCCTGCGCGATCAGGGCGTCGGCCGTCGGGTTCACCAGCAGGTCCAGCGTGGCCAGGACGGGCAGCAGGCCGTACGCGGCGACGGCGTCGTTGCCCGGCGCGAAGGGGTCTTCGAGCTGCGTCGTCGCGTCGAGCTCCGCTTCGAGCTTGATGGTCTCGTGCGCGGGCCCGCGCAGCCGCAGCGCCTCGCTGCGGTCGCCGGGTTCGGCGCCCACGCCCTGGGGCTGGAGCGTGCGGGTGATGGTGTCCGGGTTGTACTGCAGGGTGATGACCCTGAGCACCGTACCGTTGGCGGGGTCGAGCAGGACGAGCCCGCCCCTCGGCACCACGGGCGTCCCCGGCGCGAACTGCGCGCTCACCACTGCCCGCCTCCCGCCAGTCCCTGGATCCCGCCGACGACGGCCTGTGCCAGCCCCGGCGTGGAGCCGTCGGCGGCGTCCACGCTCAACCGCCGCCGGGCGGCCTGTCGAGTGGGCCCGCCCGCCAGATCCCGCCGTACGGCCTCGGTCAGAGCGTCGATGAGCTCCTGCCGGGAGAGGCCCGCCGAGTCCAGCACGACCCTGTCGATGTGCAGCACGATGCGCGTCACCGGCCCACCCGCTCGGGGTGCGGGACCGTCAGCGGCAGGCCCAGTTTCCGGAACTCCGCCCGCGCCGCCGTGAGCACCGTCGCGGTGTCGACGGGCTCGCCGGCGTCCGCGGCGAGGAACGCGGCGCCCAGCGCGATCGCCTGTACGGCGGCCCCCGTGACCGGCAGGTCCACCAGCGCGTCGAGGTCGAGGCCGCCGAGCGGCACACCCGCGGGAAAGGCCGCCGACCACAGCCGTCTGCGCTCCTCCCGTCCCGGCATCGGGAAGTCGACGACGAACCGCAGCCGCCGCAGGAAGGCCGGGTCCAGCGCGGCACGCAGGTTGGTGGCCAGCACCGCCACCCCCTCGTAGGCCTCCATCCGCTGGAGCAGGTAGCTGACCTCGATGTTGGCGTAGCGGTCGTGGCTGTCACGCACCTCGCTGCGGCGCCCGAACAGCGCGTCGGCCTCGTCGAACAGCAGCAGCGCGCCGCCGTCCTCCGCCGCGTCGAAGACCCTGCGCAGGTTCTTCTCGGTCTCGCCGATGTACTTGTTGACCACGGCCGACAGGTCGACGCGGTAGAGGTCCTGGCCGAGCTCGTGGGCGAGCACCTCGGCCGCGAACGTCTTGCCCGTCCCGCTGGGGCCGCTGAACAGCGCGGTGACCCCGTTGCCGCGTGCCCGGCGCTCTCCGTACCCCCAGGTGGACATGACCGTGGCGCGGTGCCGCACCTGCGCGACGAGCCCGCGCAGCAGGTCCGTCTGCTCGCCGGGCAGCACCAGGTCCTCCCACCTGGCCTGCGGCACCGTGCGCTGGGCCAGGGCCTCCAGCCTCGGCCTGGCCGAGCTGCGGCAGGCCGCCCACAGGCGCGCCCGCCCGTCGGGGGCGTCGAGCACGGGCCGCAGGGCGGTGGCGATGCGGTGGACGGCGGGCACGCTCAGCCGGAACTGGCCGGCCAGCGTGCGCGGCGCCCCCTCCAGGGGCAGCCCCGTCGCGGCCGCCCACAGCTCGGCCTGCTCGGCGAGGGTCGGCCGGCCGACGTCCACCACCGACGTGGCCCGGTCGGTGACCGGCCACACCTCGCGCGTGGCCAGCAGGACGAGCCCGCCCACCTGGGACAGGAAGCGCCGCAGCGCCGCAGCGGTGGCGGGGTCGGCCAGGTCGGCGTCCACGGCGTCGAGCAGCAGCGCCATCGGCAGCAGCAGGCTTTCGCGCTGCCACAGCCTGGCCACCAGGTCCTGGTCCGCCCCCGCCGCCACGAGCGCGCCGACCGGCAGGTGGTACAGCTCGCGGTTGAGCAGCGCCATGGCCCGTACGGCGACCAGCTCGCAGCTCGGCTCGTCGCCGCCGAGCAGCTGGATCACCGGGAAGCGGCCGTCGGGCGTGTCGGTCAGCGCCGCGCCGACCAGGGCGTCCGCCGCGGCCTGCGACGAGCGGGGCAGCCCGAGGCCCGCCGCCGGGTCGGGGCGGTGCTCGACCAGCCCCGTCAGCCGCTCGTCGAGCCGGTTGAGCCCTCTGATCAGGTCGACGATCCGGTCGTCGGCCCGCAGCGGCACGACGGCCAGCGGCTGGGCACCCGCGCCCACGGGCTCCACCAGCCGCCAGAACCGCAGGCCCCGCTCGGGCGAGAGCACCTCCCAGCGGGCGTCGTCGAACAGGCGCAGCGCCAGGGCGAAGGTGGGGGCCGGCTCCCCCTGTGCCGCGGCGATCAGCGCGGTGATGCCGGGCTCGATCGCGGGGGCGGCGCACAGCAGCAGCACGTCCCGTTCGAAGGCGCTCAGCCCCAGCCGCTCGGCGATCTGCACCAGGGCGGGCGCCCCGAGGCCCGCCATCGCCCGAGCCGCCGCCTCCCGCGCGCCCGCCATCGCCTGCGCCGGGGTTTGCGGAGCATCCGCCATCGATCGAGCCGCGGTCTCCCCCTCTGGCGTGTCGCCGGTGCGGGGGGCCTCGCCGGAGCGGTCACGGGTCCTGCGCCAGCCCCTCCTCGTCTCCAGCGGCTCCGGCTCAGACCGCTGGGCGGGACTCGGGGGTTGCGGGGTGAGGCCGGCGAGCCGGACGGCCAGCCAGTCGAGGGACGCCTTCAGGTAGGCGCCGTTGGCCTGCTCCCAGGCGGGCGCGTCGGTCATGGGATCACCACCTCTGCCGTGGGGCCGGTCTTGAAGGCGCCCGTGGCCCGGTCGACGATGTCGGTGTCGACACCGTCCACGCGGACGCGGACCTTGTACGTGCCGGGCGGGATCGCGGCGACGACCGAGAGCGTTCCGGTGCCGGCGGTCAGCAGGGGCACCGGCAGGTGCAGACCGCCCACCAGGACGGCCGCCTGCTGGCCGACCAGCACCGGATCGGCGACGGTAGCGGTCACCGTGGTCCTGGCCGGGGTGCCGCCGGCCGGGGTGGCGGCGAGGGCGATGATCTCGGGTGCGACGGCCAGGGGAACCTCGTTGGTGGGCACCTCGCCGGACGCGGGCGTCAGGGAGATCGCCCACGGTCCCGCGGGCAGCCCGGTGGCGGGCAGCGCGACGGCGACCTCGTCGGTTCCCGGAGACGGGAGGTGGACCTCGGCCGTGACCGGCACCCGCAGATGACGCAGGTGGGCCACGAGGGCGCCCGCGGGGAGGTTGCGGACGCTCATCGTGACGGTCTCGCCGGGCAGCGCGACCGGGCTCCCCGGCACGCCGTACCGGATGCCGGTGAGCTCCGGGAAAGGCGAGGTGGCGTCCGGGTGGGCGACCGGCGACCTGCCGTCGGGGCCGCGCTTGAGCACGGGCAGCGGCGCGGCGCCGGGCGCGGGGTTGTCGATGAGCACCGCCGAGACCTGGTAGGACGCCGAGACCCGGTACGGCGTGGCGAATGCGGTCCACATCTTCGCGATGTCGTCCTGGCTCAGCGACTCGAAGCTGACCTTCACGTTCTCGAGCTGCAGGTGCAGGTCGCTGCCGGGCAGCGGGATCGCCGTGGCGGCCCGGATCTCCTCCCCCGGCAGGATCGGGGTGTCGTGCAGGGCCAGCATCGCGGCGCCGAGCAGCTCGTGGGCGGTGCCCTCGTCGGTGCTGTAGGCGGCCAGCAGGTAGTGCAGGACCAGCGGGAGCAGCGGCCTGGGCGACTCCCCCGGCGGCGCGCCCGGCGGGTCGGCGTTGCGGAAGGAGGGGTGCATGTCGGTGCGGTACAGGAACAGGTTCACGTGGTCGCCGTTGACCTCGTCGGGCGCGCGGTCCGGCGGCACGATGGTCACCTGCGGGCCGCCGAGCCGGTTGAAGATCCTGGCGCGCAGCGCGGCGGTCACGGCGGCGATGGCGAGGGAGTTGCTCATGCCAGCTCCCCCTTGCTCCGGCCGCGCAGGTACGCCTGGAGCACCGAGGCGTGGTCCTTGCGCGGCGGCTTGGCCTGCGGGGCGGCCTGGGCCTGCGGGGCGCGTACCTCGAGCCGCCCGATCGAGATCTCGACCACCGACGGCACGGGGGCGTCCTGTGCCGCCTGGCCGGGCGAGGGCCGCGCCGCCGCGGCGAGCACGGGGCCCGCGGCGACCCGCAGCAGCGGGGCGCCCGCCGCGCGCCTGGCTTTGGCGATGTCGGGGAGTGGCGAGTCCGGCTGATGAGCGGGGGCGTGCGGCCGCGGCGGGGTGGCGGGGGTGCGGCGCCCGGCGCGCGGCGCCTGGGCCGCGGCGATCGAGTCCACCACATCGGGCCTGGTCACGGACGGCACCGGCGGGGTCCGCTCGCGGCCGGGTTCCTCGGAGGCGCGCGGGGGCCGTTCCATGTCGATCTCGGGCTCCTCGTACGCCTCCGCCTCCTCCGCCGCGGGCCGTCGGAGCCTCGTCGCGGGGACGGCGGGCGGCCGGGTGGCAGGGGCGGGGTCCGGCACGTCGGAGAAGGCGGGCGGTTCGTCCTGGACGCGGCTCATCGGCGGCTGGTCCTCGTACAGCGAGGCCGGGCGGGGGCGGATGCCGGTCACCGGTTCGCGGCTGCGCGCGATCAGCCGCTGGAGCAGGCCGCTCACGATCTCACCAGCCCCAGGTAGCACTGCCGCCGCCAGGCGCTCAGCGCGAGGACCTGCGGCTCGGTCCAGCCGTAGGCGGCGGCCAGGTCGTGCACCTCCAGCAGGGTCCTGCGGCACCAGCCGTCCAGCTCCGACCACAGGTAGCTGACGATGTCGAAGGACTCGGCCCACTCCAGCCCGCAGTCGGGGCACGACAGGCACAGCTCGACGTCCACCAACGGGTCGGCCGCGGCCCAGGCCGCGGCCGTCTTCTCGATGTCCTCCGCTTCGGAGCAGCGGCCGACGAGGGCTTCGCACGGGTCGCGCTCGGACAGCGCGGCGGCGACGTCGGCGCTGGTGGGCAGCCGGCACGGTGCCGAGGACGGCGGGTCGAGCAGTTGCTCCTGGTCGAAGGAGACCTCCACGTCCGTGCCGCACTCCGGGCACGTGGACACGCCGTCCAGGCTGGAGCCGAATAGCGCGGCGCGCAGCTCGAACAGAGCCCGGTCGCGCTGCCCGACGGTCAGGTGGGCCAGCTCGCCGGGGGTGCGGCCCGTACCGGCCGCGAGCAGGGCGAGGCCCCGCTCCAGCGGCGTGCGGTCCCAGCCCGCCTCCCACGCGTCGAGCAGCTCAGCAGCACCGGCCACCACTGTCACCAGGACCGCCCCTCAGGAGTCCTGCTCGGTGGGCTCGGTGACGCTCAGGTCGCGCACCCATCCCTCGTTCTCCAGCTTCAGGTGCTGGATCGCGATGGCGTTGGCGTTGGCGTCGAGGTCGGGCAGCGCCTGGAACTCTGACACCCAGCAGCGGAAGACCTGGTACGCCAGCACCTTCTGGCCCGCCTCGTTGAAGACCTCGATGACGAGGTCCTTCCTGAAGGAGGCCAGCGCCACCTCGCGGTCGCGCTGGTCGGGGCCGGCCTGGGCGTTGGCGTAGTTCCACACCTTGTTGGCCCACTGCTCGAACTCGGGGTCGTGGGTGACCCCGCGTTCCAGGGTGATCGGCTCGTACTTGGTGCGGCCCGGCGACTTGCGCGAGCTGGAGTGGTCGCCGCCGTCGCGGTGCTCGACCACCTCCGTGGTCCGGCGCAGGGCACTGACCTTGCTGATCCCGGCGACGTACTTGTTGTCCCACTTCACCCGGAACTTGAAGTTCTTGTACGGGTCCAGGCGAGTGGTGTTGACGGAGAACTGAACCAATGTCGCTCCTAGGGAGTGGCCGATCGTCAGGCGTCGGGACGCTTCTGCTGGATCCGGATGCGCACGAACTCGGCGGGTTTCAGCGGCTGGAAGCCGACGTCCACGTTGACGACGCCGACGTCGATGTCGGCCTGCGGGTTGTTCTCCCTGTCGCACTTGACGAAGTACGCCTCCCGGGCCGTCCTGCCCTGGAAGGCGCCCTGGCGGAACAGGCCGTCCATGAAGGCGCCGACGTTCAGCCGGATGGAGGCCCACAGCGGCTCGTCGTTGGGCTCGAACACCACCCACTTGGTGGCGCGGAACAGCGTCTCCTCGATGAACAGGGCGAGCCTGCGGACGGGGACGTACTTCCACGGGTCGCCCACCTCGTCGTTGCCCCGGCAGGTCCGCGACCCCCACAGCACGTGCGAGTAGACGGGGAAGGTGCGCAGGCAGTTGACGCCCAGCGGGTTGAGGCCGCCGTTCTCCGCGTCGGTCAGCGCCACGGTCGCCGAACGTACGCCGGCCAGCGCCGCGTCCACCCCCGCCGGCGCCTTCCACACCCCGCGCAGGGTGTCGGTGCGGGCGAACACCCCGGCCACGGTGCCGATGGGCCCCACGGTCAGGTCGGGGCCGCCCGCCGGGTCGGAGATCGTGAGGCGCGGGTAGAAGACGGCGGCGTTGCGCCCGGCGACGCCGGTGACCGGCAGCCCCGCGCCCGCCCCCGAGGTCGCGTTGGCGACGCTGGTCCAGGAGAAGGGCGGATCGAGCAGCAGCATCGCCCTGCGGTCCACGCACAGCCGGGCCGCCGCGTCGATCACCGGCGCCCACCGCGAGTCCCTGTCGTCGGGGCTCCCGGACGCGGGGGGCGCGAGCTGCGGCGGGATCACCAGCAGGTTGAAGATCGGCACGTCGAGCAGGGCCTGCATGCCGGTGCGCCGGACCGGGTCACCGATCACGTCGGCGGCGCTGAGCGTCACGTCGGCCGCCGGGGTGGTGGTTTTGTCCCCTTCGGGGGGCCGCCTGTCGACCGCGCTGCCGTCGGCCGGCCCGACCAGCCGGGAGGTCTCCAGCGCCCGGTCCAGCCACCTGCCGCGCAGGGCCGCGTCGATGGAGATCTCGTACGTCTCGGTCGCCTTGCCGGAGACCTTGATCGTCAGGGTGTAGTGCTTGCTGTCGGCGGGGTCGTGCTTGACGGTCGCCGTCAGCGTGTTGCCCGCCGTGCCCGGGGCCGTGGCCCGCAGCTTGACGCCGTCACCGAGGTCGATGGTGGCGTACTGGGTGTCGGCGCCGACCCGTACGACGATCGCCTTGGCGCCGCCGTTGAGGAAGAACTGGTAGACCGCGTAGCTCAGCTCGCTGCCGGTCCACAGCCCGCCGAAGGTGCTGTCGTACTCGGTCCAGCTGTTGATCGTCGTCGGGGTGCGCGGACCCTCCAGCGCCAGGCCGACGAACGCCGCCACGGACGTGTCGACGCCGACGATCGGCCGGACCGCGCTCTCGATCTCCTCAAGATAGACACCGGGATAGGTGAATCTCGTCGCCATCGGCCTTCCTCGTCCTGTAGCCGCAGAGCCTCTGCCGGTAGTGTCGGCCCAGGCCATAACCCGGCCGTCACCTCACCGTCACTGCGCCATCACCCAGGCCCTGGACGAGCCGTTCCCTGGCTGGACCGCCGCGGCCCGCGGGGCCGATCGGGCACACTCGTCCTATGCGTAACGGACGGCTCTTCACCATCGTGGGCGGGATCTTCGGTCTGATCGGGCTGGTGCTGCTCTGCGTCGGCATCGCGATCGCCGCCTCCACGGCGGGCTTCCTGGCCTCGGCCGAGCGGACCGACGGCACGGTGGTCGAGCTGACCGCGCGGACCAGCACCACCCGGAGCTCCGACGGCCATACCCGCCGCGCGACGTACTGGTACCCGACCGTGGAGTTCACCGTCGGCGGCAGGCGGTACGCGTTCCAGAGCTCCACCGGCAGCAACCCGCCGTCCCATCAGAAGGGCGAAAGCGTGCCCGTCGCCTACGACCCGGACAATCCGTCCGACGCGCGGATCGCGTCGTTCTCGTCGGCGTTCCTCGCTCCGCTGATCGTCGGCGGGCTGGGGGTGGTGTTCACCCCGATCGGTACGGTCCTGTTCGTCAAGGGACGGCGGATCGCCCGGCTGCGTGCCTGGCTCCGGGAGCAGGGACAGCAGGTGTGGGCGGAGATCGAGCACGTGGGACGCGACTTCAGCGTGCGGGTGAACAACCGGCACCCGTACGTCGTCCATGCGACGTGGCAGGACGAGCGGACGGGCCGGACGTACACCGCGGCCAGTGACCACCTCCGCGACGACCCGAGTCCCCGCCTGCGGGGCCGGACCCGCGTTCGCGTGCTGTACGACGCCGCCGACCCCGATCGCAACCTGATCGACCTGGACGCGCTTCCGTCCCCGTCCTGACGGCCCGCGAGCCGGCTAGAGAGGCGCGCCGATCGCGAACACGTCCATCAGCTGCGCGAGGGTGCGGTAGTAGCCGATGAGGACGACCAGCTCCACGACACCCTCGCGTCCGAGCGGCCCCGCCGCGGCCGCGTACTCCTCGTCGTCCAGCGGGCGCGGGTCGTCCTGCAGCCGCCGGCACAGGCGGTAGGCCGCCGCCTCGGTGGGATCGGCGGAGGTGAAGGTGCCGGAGGCGAGCGTGGACAGCTCCTCTTCGGTGAGCCCGGCCGCGCGGCCCACCCGCTCGTGGGCGTACCTCTCGAAGTCGCTCCCGGTCGCCGCGGCGACGGCGAGAATCGCGATCTCGCGGGTGCGGGCGCTCATCCGCGTGCGGTAGCGCAGCGCCGCGCCCAGCTCCTGGAGCGGGCCGCCGAGGAGGGGCGCGTGCAGCATCACGCCGAAGGGCCCGTTCAGCGCCCCGTCCTGGTCCTGGAGCGCGAAGAGCTGGGGCCCTGCGGCGCGGGGACCCGAGGTGATCTGCCGGTAGAGGGCCAGCTGTTCCTCGCTCAGCTCGGCCTCGGTCAGTTTCGGAAGCCGCGGGGCGGGCGTGTCGCGCACGTCGATGTCCTGTTCGCCGGTGTCGGGTCGGAGATGTGTGGTGAAGAAGCCCGCGACGGTGGGCAGGGCGAGCGTACCTGTCATCGCCCTGAGGTGATCGCCGGCTCCCGCCGCGCCGGCGCCAGCCGTTCGTGGAATCCGCCGTCCGGCGACCGCACGATGATCCCGGTCTCCACTCCGTGCTCGGCCACGTCGCGATCCGTCTGCTGGAGGGCCATGCAGATCCACCGGGTGATGACGAAGGCGATGACGGGGCCGATGAGCACGGCGTACCTGAAGAAGATCGTCACGGCATCGACCGTGAGCTGGAACTGGTGGGCGAACTGGTCGTTGGCCGCGGCCGCCCACAGCAGGCCGTAGAACGTGACGCCGGCGACCGCGACGGCCGTCTTCACCGGCGTCTCGCGGGGCCGATCGAGCAGGTCGTGCGCGAGCGTCTCGCGGGCCATGCGGCCGGTCGTCTTGGGCCGGCCCAGCGCGTCGCGGCGGCCCCGTCGCGAGGCGAGGAAGCGCTCGGCCATCGGGTACGCGGCCAGGGCGGTGAAGAACACCCCGGGGATCACCAGCGTGGGGACGATGACCGCGAGGCTGAGCGTGTAGTCCCCGACGGTGAGCTCCCACCCGGGCATGATCCGCAGAGCGCCGTCGAGGAACCCCATGTACCAGTCGGGAACCGAGCCCGCCGAGATCTGCGTCGGCGTCGCCGGGCCGTACAGCCATATGGGGGCGATCTGGAACCCGAACCCGAGGATGATCAGCATGCCGATCGTCGCGAGCGCCATCGTCGGGCGCACGCTCCGCCGCGCCGGCAGCGAGGCGACGAACCGGGAGTGGCCGTGCCGCCGTACCAGCAGCTCACGGGCGATCAGCAGCGCGGCCATGATCACCGCGACCAGCAGGTGGCCCCCGTACATGACCGGAATGACCCTGTCACCGGGGAAGTCCGGGCCGAACAGCAGCGACAGCGCCCAGGTGCCCACCACGGGGATGGACTGCACGACCGACTTCATCAGCCACAGGCTCCCGCCCGACAGCAGGTCGTCGGGCAGGGCGTTGCCGGTCTCGCCCGCGGCCATGCCCAGCGCCAGCAGGGTCACCCAGATCAGCCACTGCCCGGTGCGCGGGCGGCGGAACGCGCCGGTGAGGAACATGCGCAGCAGCTGCACCGCGACGGCCGCCACGAAGACGAGCGCCGCCCAGTGGTGGACCTGGCGGATGAGCAGGCCGCCGCGCACCTCCAGGCTCAGGTGCATGGTCGAGTCGAAGGCCCTGCTGACGAGGAGTCCGCGCAGCGGGCCGTACGAGCCGTCATAGGTCACCTGGGACATGCCGGGGTCGTAGAAGACCATCAGCACCGCCCCGGTCACCGCCAGGACGACGAACGACCAGACGGCGATCTCGGCGAACATGAACGACCAGTGGGAGAACTGAAACGAGCGGCGCTTGGCCGGCAACGAACGCATGTGAGCCCCCTAAAAGTGCCTCACTCACAAGACGAAATCGGGCCGGGAGGTGTGACACCGAAGAGGCGCCGGTGACGGTGATTCACGTCACCACGGACCAGATTTCGCGGAGGCCCCAACCGTTCACCCCCTCTGGGACGTCTTCTCTACATGACGGATTCCGAGGCGTTCGAGGCCTTCGTCACCGCCTGGCACCCGCGGCTGCTGCGGGCGGCCATCCTCATCAGCGGTGACAGGCATCTCGCCGAGGACGTCCTCCAGGATGCCCTGATCAAACTGGCGCGCCGCTGGTCGAAAGTGCATACCGACCCGGTCAATTACGTGCGTACCACCCTGTACAGGGACGTGGCGTCCAGCTGGCGGAGGCGGCGGGAATTCGCCTACGGGGAGCCGCCCGACCTGGCGGATCACGACACCTCGGGAGCGTCGGACCTGAAGGTGGTGTTCGCCCGCGCGCTGGCCAGGCTGCCGGTGAAGCAGCGGGCGGTGCTGGTGCTGCGCTTCTACGAGGACCTGCCCGTCGGGGAGGTCGCCGCGATCCTCCGGGTCTCGCCCGGGACGGTGAAGAGCCAGACGCACGCGGCGCTGAAGCGGTTGCGCGAGGTCGCTCCCGAGCTGGAAGAGGTGTTGATATGACGGACCAGAGGCTGCGGGAGCTCTTCGACGATCTCGCCGAGACGCTGCCCGAGGGGACGTCCCGCGCGGGCGAGCTGTGGCGGCAGGGTACGCGGAGCCGGGCCCGCCGCCGGTGGACGGCGGCCGCGGTGGCCGCGACGCTCACCGCGCTCGTCGCGGTGGGGATCGTCGTGTCCCCGGAGCCGGTCGAGCGCGGCATCACCGTGTACCCCAGCGCCACCCCCACGCCCACGATCCCGTCGACCCCGCCCATGGACACGGCGCCGCCGCCCAGCGACGAGGCGGGGCTGCCCGCGCTGGCGACCGGGCTGCCGCAGAAGTGGGCCGGCATCCCCGTCGTGACCTCGGTTCCCGGACCCGTGCTGGCGCTGGCCGAGTTCGGCGACGGGCGGATCTATCTGGTGAAGTCCGACGGCCGCGTCCCTCTCGATGTGAAGCTGAGTGATTCGGTGGACTCGGCCGGCAACGGCGGGACTGCGCTGAAGCCCAACTCGCTCTCCCCCGACGGGACGATGGCCGCCTTCCCGCAGAAGGACGCGGTGGTGGTCGTCGACCTGGTGATCGGCCAGACCCGGCGCTACAAGGTGCCGGGGTTCAACGAGGTGGTGCTCTGGCGCGGCGAGCAACTCCTCGTCGAGCAGGAGAAGGCGAACTACCTGCTCGACCTGGCCACGGGGAAGGCGCGGCGGCAGTCGTACCAGGACTTCACGGGTGTCGCGGGCTATCGCGACCTGAGGATCGTCTCGCCCGGCGAAGGCGGCCGGACGGTCATCCAGGAGGGCGGGTCGGAGGTGGCGCTGGACGTCCGGGGCCTCACCGGCGAGGGTGGCATGCCCGTGGGCGTCCTGGGCAACCACGGATGGCAGCACGGCGACCTCGTCGCCAGGTCCGCGTTCGCCCGCGGCGACCAGGCGGAGAACGCCGACGTGGTCGTCGTGGCCGACGCCGACACGGGACGGGTGGTCAGGACGCTGCTCCTGCCCTGGGGCGACGCTCCTGACACGAGGTGCGGGAAGGGCGGCTGCCCCGTACGCGGCTGGATCGGCCAGGACACGGTGATCATCGAGAGCGGGGACAGGCTGCTCGGCTGGAACATCGGCACCGGCGCGCTGTCCCGCGTCGCCGAACTGCCCGATGAGGTGACCGCCTACTCCCTGCGCGGTTGGTGAGCCCGCGATTTGATCATCAAATGCCCAGACAGGAGGGTTTACCGGAACAATTACCCGCTAGTCAGATCAGTAATATGGCCAAATCCCAATTCCTATACGGAATGCACACGCACAATCACATACCTTCCGTAACTCATGTCTAGTGATTAAACTCACACAAATGACGACGCATCTAGCTCGTTACCTCACACCGATGGAGGACAGCTCTCGGTGGGACGGGTTCCAATTCCGGCCTGGCGACATCGTCATCAATTCCCCGGCTAAGTGCGGCACCACCTGGACCCAGATGATCTGCGCGCTCCTGGTCTTCCAGACGCCTCAGCTGCCCGCGCCGCTGTCGAGCCTCTCACCGTGGATCGACATGCTCGTACGTCCGAAGCAGGAGGTCTGGGACCACCTGTCCGCGCAGCGGCACCGCCGTTTCATCAAGACCCACATCCCGCTCGACGGCATCCCGACCGATCCGCAGGTCACCTACATCACGGTGGGCCGGGATCCGCGCGATGTCGCCATCTCCCTGCGCAGCCACGGCAAGAACCTCAAGCGTGAGGTGATCCGCCGGCTGATCCACCAGGCCGCCCAGCCCGGCAACGGGGCGGCCGAGGCCCCGGTCGACGGTCACGACGAGAGGGACCTCCTCGACGAACGGACGTACTTGTTACGTTGGGTCGACAACGACGACTCGCCGTACGCCAACCTCGACTCGCTGCGCGCGCTGATCTGGACGCAGAGCCGCGCATGGGTCCGCCGCTCGGAGCCGAACGTCATCCTGCTCCATTACGCCGAGCTCTCCGAGGACCTCCCCGGCCAGATGCGACGGCTCGCCGGACGGCTCGGCATCGAGATCGACGAGAGCAGGTGGCCGGAGTTGGTCGAGGCAGCAACGTTCCAACAGATGCGAAATCGCGCGGACGAACTCGCACCCGATGAGCAACTGGGTTACATCCGCGATCGCGAACGCTTTTTCCGCAGCGGTAAGTCGGGCCAATGGCAGCAGTTCCTCACCGTTGAGGATCGAGCGCACTACGACCGCCGGATAGCCGAGTTCGCGGAGCCAGACCTGCTCGAATGGCTCCATCACGAGCCCGGCTGACCGTGACTGCGGTGTTTCGATGACGCACCAGAAAATTCCAGAAATACAGCCAGAAGTGCCCGGGCTCGTGACGGTCGAGCGCGTCCCCTCGTTGGACGACATCGCCGGGCGTGCGTGGGATGACGTCGCCGACCCGCAGGACCTGTTCCAGAGCCGCGCGTGGCTGCGGGCTCTGGAGCAATCCGGCGAAGCACCCGTCACCTACCTGATCGCCCGACAACCCGGGCACCCTCGAATCCTCGGCGCCCTTCCCCTCTATGACTCGCTCCCCAGTCGTGGTGACTTCCTGTACTGGCCGGAGCTCCACTTCCAGGACCTCCTGCACGCCGCGGGTCCGCCCGGCGGCCGGCTGGGACTGCTGGCCGGTTCCCGTGCGGGATTCAGCACGCGGCTCATCGTGGACCGCACCCTGCCGGCCACGACCAGGACGGTGGTCCTGCACGCGCTTCGGGACGCCGCCTGCGCCGTGGCGGTCGAGCGCGGGCTCCCGTACACCTTCTTCCTGTTCCTCGACGCCTCCTCATGGAGAGATCTCGCTCCGGTCGTCGGCGACGGAGATCACCACCGGCTGGCGAGTGTCGCGCAGACCGAGCTGGAGCTCCCCGGTGAGGGCTTCGAGGACTACCTCGCGACGCTGCCACGGAACACCCGCACCAGCGTCCGCAGGGAGGTTGGGCTCTTCGCCAGGACCTGTGCGACCGAGACCGTCCCTCTCCGCGAGGCCATCGCGACCGTCGCGCCGATGATCGTGAACGTGCGGGCCAAGCACGGGATGGCGTACGGCGTGGACGCGGTCACGCGCCGCCTCGCGCAGTACTCGGCCGCGCTGGGAGACGCCGCGGCGACGGCCGTGCTGTGCCGGGTGCGGGGCCACATCGTCGGCGCCGGAGTCCTGTGCCGCTGGCATGACCGGCTGTACGTGACGGACTTCGGACGCCTCGACGACGACGCGCCGGACCCGTTCGTGTACTTCAACGCCGCGATCTACGAACCCGTCAGGCACGCCTATGCGATGGGGCTGTCGAGCGTCGTCACCGGGGCCGGGGCGGAGCTGGGCAAGGCCCGGCGTGGTTCGGCCGTGCTCCCGCTGATGCACTTGGCGTGGGCGACGGCCGGGGATCACCCGGACCGCCGGATCGACACCGCGCCGGCGGAGCAGCGCAGGAAGCACTGGAGCGAGCTACGCGGCGCGCACCCCAGGTACTTCCACTCGGCGTGGGATGAGCTGTTATGACCCGATCCGAGGGAGGCTAGCGTGAGCCGAGGGGACGACCTGATCAGTCCCGTCCGTGACCCGGCCGGCACTGCCGCGCCGGGACTTCTCGGACGGGTGCCACGTGACCCGGGCAGGGTCGCCCTGGTCCACGAGGGCCGTGACATCACCTTCGGCGACGTCGCCGCGCTCAGCGAGGACGTCGGCGACGCCGTGCGGGCTCACCGCCTGGAGGGCCGCGTGGTGGGCGTGCCGGCGGAGCGGAGCCCGGAGTTCGTCGCGCGGATCGTGGGGGTCTGGCGCGCGGGCGCCGTCCCGGCGATCCTCGGGGACTGGGGTCCTGAGCGGGTGCGCGGAGCGTTGACGGCCACCGGCGCCGCGGCGACCTTCGGGCCCGCCCTGACTGATCTGGAGCCGCTGGACACCGGCCGGCAGCTCCATGGCGAGGACATGGGAGAAGTCAGCCATGTCCTCTTCACATCCGGCACGACGGGCAGGCCCAAGGGGATCGTCGTCGGACGGGCGGCCTTCGAGGCCGCCGGCGTGGCGTTCTTCAAGGAACTGCCCATGGACGAATCCGATCGGATCGCCTTTCTCAGCAGGCCCGGCCACGACCCGAGCCTGCGGGAGCTGATCGCGCCCTGGCTCACCGGCGCGACGTTGTTCATTCCCGACGGCCGCACGGCCTCGGATCCCCGGCTGACGGCGGCCTGGCTCGCGAAGCATTCCATCACCGTGCTCCAGGGCTCGCCGGTCCTCCTCCAGCTCATGGCCGGCTCGTCGGGGCTTCCCGTCGAGAGCCTGCGGCTGGTCTGCTCGGTGGGGGCACGGCTCACGGCCGCGGCGCTGCGGTCGACGGCCCGGTTCGCCCCGCGTGCCACCATCGCCAACTGCTACGGCGCGTCGGAGACCCCGCAGGTCGTGTGCATGCACCAGGTGCCGCCCGGTGAGGGGGTCGCGAGCGAGGACCCGGTTCCCATCGGACGCGCGCTCGGCCACGCCTCTGTCAAGATCGACAGTGCGGGCCGGCTGCACGTGGAAGCCGCCGCCTGCGCGCTCGGCTACACCGACGGAACGCCGCTGCCGGCTCCCGGCCACGACGGCCGGCGCTGGTACGACACCGGCGACATCGTCCGCCGGCTGCCGGACGGCTCGATGTGCTTCGTCCGGCGGGCGGACCGGCAGGTCCAGGTCAACGGCACGCGGGTGGAGCTGGACGAGATCGAAGGCGCGGCCGCCCGGGTCGCCGGCGTCGTCGACGCGACGGCGACGTTCGTCGAGGACGGCAACGGGGTCGGATCCGTACGCCTGACCGTCGTACGCGGCCCCACGGCGGCGGTCGACGGCGACGACGTTCGTGCGGTGCTCGGCGACTGCCTGGACCCCGCGGTCATGCCTTCGAGCATCGAGGTGCGCGACTCGCCTGGCGGGCAGGGTGCGGACCGGGCGGCGACGCTGTGGGAGGTCCTTCACGAGAGCGCGCAATCCGCTCTCGGCCGAGGCGGAGGCCGGATCGACCCCGACGGCGGGTTCTTCGAGGCGGGTTTCACCTCGATGTCTCTCATGCGTTTCGTGGCGGAGGTCTCCGTGCGTCTCGGAACGGAGATCTCTCCCGTGCTCGTCTTCCAATATCCCACCCTGAATGCCTTTGCCGATCACCTGCGGGAGAACCTGAAAGAAGGACGACATGGGTGACCTCGTTGAGCCGATCGCGATCATCGGGATGGCGGGTCGTTTCCCGGCCGCGGTCGACACCCGGCAGCTCTGGAGCAACCTCGTCGCCGGGGAGGAGGCAGTGCGCTTCCCGTCCGCGGACGAGCTCCGGTCGAGCGGCGTGTCACGCGAAGCGCTGGACGACCCGGCCTACGTGCGGGCGGTGGCGGAGCCTGAGGGCATCGACCTGTTCGACGCCGAGTTCTTCCGCCTGACCCGGCGCGAGGCCGAGGCGTGCGACCCGCAGCTGCGGCTGTATCTGGAGACCTCGCACGCCGCCGTCGAGAACGCCGGCTACGACGCTTCGAGGCTCGGCAGAGCGGGCGTGTTCTCGTCGGTCGCCGCGAACCGCTACGGGATCGGCCGCGTCCTCGGCAGCCTGGAGGCGCTGCGGAGTGCCACGGGCATGGCGGCCGGCATGTGGAACAACCCCGACAGCGCCTCGACGCTGGTCTCGTACAAGCTGAACCTGCACGGCCCCAGCATGACCGTGCAGAGCGCGTGTTCGAGCTCGCTCGTGGCCGTGCATCTCGCCGTGAACGCGCTTCGGCTCCACGAGTGCGACGTCGCCCTGGCCGGCGGCGCCGACGTCGAGTTCCCCGTCGGTCACGGGTACTGGTGGGCCCAGGACGGCCCGCTGAGCCGGGACGGCCACTGCCGCCCCTTCGACGCCGCGGCCGGCGGCACGATCTTCGGCAGCGGCGTCGGCGTCGTGGTGCTCAAGCGGCTCGCCGACGCCCTGGCCGACGGCGATCGGATCTCCGCGGTGATCCGCGCCGTGGCCGTCAACAACGACGGCGCGAACAAGGTCGGCTTCACCGCGCCCAGCGCCGATCGGCAGGCGGAGGTCGTGCTGAGGGCCATGGAGGTCGCCGGCGTGGGTCCCGGGGACATCGGGTACGTCGAGGCGCACGCCACCGCGACCCGGCTGGGTGACGCCATCGAGATCGCGGCGCTGCGGAAGGCGTTCGGCGCCCGGGCGACGTCGGGGCAGTGCCCCATCGGATCGATCAAGGGGAACGTGGGCCACCTGGGTCACGCGGCGGGGATCACCTCGCTGATCAAGGCCGCGCTGTCGCTGGCCCATGAGCAGATCCCCGCGAGCATCAACCTTGAGGAGGTGAACCCGCTCCTCGGGCTCGGGGACTCACCGTTCTTCGTCAACGACACGCTGCGGCCCTGGCCTCGATCGGCCGGCCGCCGCCTGGCGGGGGTCAGCTCGTTCGGGATCGGCGGCACGAACGCGCACGCGATCCTCGAAGAGGCGCCGCCCCGCGCGGTCGCCCCGGCTCCGGGACCCACGCAGCTGATCGTGTGGTCAGGACGGACGCCGTCCGCGGCCGAGGCCTACCCGGAGCGGCTCGCCCGTTCCTTCGAGGAGAGCGCGGACCCGCTCTCCGATGTCTCGTTCACGCTGCAGAAGGGACGCACGCCGCACCCGGTCCGAGGCGCCGTGGTGGTCGAGAGCCTGTCCGACGCGGCCACCGCCGTGCTCGACCGCGCGAGGCGGATCGTCACGCCGGAGGAGCCGGCGGACCGGAGCACGGTGTTCCTGTTCCCGGGAGAAGGGGCGCAGCACGCCCGCATGGCGGCGGAGCTCTATCGCACCGAACCGGCGTTCGGCGCGGCACTCGACGAGTGCTTCGAGCTCTTCGAGGCCCACGGGCCGGCGCAGCGGCGGATCTGGGAGGGGGCGTCGGAAGGGCTGGAGGACACCACCGTGCTCTTCAGCGTCGAGTACGCGCTGGGGCGGCTGTGGCTGGCGCTGGGCATCGAGCCCGACGTGCTGCTCGGCCACGGCATCGGGGAGTTCGCGGCCGCCGCGCTCGCCGAGGTGTTCACCCTCCAGGAGGCGGTACGGCTGGTGAGCGCCCGCGCCCGGGCGATGGGCGAGGCGCCCCAGGGCGCGATGCTGGCGGTCGCGGCCGACCTGGACACCGTGACGCCGCTGCTCTTCGGGAGCCTCGGCGTCGCCGTGGTGAACGGCGACCGGCAGACGGTCGTCGGCGGCTCGGTGGAGGACGTGCGCCGCTTCGAGGACGAGGTCCTCGCCGGGACGGGGCTCGCCGCCTCCCGGCTGAGAGCGCGGCACGCCTTCCACACCCCGGCCATGACGGGCGCCGCCGAGCGGTTCCGATCGGCCTTCGACGGCATCCGGCCACGCAGCCCTCGTTGGCAGGTCTGCTCGGCGTCCACAGGCGGCCTGGTGGAGGCGGCACAGCTGCGCAGCGTGGACTTCTGGGTCCGGCAGCTCACCCGGCCCGTCCTGGTCAAGCAGGCGCTCGATGCCGTGTTGTCCGGCGGTGACCGGGTGCTGGTGGAGGTGGGCCCCGGGCGGACGCTCACGACCCTCGTACGGTCACATCCTCAGGTGCGCGCCAAGCGTCACCTGGCGGTGCCGACGCTCCCGAACGGGCCGTCGAAGGGCGCCACCGAACGCGCCTCGTTCCTTCACGCGCTGGCCCGGATGTGGACCCTTGGCGCGGACGTGAACTGGTCGGCGCTGAGTGCCACGGGTCCTCGGCAACGCGTGCCTCTGCCGGGCTACCCGTACCAGCGCGAGCGGCACTGGATCGAGCGGGCGTCGCCGGGCGGTTCGCCCGCTCAGGAGGCGCGGGAGCCGGCGGGCCGCGCGGTGTACCGGCTGCCCACGTGGGTGGAGGCCGCACCGGGCGGGCACCGCGACACCCCCGCCCGGGACCGGCCGCTGGTGTTCCTGCCCGACGATCCGCGACGAGCCGGCGAGCTGGCCGCCCTGCTCGGCAAGGCCGGGTGGGACGCGTTACGGGTGCGGCACGGCTCCTCGTATTCGGAGGCGGCGGACGAGTTCGTGATCCGCCCCCGGCACCCGGCGGACGTCGTCCGGCTGCTGGACGAGCTGAGAGAGTCGCGGCGATACCCGGACCTCATCGTCGACGCGACGCAGCTCGGAGATCCGGCCGAACCTGACCTGGGCAACATCGACGACCAGCTCGACGCCGGTTTCCACCGGATCGTCGAGCTGCTGCAGGAAGCGGCCCGGCGGGCGCCCGACAAGCGCGCCCGCGACGTCCTGGTGGTCACCGAGCTGTCCGCGGACGTGACGGGCGGCGAGACCGTGCATCCGGTGCGGGCCATGCTGCTCGGGCTCCTGCGGAGCTACATGCTCGAGAACCCGCGTGCCAGGTGCAAGCTCGTCGACGTCCAGGGGGGCGCGATCGACGATCGGCTGCTCGGGGAACTGCGCGGCCCCGAGCGATCGGAGATCGTCGCCCTGCGGGGGGATCGGCGTTGGGTCCCCGGCGAGCGGGAGCTCGTCCCTGGCGGCGTGGGCCCTGCCGACCTGCGGCGCGGGGGTGCCTACGTCATCACCGGCGGGCTGGGCGGCCTCGGCCTTGCCGTGGCGCGCGGCCTGGCGGACACCGGCCTGCGACCGCGGTTGCTGCTGCTGGGTCGCCATGCGACAGGCGGGCACGACGCCGAGCTCGCCGAGATCCGGGCGCTCGGAGCCGAGTGCCGCGTCGAGGCCTGCGACGTGACCGACGTGGAGGCGCTGCGGCGCGCGATCGACCGGGCGTCGGACTCCTTCGGGGGCGTCAACGGGGTGTTCCACCTGGCCGGCGTGGCGGGAGGGGGCATGCTCCAGTTCCGGACGCGGGAGCAGGTGTCGGCGACGCTCGCGCCGAAGGTCCACGGTACGTTGGCCCTGGTCGAGGTGCTGCGGGGCCGGACGGACCTCGACTTCTTCGTGGCCTTCTCCAGCCGCGCGGCGCTCAGGGGCCTGGTCGGCAGCGCCGACTACGCCGCGGCGAACGCCTTCCTCGACGCGCTGGTGCGCCGCCAGCCCCTGGCCGGCTGCGCCTCGATGACCATCAACTGGCCGTCCTGGGCCGAGGTCGGCATGGCCGCCCGCCAGGGGCGGCAGCCGCAGGCCGGGCGCTCCGGACCGGGGGCGGAGGTGCGCCGGTGGTCGACCCCGCTGTCGGCCGAGGACTATCCAATCCTGGACGAGCACCGGATGAACGGCGTGCCGGTGCTGCCGGGCACGGCCCAGGTCGACTTCGTCCTGCGCGCCTTCCGCGAGGCGATCGATCACCCGGACGGGCGGCCCGCGCAGCTGCGCCACATGGTCTTCCGGCAGCCGATCACCACCCCGGAGCCCGTGTCGCTCGAGGTGGGCTTCGAACCACATGAGGACCTCTGGCGATTCACCGTCCGCTCCGCGCCGCTCTCGCCGTCCCCCGACGCGTCCGGCGACTACCGCGTCCACACGACGGGTGAGATCCGGCTGGCGGACGCCGGTGCGGGCACGGTGGACCTGGACGGGCTGCGCGCGTCGCTGCCCGAGCGGCGGGTGCCCGCGAACGACCCTGACAACCGGCTGTTCACCATCGGTCCGCGGTGGCCGGGAGAGGAGATCTGGATCTCCGGGGAGGACGCCGGCACGAAGCTCGCCGTACTCACCTTTCCCGAGGCGTTCGACCATGAGCTCGACGAGCACGCCCTGCACCCCACCCTGCTGGACGCGGCGGTGTCCCTGGCGCGGGATCCTGACCACGAGCCTCCGCACGCGCCCTTCGCGTACCAGTCGATCGTGGTGCACCGGCCGATACCGGGGCTCGCGTACAGCCACATCCGCCGGCGTCCGAGCGGTTCGGACACGATCGTGGCCGACATCGACGTGCTGACGGCCGGCGGTGACGTCGCCGTCGAAGTCAGGGGCTTCACCATGCGCCGCGTCGACGAGTCCATGGTCGCCCCCGAGACCTACCGTGAGGAGCGGGACCCGGGGATCACGCCCGCGGCCGGGGTCGGCATGTTGCTGCGCATCCTGGGCGGGCCCGGCCACAGACAGGTGGCGATCACCATGGCGGGCGAGGACGCGGTGCTGAAGAACCCCGAGGTCACGCCGGACGACGATGCGGAAGAGGACGCATCGCCCGATCGCATCACGGATGAAACGCCGTCGGACGGGGCGTCGCTGGAGGCCCGGCTGACGGAGATGTGGTGCGCCGAATTCGGTGTGGAGTCGGTCCGCCCCGACGAGGACTTCTTCGAGCTGGGCGGCGACTCCTTCGCCGCCGTGGGGCTGGTGGAGGAGATCCGCAGGGGTTTCGACGTGGACGTCGGCATCGCCGTGATCTTCGACCACCCGACGGTGGCCGAACTGTCCGCCGAGTTGCGGCGGCTGCTCAGCCGCGAACCTTCCTGACCCATTCGCGCAGGGTCTCGGCAGGCAGCTCCTCGACGACCTGGTGACCGCCGTCGATCAGGTGGACCGACAGCCACTCCGTCGTGTACCGGCTCCAGTCGTCGAGGCACTCGGTGTCCCAGGAGCTGGCATCGTCTCTGGCGCCGACCGCGACGATCGGCGCGTCGAGCACCGGGCGCGGGTCCGACTCCAGATAGCGGTTGAGGAGGCGGTACTCGGACCGCCAGAGACGTGCGTACTCGGGGAGGGCCACCGTGTCCAGGATGTGCGGCGGCGCCTCGATCTCCTCGGCCAGCGCCCGGTCGGGCAGCTCCGCCAGAGGCGAGACAGGCGTGCGATGCGGCGGGTACTGGCACATGACGACGATGCCGCGAACCTGCCGCTCCAGGTGCCTGGCCGCCTCCAGGCAGACCAGAGCACCCATGCTGTGCCCCACGAGCACGACCTCCGTGACACCGGAGTCCGCGACGAGGGACGCGAGCGCCGCACCGCGCACGTCGACGGAGGGCACGCTCATCGGCTCGCTCCAGCCGGCCCGGCGGATGACAGGTTCCCGGCCCGGTTCGTTCCACCGGTCCACGAACTTCGTCCGGCCTCCCAGACCGGGAACGAAGATGACGGCCTGGTCGCCATCGAGTGACGGGCTGACGACGTAACTCGCAGATTCCTGACCACTCATGTAATTCGCTCCTAATTAACCCCTGACAATACTGGATCATTTAAATGGATCTATGGCAAAGTGTGATAGGTGTCCACGCTGCTTGCTGCCGCCGTGATCATCCTGATTGCTTCAACGGTGCACGCCGTGACCGGGTTCGGGTACGCCCTCGTCGCCACCCCGCTGCTGGCCCTCGCGGTCGACCCCCATACAGCGGTGGTCTCCACCACGATGTCCGCCCTGGCCATGACCATCACGATCGCCGTGCGCCAGCGTCACCACGCCGAGTGGAAGGTGGCCATGATCGCCATGGCCGGCATCGTGCTCGGCCTGCCGATCGGCCTCTGGGTGTACGGAGTGACGTCCGAGCGATTGCTCACGGCGCTGATCGGGGTCGGAGTCTTAGGCTGCACGGTGATGGTGTGGCGGCGCGTGAAGGTGCCCGGAAATGTCCCCGTATTGGTGGGAGTCGGTCTCGTGTCCGGCGCGCTTTCGACGTCCACCGGCACCAATGGGCCGCCGATGGTCGCCGCCTTCCAGGGCATGGGCTATGAGCCCGCGAAATTCCGCGCCACCCTCTCGGCGGTGTTCGCCGGCACCAGCGTGTTCAGCCTGATCGGGTTCGCCGTGGCCGGCCAGGTGAACACCCAGTCGCTCTGGATCGGGCTGGTGGGCCTGCCCGTCGTGCAGCTGGGGTGGTTCGCCGGCAACGCGATCTTCAGCCGGATCGATCCGGATCGTTTCCGCAAGGTGGTGCTGGCCGCTCTCCTCGTCAGCGCGGCCGTGACCCTCGCCAGCGCGCTCAACGGCTGACGCCGGCGAGCGAAACGCGCACTCGGGGACAATAGTGACGGAAGTCTTACGGGACTCCGCCTTTCCGCGCGGCCCGGAGCCGCGGGTGCTCGAATCGCCCATGTGACTCATGAACGACATTCGGCGGAGAGCGGCCCGCCCATCGCGCGACGGGTGATGCTCTCGATGCTCGGCGCGGGCGCCGCCGGCCTCGCCGCCGCGCCTCTCGTGCGGAGCGACTGGGAACGGCTCCTCGGGGCGGCCTCCCAGAACGACCCCACCGGGCTCAGCGGGCTGCTGCCCAACCCGGGCGGCTTCCGGTACTACAGCGTCGCGGCCTCGGTGCCCAGGAAGACCGCGGCCGACTACCGGCTGGAGATCGGCGGCCTGGTCGAGCGGCCGGGGACGTACACGCTGGACGGGCTGCGCGCCCTGCCCCAGACCCGGGTCGTCGGCGAGGCACGGTGCACCGACGGCTGGCGGGTGCCGGACGTCCCCTTCTCCGGGGTGCTGCTCTCGCACCTCCTGGACGCGGCGGGGGTGCGTCCCGAGGGCAAGGCGGTCCGCTTCACCTGCTTCGACGGCGTCTACAGCGAAAGCCTCACGCTCGAACAGGCCCGCCGGGCCGACGTGCTGGTGGCCCTGGACATGCTGGACGCGCCGGTCACGCACGCCCACGGCGGCCCGGTGCGGCTCTACGTCGCCCCGATGTACTTCTACAAGTCCGCCAAATGGCTGTCCGGCATCTCCGTCACCGACCAGGTCATCCCGGGCTACTGGGAGGAGTACGGCTATGACGTCGACGGCTGGCTCGACCCGGCGGCCTGAGGGCTCGCGGCGGCGGTTCAGCCGGGGCGAGCGGCTGGTTCACCGCGCGACCGCCGGGCTCATGCTGCTGTGCGCGGGGACGGCGGCCTGCCTGTACTTCCCGCCGCTGGCGCAACTGGTCGGCCGCCGCCATCTGATGGTCGTCGTGCACGAGTGGTCGGGGCTGCTGCTGCCCGTGCCCGTCCTGCTCGGTCTCGCCTCGCGGGCGTTCCGGGCCGACCTGCGCAGGCTCAACCGGCTGGCGCCGTACGACAGGGAGTGGCTGCGCGGGGTACGCGGGCGGATCCCGGGACCGCGCCCGGCCGGCAAGTTCAATGCCGGGCAGAAGGTCTACGCCGGGTGGATCGCCGGCGCCGTGCCGGTCATGACGTTCACCGGCCTGCTGATGTGGTTCACCGGCCTGCTGCCGGGGATCCCCCGCGCGAGCGCGATCTTCGTGCACGACCTGACGGCGGTGGCGATCGCCGCCGTCGTGATCGGGCACATCCGGCTGGCGTACCGGGATCCGGAGGCGCGGCGCGGGATGCGTACGGGCTGGGTGACGACCGCGTGGGCCAGGAAGCACCATCCCCGCTGGCTCGACGACGGGACGGACGGCCAGTCACCGGCTTGAGCGGTGATGGCGATTGCACGGCGAGACGTCACCTGTCAAACTGGTGATGTGAAGCATGTCTTTCTGTGCGGCAACCCCGCGCTCGACCTGGCCTGCACGCTCCGGGCCCGCCGCACCACGCGCTTCGAGACGCTGGACGCCCCGGACCGGCTCGACGCCTGGTATCTGGAGTCCGGCATCGTCGACGCCGTCTCCCCCTGCCAGGAGGCGGACCTGGTCCAGGCGGTGGCGGTGCGGGAGGCCGTCTACGCGCTGGTCACCGCCCGGCTGGCCGACGACGGATATGACGACGAGGCGCTCGCCCTGGTGAACGAGACGGCGCGCAAGCCGCCGGCGACACCCCAGCTCACCGCCGAGGGGCGGTGGGTCGAGGCGACGCCGGCGCAGGCACTGTCCACCGTGGCGCGGCACGCGATCGAGCTCCTCAGCGGCCCGGAGGTGCCGTTGATGAAGGAGTGCGCCAACCCCGAGTGCACCAAGGTCTTCATCGACCGCTCGCGGGGCGGGCGGCGGGAGTGGTGCGGCATGGAGTCCTGCGGCAACAAGATCAAGGCGGCGGCCTACCGGGCCCGCAAGAAGGAGACGGCCGGGGCCCGCTGACCCCGGCCGGCGGCGATCAGGCGGGGTAGTCCTTGGGGTTGATCTGCGAGGTCTGCGCCTTGCCGCCCTTGACCGGGTGGAGGGTGATGGTCCAGATGCTGTACGAGGTGGCGGTGGTGACGAACTTCAGCCGCTGGTTGAAGCGCTGGTAGGCGGCCCCCACGGCGAACCTGCGCTTGCTGGTGCTGAAGCGGGAGCCGGTGGTGAAGTAGATCCGGTACGAGCCGTCCCTGACGTCCTTGATGCTCGCGGACGACTTCGCGCGGACGTAGATGCTGATCGCCTTGGTCCTGCCCTTGACGAGGGTGACGACGCCGTCCCTCGGCGTGCCGTTCTTGATCTTGAGGACGCCGCGGCCACCGCTGAGGCCGTCGTAGATGATCCTGCCGTTGCCCGGGCGGGCCGCGGCGGCGTTCTGCGAGGCCAGGGCGACGGACTCGGTGCCGGTCGCGGCGGTGGCGCCGGCCGGTAAGGCGGTCAGCAGGCCGGCGGTCAGCGCGACGGCGACGGCACCGGCCCGCAGGGCGGCTCCTTCGAGAGGTTTCTTCACGACGAACATCTCCTTGGGCACATGGTCACAGCCAGGGACAAACATAGAAGAAACCGGGCGGATCGCGTACCTGTTATGTCACAGGAGCACTCTTCACGAAGTCGCGGAGGTCGCCGGACAGCTCCCGCAGGCTCGCCTCCACGCTGTACATCATGTGTCCCCCGGCGTAGGCGGCCGTCCTGACGCGTTCGCGGGGCCAGGCCGACTGGCGTACGGCGTGCCGGGCGGCGCCGATCGTCGTCGTGAGGTCGAAGAGGCCGGTGCAGATGAGCAGCCGCATCGCCGGCGCCCGCGTCATCGCGCGGGCGATGGAGTCCATGTAGGGCCAGTCCCCGAAGGGGGACGTCGCGCCCCACCGCCAGACGTCCGCCGGGGCGCGGCCTTCGGCGTCGGCGGGCGGCTCCATGCCCCGGTAGTCGCCGGGCCGGCCGGTCTCGAGGAAGTCCTTCAGGTGGGTCGCGATGGCGGGTTCGAGCGCGTCCACGATCGCCGAGACGCCGGTGGGATTCACCGGTCCGCCGACGCGCGCGCTGAACGACCCCTCGACGGCCGGCTCGGGCACGGCCGGCGGTCCCGCGTACCGGCCGTCGTACATGTAGAGGACGAGCCCTTCCGCGGCCAGAAGTTCGGCCCGGAAGTCGTGCTTGGACAGGCGCAGGTTCCGCTCCGCCCAGCGGCTCGCCGGGATCCCGGTGAGCGACGCCAGCCGTTCCGCCAGGCGATCCCGCTCCCCGGCGGGCAGGTCGTCGCCCTGGAAGAGCCCGGACAGGTATTCCGTGTCGGCGAAGTGCGAGGACTCCGTGATCACGTCGTCGAGGGTGCGGCCGGCGCGGTCGATCTTGCCGTGGTACCAGGCGATCGCCGTGAGGGTGGGCAGCGAGACCGCGTAGCTGAGGATGTTGGCCGGCCGCCAGCAGGTTTCGATGATGTTGGTCGCCTGGCTCACCAGGACGACGCCCTCGACGTGGACCGGCTCGGCGAGCGCGGTCAGCAGTTCCGAGACCACCGCGACCCTGATGGATCCGTAGCTCTCACCCACCAGGTACACCGGGGAGGCCGACCGGTCGTGGTCGCGCAGCCAGCCCTCGATCCACGTCGCCATCTGGCGCGCGTCCGCGTCGACGCCGTAGTACGTCGCCGGGTCGACGCCCTCGGCCACCCTGCTGAAACCGGTGCCGGCCGGGTCGAAGAAGACGAGGTCGGCCACGTCAAGCAGGCAGTACTCGTTGTCGACGATCGGGAAGCCCGACACGTCGGCGGCGAGGTCGTCCGGGTAGGCGATCCTGCGCGGCCCGAGCCCGCCCATGTGCAGCGGTGTGGCCGCGACGATCGGCCCGCCGTTGCAGGCGAAGATCACCGGGCGGTCCGCGGGGTCGCCCTGCCCGGCGGCCACGTACTGGGTCGACACCACGTACGCGCCCGGTTCGCCGCCCTCACGCGGGACGGCGGCCTCCCGGACGGTGGCGGCGTAGCGCAGCCGGCGGCCGTTGAACACGCCTTCATGAAACGTCGTCACCGGCTCACGCACGGGGGTTCCTCTCCAGTCGGTGCTTTCACGACCGCGCGAAGGTCGGCGGCCAGACGTTCGCGCGACTCGCGCCCGAGATAGGGCATGTGGCCGGACTCGTAGGTGCGTACGCTGACCCGTTCCGGGTCGATGGGGGCCTGCGCGGCGCTCACGGAGGCGCTCGCCGTCGGCGGCACCGGTCAGCGGGTCGGCGACCTGCTCGACCTGGTGGGCCTGCCCGCCGCCTACGCCGCCCGCAAGCCGAGCGCGCTGTCCGGCGGCGAGCGCCAGCGCGTCGCCATCGCCAGGGCCATCGCGGTCCGGCCCCGCCTGCTGATCTGCGACGAGCCCGTGGCCGCGCTCGACGTGTCCGTCCAGGCGCAGGTGCTGGAGCTGCTGCGCGAGGTACGCCGGGAGCACGGCACCAGCATGCTCTTCATCACCCACGACCTGGCGGTGGTGCGGCAGATGACCGATCGCGCCATCGTGCTGCGGCACGGCGAGATCGCCGAGAGCGGGGACACGGGCACGATCCTGGACTCCCCCCGGCACCCGTACACGATCAGCCTGGTGGAGTCCGTGCCCCGGCACGAGTGAACACTTCGACATACTGTTGAGATCGATCCTGCGAGACACGAGACAGGGGTACGGCCAATGACAGCCACGTCCGCGGACGGCGAGCCGACGTTCACCACGAACGAGCGGGCCCACGCCGCCCTGGTGGTCGAACTGCTGGGCCCGGTCATCCCGGCGCTCGCCCAGGCCATGGGCCCCAAGACCGAGGCGGTGCTGCACAACCTGACCACGATGCCCAACACGATCGCCGCCATCGGCGGCACGCTGACCGGCAGGGACATCGGCGGTCCGCCCACCGACCTGGGGCTGCGCACGTTCAAGGCGGGCTGGACCGAGCACCTGATCGGCTACCGGTCGGAGACCGCCGACGGGCTGGTGATGCGCTCGTCGAGCATCTTCTTCCACGCCCCGTCCGGCAAGTCGGTGGTGTGCCTGTGCGTCAACACCGACATCGGCGACCTGAAGCGGGCCGAGGAGATCCTCCATGCGATGACCGCCCTCGCACCCGGGGCGGGCCCGATGCTCGACGCCCCTCCCGGCAGGCCGGCGGAGACCTTCCCGGTGTCGCTGGAGAGCCTCGGCGAGGGGATCCTCGACAACGCGATCAACGGGGCCGGGGTGCCGGTCGACCTGATGAAGAAGTCGCACAAGGTCGCGGTGGTCGAGGACCTCAACAAACGCGGCTTCTTCACCCTGCGCGGCGCGGTGGACCAGGCGGCCCAGCGGCTCAACGTCAGCCGCTTCACGATCTACAACTACCTCAACGAGCTCCAGGCCGAGACCGTCGACTGAACGTCCGGCCTCAGGTGTCCTCCCGCGCTCCCACGACGATCACGCCGGCCGTGTGCAGGCTGGTCAGCAGGGTCCAGTCGTCGGCCGGGTCGAGCCAGACCTGGAGCTCCGCCGGCCCCGACGGCCGCGGCAGCGCCCCGGCGGGCTCGTAGAAGGCCGAGACCAGCACCAGGGGCACCGGCGCCTCCCACCGGGAGGGGGCCGGTGGCTCGTGCCGTCCTCCGAGCAGGACGGCGCGCTCGGCCTCGTCGCAGGCGTCGAGCTGCGGCCCGGCCGCGAGCTGGGCCTGCACCCTGACCTGCACGTCCATCGCGAGGCCGACCCGCGCCGCGGCGCGCTCGCCGTCGGTGGCGAGCGAGGCGTAGCCGGGGATGAGCATCCCGGTCAGCTCGGCGGCGTCGTCGGCGTAGCCGCGGTAGGTCCCGTCCGCGTGGATCATTTCGTAGCGGTACGGCCGGCCGCCGCCGTTGACCGGGGCGGGCGGAGGCGGCTCCGCCGCCGAGGAGTTGCGGATGATCACGGCCACCGGCCGGCCTCCCGTTCCTTGGTGAGGTCGTTCATGCCGCGGGCGCCCAGCGCGTGGCGGCGAACAGGGCGGTGAGCTGCTCCTTGTCGGCGGCCCGCCAGAACAGCTCGTCCATCAGGACTCGGAAGGAGAGACTTCCCTGCTCGGTGAGGTCCAGCCCGGGATCCAGCTTGAGGAGCTCGGCGTGGGCGCCCAGCTGGTCGAGCCGGCCCAGGTTGGGCAGCCGGCCCAGCGTCGCGGTGCGGAAGGCCGCCTCGACCTCCGCGAGCGACACCTTCACCCGGGACTGGATCACGGCGGGGTCGAGCGAACCGTCCCACAGCCGCCACTCGACGTGGTCTTTCGCGGTCCCCTTCATGCTCTCCATGTTCATCGCGGACTTGCGGCCGTTGAGATTGCGCACCGGGGCTATCGACCGGTAGCCCTCCGTGGGGAGCCGGTTGGGCTGGCATTGCGCCACGCCCCGGTGGCTTTCCCGCTCCGGATTGTGCCCGAGCCTGAACAGGGTGTCGGTGTGCAGGCCCCCGTGATTCAGCAAGCTGGTGTAGTTCTCCACGATGTGGTCGAAGTCGTGCGTGCTCACGTGGACGTGCCCGCCGGTAGAGGCGCCGGCCGTGCCGCCGTGCGCGCGGATGATCTCGGTGGCGACGAGGAGGTTCTCCCACGTCGCCGGCTCGTCGTACAGGATGGGTGAGATCAGCTCGCCGTCGACCGTGCCGTCCTGCTCCAGCCTCCAGAGGCCGCGCCCGCCGTTCTTGCCCGACCGGTAACCCTCGTCCCGCATGGTGTGGTAGTTGTCCACCTGGGCGTCGCCGGTCAAGCCGGCCTTGTGCAGGGCACGGGCGATGGCCTGCAGGGCTTGGCGGGCGTTGTGTTTCGGCAGCTCGAACTCGATCTCCACCCCGAAGCCGCGCCCGCCGTCCCTGGCCGCCAGGGACGCGGTGGCGTTCTCCCGCATGTAGGGGATCACCGCCTCTCCCCTGACCGCGCGTTGCACCGCCTGATCGTAAGCGTGCCGGTACGCCGCGAAATCCCCCGTGAAAGAGACCTCCGAGCGCTCCGGCCAGCGCTGCCACGCCCGGGTGCGGGCCTCCAGCGAGGCCACCATTTCCTGCCTGGCCACGACCAGCGGGTCCTGGCCGACCAGGCGCGACACGGTGCGGCGCAGGGAGGACTGGTGGAAGGCCTCCTTCGCCTGCGCGTGCGCGTGGACCGCGGCCTGCCGGGCGTCCCGGACGGCCGCGGGCGACAGGTCGTGCAGGCCCGGTGGGACCTGCTGCGGATCCGGCCGTACGACGGCGTTCGTACCCAGGACGTCGAGCACCCGCTGCCTGTCGAGCGGCCCGAAGGGGTCGACCCCGTGCGGTAGTCCCACGGCGGCCTGCCGCACCAGCTGCTCGACGGAATGGTGGTAACCCGCGTCCCCCGCCAACCGGCGCAGCGGATCGAACACCCAGATCCGGGACGGCGACTCGGAGGCGGTGATCTCTGCGAGGCGGGAGAGGATGCGCGCCTCGTCGTTGCTCAGCCCCGTGAGGCCGCGCTCGGCCGCGACCCGCAACCCGTCCCAAAGGTACGGGTCACGCGCCCGGTAGGCGGCGAGGCGGCCGACGAGATCCTCGCGGTCGGCCGCCCGCGCCAGGTCGGCGCCGTCCGCCTGCGCGTCCGCGGCCAGGCGGACTAGCTGCTCGGCGGAGCGTCCCAGCCCGAGGTCGCCGGCCAGGCCCTCCAGCGGCGGGACGGCGTCACGGCCGGAGTGCGCGACGATCTCCTCCAGGCGCGCGGACAAACGCGCGGTCGGGTCGCGCAGCTCGGGCAAGGAGTATCTGTCGGCGAGCAGCAGCCCGTTCCACAGGTACGGGTCGTCCTGCCAGAACCGGTCCATGGCCGCGCGGAACTCCGCCTCCCCGGTCGTCCCGGCCGGGAGGTAGCCCTTCTCGTGGGCGGCCCGGACGACCGGGAGCAACTCCCTGACGTCGCCGAGGCCGTGCCGGTCGAGCACGGGTTTGACGAAGTTCCGAACCTTGGCGGAGGTGACGGGCTCGCCCATCATCTCGACCATGAGCCCGATCGTGCGTGCCTGCGCGGGGGTCGCCTCGGGGAGGGAGAACCGGGCTTGGTACTGCTGCCCCGTCCAGCGGTAGGAGTCCGCCGCCATGGCCGTTCTGAGAGCGTCGACCAGGTCCGTACGGCCGGTTGCTCCGTCCGGGTTCATGCCGAATCGCCGGGCGTTCTCGTAGACCTCCACCAAAGCGTCGAGATCGACGTTCAGGCCGAGTTCGGACGCCAGGTCGTGGAGGGCCCTGCGCGGGTTCGGCCAGTTGAGGGTCCGGCTCATCGAGGCCAGGGCTCTTGCCGTCGTGTCGCTCCCGTCGATGACGGGCAGCTCCTCCACCAGGCGCCGGCCCTCCGCCAGGAGGACCTCGTCCGCCGCGGCCGGGGGGTTGCTCAGCAGGTGTTCGATCCGGTTCGGCGGGCCGCCCTGGTGCGGGCCGTTCTGGTGCGGGCGGCCCTGGTGCGGGCGGTCGTTGCCGGGTGTCCAGCGGTGGACGGTCGCCGCGGCCTCGGCGAAGTTCCGTGGCCGCGGATCGGCGATCGGCGAGAATCCGTCGGTGTCGGGGAGGCCGGGCATCTCGTGCGTGTTCGCCGGGTGCGGTGGCCTGGGACGGGTGTCGGAAGCCGCCAGGACGCGATCGAGTTCCGTGCGTACGTCCGGCCAGGCCCGGGCCAGGTCGGGGTGCAGGTTGAGGGCCAGCACCTCCTCCAGCGGCACCCACACGTTGTCGAGCGACTCCCGGGAGGCGGGCCAGACGTCGGCCTGGTGGGACATCTCGCCGATGACGGTGTCGTACGCCCAGCCGCCGTGGTCGTCGTGGTGGACCCCGCGCACCTTCACCTCGCTCGGGTCCAGCCGGTTCTCCTCGCCGGCTTCGCGGAAGCCGCCGTCGACCGGGTCCTCGCCGCGGTGGAGGGCGCCGCCGGGCAGCCCCATGGTCCCTCCGTGCTGCGTCTCCATGGAACGCAGCTGCATGAGGACGTGGACCTCGCCGCCGGGAGCGCGGTGGAAGAGCAGCAGACCGGCCCCGCCTTCCGTGCCCCAGTGCCGGTGGCCCTGCTCGCACTGGGTCCATCCGTCGCTGGGCTTCGAGACCTGCCAGCCGGGTGGAAGGTCGGAATACGTGGCGGGCGTCTCGCCGACGTGCGGGGGTCGCAGCACGGTGACCTCGCCGGGCGTGGCGAGCACGACGAACTCGTTGAGAGGCAGCTGGCCCATCCCCGTCCACGGGGTGGACAGCACCTGGGAGGCCGGGAAGACCCCCGCCATGACCGCCCCCTCCCCCAGACCGGTGTACCGCTTGGCGACCCCGGGCATGGCGCTCCACGCCTGCAGCGGCAGCGCCGGCGGGGCCGGCACGACGTCGCCGTTCGCGGCCTCCGCCAGGACGGGGACCGGATGCTGGTCGAACGTGATCCCCCGGTAGAGCACCAGCTCCTCGATGCCGCGGCTTTCGAGCTCGCGCTGCGTCTGCGCGTACTGCTGCCGCAGGAAGTCGCGCAGCATGTCCCCGGAGCGCACGTGGATCTTCGCGGCCGTCCTGGCGCGGTTGAGGTCACCGTACGCCGACAGGTCGAGGACCCCGGTCAGCCCGAACTCGTCGCGCGCGGCCATGTGCATGGCCAGCCGCTCCGGCAGCATCTCGCTCGCGCCGTATCCCCACGTGCGCAGCAGCTCCTCGACGGCCAGCCGTCGCGCCGTCCGGTGCGCTTCGGGCGAGTCGAACGGCAGTTGCTGGATGATCTGGCGTTCGCCTTCCGCGTACGTGCGGGCGCCTTCCACGAAGGCCGGGAGCTCGCTCCGTTCGACCACCTGCCAGGTCCTGATGGTCTTTCCCATGACGCGGACCTGGCTCTGGACGAGGTCGCTGGCGGGGTCGCCGACCGCCGCCTGCAGGCTTCGTTTGCGGCCCACGCCGAGCATGTCCTTCGTCGAGGACCGCATCGTGTCCGCCAGCCGGTCCACCGTGGCGGTGTGGGCTGCCTCCCAGGCGGGACCGCTGATCGGGTCGTAGGTGCCGTCCCGGCTGAGCAGGTCCGCCACCTGCCGCGACACCGGCTCGATCCGGCGCGGGTTCTCGGGCAGCGGGCCGGACCTGGGCACGACGGTCTGGCCGCCCTGGAGATCCGTACTCGCGTGCTGGGGCGTCGTTGTCTGCCGGCCGGTCGCCGGCGGCGGATCGCTGTCCTCGCGCGCTGAGGGAGCGGAGTCGTCCGTGTGCCGCTCCTGGGCGGCCGGCGCGGTTTCGGCGGGTGGGCTGTCCTGGGTCTGGTGGTGGACGTCCTGTTCGGCGGCGCCGTCGGGGGTGGGGGTGATGATCGCCGGGACCGTGGCCGGGAGCAGTGACGTGTGAGGGAGGCTGCCCGGAGTCGCGGGCTCGGCCCGCGGGACGGCAGGGGTGGGGTCGCCGATCGGGGCCCGGGTGGCGGGGAGGTTCTGCTGGGGTCGTGCGAGGGTGCCGCCCGGCTCGGCTGGGCCGTGCAGGAGCACGTCGTGGCGCCGGGTGACCTCGCCGACGATCACCTGGCCCTGGTGCGGCTGGGGGAGGTTGGTCCCCGGTTCGGACGGCTGGCGGTTGATCAGGGTGGCGACGTCGGCGTGCTGGTCGGTCCGAGGGTGGTGCTGCGCCAGTGCGGTGGTGTCGTGCCCTGCGAGCCGCGGTGCGGTGTCGTGCGCTACGGGCGCCGAGGCGGCGTCGTGCGGTACAGGCAGCGGGGCGGTGTCGTGCGGTACGAGTCGGGGCGAGGACCGGAGCGCAGGCGAGGATGAGGGCGGGGGCTGGTTGCCGGATGACGGCGGCGGGTCGGCATGCGGGGCCGTGGCGGACGGAGTGTCGCCGAGCTCCGCGACCGCCCGCATCGGGAAGTGGCTCACCCGTGCCGACGCGGGGATGTCGAGGCCGCCCGCGACACCGGAGATGAAGGTGTACGCCAGGTGCTCGCCGTCGAGTTGGCCACTGATCGCCAGCCCCGGGACGGCTCCGGCGGTGCCCGCCACTCCGCCCAGCAGCGCCTGGCCGTACATGCTCTGCGCGATGGCCGCGATCTTGTCGCGTACCGCCAGTTCGGCCTCGGAGGCGACGTACACCATCCGCCGGCTCAGCAGACGGGACAGGGCCGCGTTCGCGCCGGCGAACAGGGCACCGGTCAGCGCGCCGCTGCCCACCGACATCGCCAGCGACGCGAGGTCGAAGTCCCCCGCCTCGCGATCCCCCCAGATCTGCTGCGCCACCTGCACGCCGAAGTCCAGGCCGCCCATGATCCCGGCGAACTTCAGCATGTTGACCAGGATCAGCCGCTTCAGCGTCTGGATGTTCACCTGGGTCATCAACGTGTTGTGCTGGATCAGCCGGAGAACGGCCGGGCCGTTGACGTAGATCCACACCAGCAGCTTGACGATCATCGCGCCGAGCAGCGCGAGCGAGGCGTAGATCATCCACTCGGTGTGCTGCATCCGCACGCCGTGCTCGCGCAGGGACGCCGCCTCCTCCCGGAGCGCCTTCTCCAGGAGGTCGATCAGCGTCTCGTCCGAAGGGGGGCCGTCCGCGTCCGGCTGTCCGCCGAGCACCTTGAAGACCTGCTCGAACGTTTCCTTGGCGGCGCCCTGCCATTGGTGGTCGCGCAGCGACCGCACGACCGCGGCGGCGTCGTCCGACTTGATCGTGGCCAGCAGGTCCGCCAGGTTCTCCAGCGCCTGCGCCTCGGCGATGACCCCGTCGACGTCGGTCTCCGGAAGCGCCCCGCCCGTCAGCGGCGGCGCCAGCGGCCGCACGATCTCGGGCACCAGACTGAGATCGAGTCCCATCACCGCGGCTCGGGCGTACCGGGGTGCGGCAGGAACGACTCGAAGTTCGTTCCCTCGCCGAACAGGTCCTCGAACGGGAGATCCGGCACGCCGAAGGGCTCCATCAGTTCCTTCATCTCGATGGAGACCTGCCTGGTCGCCCGCCCGATCTGCTCGACGACGGAGGCGGACAGCTCCGACGGGGACAGCTTGCGATAGACCCGGGGGTCGAACTCGATCGTGCGCACCTCACCGCGGGGACCGACGGTCACGGTCACCATGCCGTCCTTGGACTTCGCCGTCGCCGACAGCTCCCGAACCCTCTCCTGCATCTTCTTGAGCTGTTCGGTCTGCTGGTTGACCTCCTGGACGAGTTGTTCCAACAGCCGCCACGGTTCGTCCATCGTCACCTCCGTCCCTCACGAGCACCAAAAACCTCAGAAGCCCATTCTTTCCCGATTCTTCCACTGATGTCTGCACATGCCAGCTAGGCTCCCGAACCGTGGAGTTCGACGGCGTCGTCTACAGCAAGACCCACCTCCACCGGCTGGCGAGCGCGGCGGACGGCATGGCCGGTGACGTGTCCGGCGCCCACACCCGGTTCGAGGCGGCGTCGAGCGCGGCACATACCGCCGTCGGCGACGACGATTACGGCCGCGCGTACTGGCAGGCGCGCGGGCAACGGATGGAGAGCATCGGCAGAGGGCTCGACCTGCTCGCGAGCGCGCTCAGGGAGCAGGAGAACCGGCTGCACCTGGCGACGAAGACGTACAAGGCCGGCGAGGACGCCAGCACCCTGCGTACCTGAGTCCGACGGCGGGCCGGACTGCCTACGTGCCAGTGCGTACCAGGCTGAGGTCCTTGACGATGGCGCCCGCCTTCATGACGATCTCGATGTGCCCCGGGTCGGCCAGCGCGTGGATGTCCCGCAACGGGTCGGCGTCGGTGACCACGAGGTCGGCGAGCTTGCCGGTCTCCAGCGTGCCCACCTCGCCGGAGATGCCGAGCAGTTCGGCGGCGGTCCGGGTCCCGGCGACGATGGCGGCCATCGGGGACATGCCGAGCTCGACGAGATGCCCGAGCTCGCGCAGGTTCTGCCCGTGCGGGCACACGCCGGCGTCCGTGCCCAGCGCGATCCTGGCTCCGCGCGCGATCGCGTGGCCGATGTTCCTCTTGGTGATCTCGGACCACTTCACCTTCTTGGCGTAGTGGTACGGCTGCATAGTCTCCTTGTTGATCGCGAACACGGTCGACAGCGTCGGCACGAGGAAGGCGCCGCGCTCCTCCAGGAGGTCGAGTCCTTCGTCGTCGATGCCGTACCCGTGCTCGACGCTGGTCACCCCGCCCCGGAGGGCGGTCAGGATCCCCTTGCGTCCCTGCGCGTGCGCGGCGATGGGCTTGCCGCCGTGCCGGTCGAGCTCGTCGGCGATGGCCCGCACCTCGTCCAGGCGTAGGCCCTCGTCGTCGGGGTGGTCGTGCCTGCTCCCCATGCCGCCGGTCGTGCAGATCTTGATGAGGTCGGCTCCCTGGCGCAGCACCCGGCGCGTCGCCTTGCGGACCTCGTCGACGGTGTCGGCGATCTCGATCAGCTCGGGCACGGTGGGCGCGATCGTCCCGCCGTACAGGTGCATGTCCCCGTGCCCGGCGGTGTGGCTGATCGGACTCACCGCGAGCTTCAGCCGCGGGCCCGGGATCAGCCCGCGCTCGATCGCCTCGCGGAAGCCCGAGGACAGCCCGCCGAGGTCGCGCGCGCTGGTGACGCCGGCCTCGAGGGTCGCCCGGAGCCGCGCGGCGGACTCGAGGACGGTCAGGGCGGGGTCGTTCTGGAGGGCGTGGAAGGGGCCGTTCCCCAGGGAGAAGCCCATATGCACGTGGCAGTCGACGAACCCGGGCAGGAGCGTCCTGCCGCGCAGATCGCGTACGTCGGCGCCGTGGACCTCCGGGGCCTCGGCCGCCGGGCCGGCGAACGCGATGGCGCCGTCCGGGGTCACGTCGAGGACGCCGTCCTCGACGGGCGGCGCGCCGGTGCCGTTGATGATCCTGACGTTGGCGAGGCGGAGCTTTCGATGGGTGGTCAAGCGGAGTCCTTCTGACGGGGTTCGATGTCGAAGCCTGGGGCGCCCGGTACGGAGTCGAGCAGGGTGCGGGTGTACTCGTGCCGCGGACTCCGGTAGAGGTCCGCGGCCGGGGCGTGCTCGACGACGTCGCCGTGGTAGAGCACCACGACCTCGTCGCTCACGTGCCGGACGACGGCGAGGTTGTGCGAGATGAAGAGCATGGTCAGGTTGAGTTCGCGACGCAGCTTGGCGAGGAGGTGGAGGATCTCCGCCTGGACCGAGACGTCGAGCGCGGACGTGATCTCGTCGGCGATCACCACCTCGGGCCCGATCATCAGACCTCGTGCGATCGCGACCCGCTGCCGCTGCCCGCCGGAGCACTCGTAGGGGTAGCGGTCGATGGTGTCGGCCGGCATCCTGACGGCCTCGAGCCACTGGACGATCTCGTCCCGGTGTCGCCGCACGTCCGCCCGGCGCGGGTCCACGGCCTCGGCGAGCGCCTCGCCGATCGTGCGCCTGGGGTCGAGCGACGAGTACGGGTCCTGCGGGATCATCTGGACCTTGCGCCGCAGCGCCCGGCGGCCCGCGCCCCGCGCGGAGGAGATGGGGACGCCGCCGATCCTGACGCTCCCCGCGGTCGGCCGGACGAGCCCGACCAGCGCCTTGGCCAGCGTCGACTTCCCCGATCCCGACTCGCCGACGATGCCGACCGTGCGGCCCCGGGCGACGTCCAGGGTGATGCCGTGCAGGACGCGCGTCGCGTTCTTGCCCCACCCGTAGCCCACCTCGAGGTCGCGTACCTCGACGGCCGTCTCCTCATCCATGCGAGTGCTCCTTCGTGCGCGGCGGGGTCCACGACGCGTCGATGTCGGGGGTGGCCTCCAGCAGGGCCCTCGTGTACGGGTGACGGGCGGTCTCCACGGTGAGCTCCCCGGCGGCGACCTCCTCGACGATCTCGCCGCGGTACATCACGAGGACGCGGTCGCACAGCGCGCGGACCACCCCGATGTCGTGCGAGATGAACATGATCGAGGCGCCGAACTCGCGGTTGACGCGCTTGAGCTCGCGCAGGATCTCCGCCTGGACGGTGACGTCCAGGGCCGTGGTCGGCTCGTCCGCGATGATCAGACGCGGCTCGACGGCCAGCGCGGCGGCGATCATGGCCCGCTGCCGCATGCCGCCCGAGAGCTCGTGCGGATGCTGCTTCATGCGCTGCTCGGGCCTGGTCAGGTGGACCACCCGGAGCGCGTCGAGGATGCGCTGCGCGGCCTCTCGCCCGCCGAGGCGCTTGTGGGTGCGCAGCACCTCCGTGAGCTGGGTGCCCAAACGCAGCGCGGGGTTGAACGTCGAGCCCGGGTCCTGGTAGATCAGGCTGACGGCCTCCGCCATGAGGGCCGGCGGGACGGGCCGGCGCAGGTCCAGGTCGCCGACCGCCATGCGGCTCGCCGTCGAGGTCAGGCCGTCCGGCAGCAGCCGCGCGAGCGACATCGCGGTGAGGGTCTTGCCCGATCCGCTCTCCCCCACGATGCCGACGATCTCGCCCCGCCCGATGCCGAAGGAGATGCCCTTGACCAGCGGCGTGTCGCCGGCGTGGATCCACAGGTCGCGGACGTCGGCGAGCTGGTCGCTCGTCGCCTCCTGCGCGGCCGGGGGTGTCTCGCTCCGGCCCGGCGCCGTGTGCCCCCGCGGGTTCGCCGCCGCCGCGAGGCCGTCGCCGATCAGGATCGCCCCCAGCCCGGTCAGGACGATGAGGCAGGCCGGGCCGACCATCTGGAAGGGCCGGTCGGCCAGGAGCGAGGGCAGGGCCTCGTTCAGGAGCTTGCCCCAGTCGTAGGAGGGCGACTGGACGCCGAGGCCCACGAACGACAGCGCGGAGATCGCCGTGAGCGTGGCCGCGAACGTCGAGGCCGTCAGCACGAGCAGCGGCTCGGCCATGTTCGGCAGCATGTGCCTGATCGCGATCCGGGCGCGGCTGACGCCCAGGAGGCCCGCGGTCGACACGTACTCCTGCTGCGAGACCTTCGCGGCGAGATTCGCCGTGAGACGCGCGAAGTAGGGGATGCCGGACAGGCCGATGGCGATCACCGCCGAGGAGCCGCCCGCCCCGAGCACGGCAGCCACGACGAGCGCGAGCAGGAGCCCGGGGAAGGCCACCATCGCGTCGATGACGCGCAGGCAGACCTCCCTGACGCGGGGCCGCACGAGCCAGACGCCGGTGCCCAGGACGACGCCGAAGACGACCGACATGGCCGTCGCGCCCACGGTCATCAGCAGGGTGAGGCGGGTGGCGACCAGGCTGCGCAGCAGGACGTCGTGGCCGGCCGCGTCGGTGCCGAGCCAGTGCCCGGACGAGGGCGCGGCGAACCGCGGGCCCAGCACGGCCGCCCGCTCCGTGAACAGGATCGGGGCCAGCACGGCGATCAGCACGATGCCGCCCAGCAGGGCCAGGCCGAGCACGAGCCCGGGGTTGCGGCGGCGCGGCCGGCTACGCGGAGACATGCGACCCCCCGAGCGTCCGCTGGTCGATCAGCCCGAGCAGGACGTCGACGAGGAGGTTGACGAGTGCCGCGATCATGCCGATGACCAGCACCATGCCCTGGATGACCGGATAGTCGCGGTCGAGGATGGCCTTGATGATGCCGCTGCCCAGGCCGGGCAGCGCGAACACCGACTCGATGATGATCGCGCCGCCGATCATGCCGGTCAGGATCAGCCCGCTCAGGGTGAGCGTGGTGGTGAGCAGGTTCGGCAGCGCCCATCGGACGTGGCGCCGGAAGGCGGGCAGCCGCCAGCCGCGGGCCGTCCGCATGTAGTCGGTGTCGAGCACGACCGCCGTCTCGCGGCGGACGACCCGGGAGATGGTGCAGATCGGGCCGATCACGATCGCCGCGACCGGAAGCACGAACGACGCCGCCCCGAAGCGGGGCGCGTAGGCCGGCGGGAAGAGCGGCACCAGCCCGATGCCGAGGGCGAACATCACGACCAGGAACGACGCCATGATGTAGCCGGGGATCGAGTCGAGGAAACCGGTGACCACCCCGAAGGCGGCGTCCAGCCACCTGCGCCGGCCGCCGCGCGTGAGGACGCCGATGACCATGCCGAGCGGTACGGCGACCAGCAGGACGACGGCGATTCCCGTCACCGCGATGGTGGCGGTGAAGGGGAGACGGTTCATGATGATCGTCTCCACCGGCTGCCGGTACATGAACGACGTGCCGAGGTCCCCGGAGAAGACGCCGCCCGCGTAGACGAGGAACCGTTCCCAGATCGGCCGGTCGAGCCCCAGCTCGATCCGGACGCGCTGGACGTCGGCGAGATCGGCGTTGGCCCCGGCGACGCCGACCGCCGGGTCACCGGGAATGAGCTGGACGATGAGGAACGACACGACCAGCAGCGCGACGAAGATCACGACAAGGCTGGTGAGCCGCCGCACGGCGAAACCGAGCCAGGCGGAGGCGCCCCGCGACCGGGCGCTCGGACCAGGCGTGGAAAGACTCGGGGAAAGAGAGGTCATGTCGGCTACTTGAGGATGCGCAGGGTGGCGGGGTCGAGGTAGTCGTCGAAGGTCCGGATGGCGAATCCGTCGGCGACGACGGTGGTGGTGGGCAGGGTCGAGAGCGGGATCGCGTCGACCCGCTGGAGGAACGACTTCTGCGCGGACTGGAGGGCGGCGCACTGTCCGCCGCTGTCGGTCACGCTCATGGCCTGGGTGACGAAGCCGTACCCCTTCTCGTTGACCGATCCCGTCTTGTTGCGGCCGCCCTTCTCGGTCACCGGGCCCATCACCCGGAGCAGGGAGGAGGTGAGGGTGCCCAGCTGGTTGTTGTCGCCCTGGACGTTGATGTCCCAGTCCGAGCCGCCGGCCGTGGTCACCGTGGCCCAGTTGGCGTTGTCGAGGGAGCTGACGGTGACGTTCGCGCCGGCGTTGCGCAGCGCCTCGCCGATGTAGTCGTTGCCGCCCTGCAGCAGGGTCGTGCCGACGATGCGGACGCGTACCCCGGCCAGGGTCTTGGCAGCGGCGCCGGAGTCCTGCGGGACCAGCAGCGACCGGTCGGTGTTCACGCAGGGGAGCTTGGCCGAGCCGACGGACAGGATCGTGCTGCCCCGCTTGCCGCTGATGATGTCGCTGAACGCCTGCGGATCGACGGCCTGGGCCACCGCGGCGCGCAGCTCGGGCCGGTCGGCGAAGGCCGTTCCCGGACGCTCGTTGAACAGCAGGTACGTCGTGGTGTTGGAGGCGCTCGACGTGGAGAACCGGGTGTTGCCGTCGAACCGGGCCACGTTCTCGTCGGAGACCACGCCGACGTCCAGGCTGCCGGCCAGCAACTGGGTGGCGATGGTCGCGTAGTCGGTGATCGGCGTGAGGTTCAGCTGCTTGGCGGGCACGCCTTCCAGGGGCTTGGCGAACGCCGGCCAGCCCGCGTAGCCGTCGCGCAGCGTCAACTGGTAGGACACCGCCGCCTGGGACGAGGTCAGCGTGTACGGGCCGGAGAACGCCCCGGCGACCTTCCCGGCGGCGAGTCCCTTGAGATCGCTCAGGCCCGCCGGGCACACGATCCCGGCCTGCGGCAGCGTCAGCCCGGTGAGGAAGTCGGACCACGGGACGGACAGGGCGGCCTTCACCGTGTTCGCCTTGTCGTCGGCGGTGAACGTCGCGGTGCCCGATCCCAGCGCCAGCGTGCGGCCCGAGGAGCCCGTCTCCTTCGCCGCGAACCGCGTCAGCGAGGCGGCCACCACCGACGGAGTGATCGGCTTGCCGTCCGAGCAGGTCAGACCGCCGCGGATGGTGAACGTGTAATGCGCGGCGTCCTCCGCCTGCCAGGCGGACGCGATGCCGCCGACGAGGGAGTTGCCCGAGTCCTTGCGCACCAGCGTGTCGAACAGCAGCCGGGCCATGCCGAAATCGTCGCCGCCCTTGGCCAGCGCCGGGTCGAAGGTCGCCGGATCGGTGTTCAGCGACATGTTGATGGTGTCGGTCGCCCCTTCGGCGACACCGCATCCGGCCAGGCCCGCCACGAGCGCCATCGCGAGAATGGAATTGCGAAACACTGATCCTCCAGCGCACTCGCGAGAATGAATGGCGCCGAGCCTAGGTGTCGCCTGCCGAATCCAGGTCTTCCGTGACGCAGAGTGCACGGAATTGAGTGATATCGCGGCCCGGGCGCACGATCTTTCCCGCGGGCTTCGCCGGAGGTTTCCCTCGCGTTACGGCTTCCTGCACATGACCGTGTAGCTGTGAGCCGATCCTACGCGGCGGTCCGGCAGGCGATACACGGTCATGGGCGGATCCGGCGTGTCCGTGCAGGATGAGGCGCATGGTCGACGGGCTGGACTTTCAGATCATCAACGCGCTCCAGATCCATCCCCGGGTCCCGTGGGTCCAACTCGGGAGGATCCTCCGGGTGGACCCTTCGACGATCTCGCGCCGCTGGTCGGCCCTCACCCAGCAGCGGCAGGTGTGGACGAGCTGCTTCGAGTGCGAGCCGCGCACCGGCCAGCAGGAGATCTCGGCCCTGGTCGAGATCCGATGCGCGCCCGGCCAGCGCGGCGACGTGATCGCCGAGCTCAGCCGGCAGGGACCCATCATCAGCGTGCACTGCACGTCGGGCGCCCGCGACCTCTATGTCATGATCTCGATGCCCACCCTGCTCTCCATGGACCGCTACATCGACGAGCACATCGCCGGCGTCCCCGGCATCGTCGGCACGCGCACCCATTACCTGCGCAGGATCTTCCTGGAAGGGTCGGGCTGGCGGCTCAACGCGCTCTCCGACGAACAGGCCCGCGCGTTGCACCTGCTGCGGCCGTCCGAGCCGCCCGAGCACCGCAAGCCCGCCCACCTCGACGTCATCGCGGCGCTCAGCACGGACGTCCGCCGCACCGCCGCCGACATGCAGCGGGAGCTGGGCCGCTCGATCTCGGTCATCTCCCGGGACATCGACGCGCTGCTCGCGGCGAACTGGGTCCGATGGCGCGTGGACCTCGCGCACACCCTCCTGGGCTGGTCGGCGGCGGCGGTGCTGTGGCTCGACGTCAAACACCCCGACCTGGAACGCCTCATCTCCTCGCTGCGGCTGCTCTGCCACGTGCGGATGTGCGCCTCGGTGACCGGTGAGGCCAACCTCGCGGTCTTCCTGTGGCTGCGCAACCTGCAGGAGCTGGACGAGATCGAGGGCAGGCTGTCGTCGATGTTCCCGAAGCTGCTGGTCAAGGACAGGTGGATCGTGCCCAGGATCGCCAAGCGCACGGGCTACATTCTCGATCTCGACAGCCGGCGCCTGCGTTACGTGCCCGTCGGCGGCCAGCCGGTGTTCGACGAACAGCTTCGTGCGGGCTCGGCTCGAAAATCCGATGTTTCATGCGGGATCAACGCCGATCGACGCCCATTCGCGGCGCCTTTCCTAGCCTGAGCGAAACGACCGCCCGGCCGTTGATCAGTGCGCAGAGAAAGAGGTCGTGTGGACATCGAGGAGCTCAGGGCATTCCGGCGAGAACTGCACCGCAATCCGGAACCGGCATTCGTGGAGATCGGGACGGCGGCCCGGATAGCGCGGGCCGTCGAAGACCTGCCGGTGACCGTCCTGACCGGAAAGGACGCCCACGACCTCTCCCCCGTCGTGAACTACCCGTCGCCGCGCACGCTCGCCGAATGGGCGGCCCGCGCCGTCGATTCCGGCATCCCGCCGGAGAAGGCCCGGTACTTCCAGGAGAACGGCACCGCGCTCGTCGTCGACCTGGCCGGCGTCCGGCCGGGGCCGCGATGGGGCCTGCGCGCCGACATCGACGCGCTGCCGATCCGGGAGTCCGCCGATCCGGCCCATTTCCCGGCCGCGAACGGCTTCGCGGCGGCGAACGGCGCGATGCACGCCTGCGGCCACGACGCGAACGCCACCATCGGCGTGGGCCTGCTGCACCGCCTCGCCGACCGCGACTTCGCGGGCTCGCTGAGGGTGCTGTTCCAGCCCGCCGAGGAGGGGGTACGCGGAGCGCAGACGATGATCGACGCCGGGGTGGCCGACGACATCGACGTCATGCTCGCCGTGCACATGGCGGGCGAGCTGGGCGTCGGCCACGTCGTGGGCAGCTTCACCGGCGGCATGGCCACCCGCAAGCTGAAGGTCGACTTCACGGGCCGGGCCTCCCATGCCGCCGGCTCGCCCGAGTCGGGGCGCAACGCGCTGCTCGCCGCCGCCATGGCCACGCTGGCGATCATGGCGCTCCCCCGCTACGGGTCCGCGGACACCAGGCTCAACGTCGGCACGCTCGTCGCCGGTGACGGCGTGAACATCGTCCCGGCCTCGGCGGTGATGACCTGCGAGGCGCGCGCCACCGATGACGAGGTCGTGGACGAGCTGGTCGACCGGATCCGGTCCATCGTGGACGGCGCCGCCCGCACGCAGGACGTCGAGGCGGCGCTGGTCGTGACGGGCAGCTCCGCCACCGTGACGCCCGACGACGACCTGGTCGACCGCATCGTGGACGTGGCCGGAGCGCACCCCGGCGTCGTGGAGGTGATCAGGACCCAGGCGTTCGCCGGCAGCGACGACGCCAACCTGCTCATCCGGCACGTCCAGCGGCGCGACGGCAAGGGCGCGTACCTGATGATCGGAGGCGGCAGCCCGGGCCCGCACCACAGCGCGGGCTTCGACGTGGCGGAGGAGTCGATCCCGCTCGGGATCGACCTCCTCGAATCGCTGATCCGCCAGGGCTGATCAGCGGAAGGCGGGGACGGTGGGCGGCAGGCCCATGAGTACGGCGCCCGCGGCGTCGTACATCGCCGGGCTGAGGAAGGCGTGCTCCTGCGGCACCAGCGCGTCGCCGAGCAGGGCGGGCAGCGGGTGGTCCTGGTAGATCGCGGCGGTGCCGGACAGCGAGACGACCTTGTGGACCACCTCCGACGCGGTCCGGGCGAGGTGCGCGGCGGACAGCCGCAGGTGCGCGTTCTGCTCGTCGCTGACCAGGCCGCCCGCGACGAGCGTCTCCCAGGCCTCGTCGGCGGCCTCGTAGAAGTAGGCGCGGGCGGAGCGCAGCGTGGCCTCGGCCTCGGCGATGCCGGCGCGGTAGTAGGCGCGGTCGGCGAGCCTGGGGGCGCCGGTGATGCTGCCCCGGCCGCTGCCGGCCCCCTCGGCGAAGTCGAGGGCGGCTCTGGCGACGCCGGCGGAGACCACAGAGAGCGACTGGGCGACGTACGTGATCGCGGGGTAGCGGTAGAGCGGCTCGTCGACCACCGGCTCCCCGCCGCGGATGAAGGTCCACTCCCGGTCGACCTCGACGTCCTCGGCGATCAGGTCGAAGGAGCCGGTGCCGCGCATGCCGACGACGTCCCAGTCCTGCACGATCTCCAGGCGTTCCGGACGTACCAGCGCCCCGCGCGGCTTGCCCGAGGTCAGGTCGTCGCCGGGGATGCCGACGCAGATGATGTCGGCGGCCATGCAGCCGCTGGCGAACTTCCACCGGCCGTTGACGAGGAAGCCGCGCTCCGTCGGGGTGGCCTGCTGGATCGGGAACAGCGCCCCGGCGAAGACGACGTCGGGGCCGCCGGCGTACAGCTTGGCCTGGGTCTCCAGCGGCAGCGAGCCCAGGTAGACCAGCTGGGAGCCGAAGCTCGCGACCCAGCCGGTGGAGCCGTCGACGGCCGAGATCCGCTCGATCTTCTTCAGGAACTCGGCGGGCGCCATCGTCTCGCCGCCGAACCGCTCCGGCGTCGCGCAACGGTACAGGCCGAGCCGCTTGAGCCGCTCGACGAAGTCTCTGGGGACGTAGCGCTGCTCGCGGAACTCCTCGCGACGCTCGGCCAGCTCGGCCAGCATCGCGTCGAACGCGGCGGGATCGTCCTGCGCCATCCTTGCTCCTCATGGGTCTGACGGTGTGATCCGAGGTTAGGAAGAACGCTTGCACCCGTCAGTCGTCATTTCCTCACCTTGACGTAGGGGATATCTTCATCCCCGGCTCCCACACCGGGTGACCTACCCTGTGTCGATGCGAGTAGATCCGCGGGCTCCCGAGCTCGTCGCCGCGGACTTCGTCGCGATGATGAACGCCTCCCGGATGTGCGTCCTCATCCACGACGCGGCGACCAAGAACATCCTGTGGGCCAACCCGGCCGCCTGCGAGCTGCTGGAGTTCGGTCTGAGCGAGATCCGGCCGCTCAAGGCCGATCACATGAGCAGCTCGGCGCAGCAGTACGACCGGGTGATCGGCCGGGCCTGGCTGCAGGACGCCGTCGAGAAGGGCGCCAGCCGGATCGAGTGGCACTACCGCTCCAAGTCCGGCCGGGTGATCCCGACGGACGCGCTCGCGGTGCGGGTCGAGCTCGCGCAGGGGCCGGCGGTGATGGTGCAGTTCCGCGACATCGAGCGGGAGCAGCGGGTGGAGCGCGAGCTGCGGCTCACCACGTCGTACGTGGACGCGCTGGCCCACTACACCTCCACCCTCGCCCTGATGCTGGACGAGACCGGCACGATCAGGTTCGCGACCGACACCGCGCTCACCGCGATCGGCGCTCCGGTGGACGGGCCGATGCGGCCCTTGACGGCGTTCGCGCGGCTGCGGCTCGACGGCCGCGACGCGAGCTGGGCGGACGTGCTCGCCCGCGCCACCCCGGTCACCCCCGTCCAGCTGGAGGCGGGCCGTCCCGACAACGGGCGGGTGTGGCTGGAGGGCTCGCTGGAGCGGCTGCGGGAGGAGGACGCGACCGCGCTGCTGATGATCCTGCACGACGTCTCCGACCGGGTCCAGGACCAGGTCCGCCGGGCCAGGGAGCTGCACCGGGAGAACTACCTGGCCCGCTACAACGCCATGGGCGACATGGCGATGGCGATCGCCCACGAGCTCGGGCAGCCGCTGGCCGCCGCCGCCAACTTCCTGGCCGGCGTGCACACCCGGGCCGCCCGGCTGCCGGAGGCCGGCGGGCTGGCCCAGGGCGTCGCCAGCGCGGTCAGCCAGATCGAACGCGCCGCGGCGATCGTCAGCTCGGTGCGTGCCTTCGTCGGCCATCTGGAGCAGGTGGAGCAGGTGGCCGACCTCAACGACGTCGTCGAGGAGTGCCTCTACTTCGTGCGGCTGCGGGCGGCGCCGCTCGGGGTCGAGGTCCGGGTCCGGCTCGCCCCCGAGCCGGTCCTGGTGCGCTGCGAACGGGTGCTGACCGGCCAGGTGGTGCTCAACCTCTGCTTCAACGCCGTCGACGAGATGGGGCAGTCGCCTGCGGCTCCGAAGCAGATCGACGTGGCCACCGCCCCCGACGGCACCTTCACCGTCGACGACCGGGGCCGGGGGCTGCCGCGCGACCCGTTCGCGGAGTCGTTCACGTCCAAGGAGCACGGCAGCGGGATCGGCCTGGCGCTCAGCCACCGGATCATCACCCGTCAGCACGGCACGATCCGGGCCGAGAAAAGGGCGGAGGGCGGGTCGCGGTTCGGGTTCACGCTGCCGCTCGCCGAGCCGGAGCAGCCTGCCGGCGCGTAGGGGAAATCCTCAGCCGGCGTGGATGAAGTCTCGATTTCGGCCCCGGCGGTCGCGGCCTAGCTTCGGAGGCAGCCGATCACTTTCAGGAGGCAGCCGTGACCGAGGCGCAGCGCCGTTTCCGTGCCGCGATGGCGAACCTGTCCGCCGCCGTCAACGTCGTCACCACCGATGGCCGGCACGGCCGGGCCGGGGTGACCGTGAGCGCGGCGTGCTCGGTCACCGACTCCCCGCCGACCATGCTGATCTGCGTCAACCGCTCCAGCAGCTCGCACGACATCGTCATGGCCAACGGGCGCGTCTGCGTGAACGTGCTCGGCACCGACCAGGAGGAGCTGGCGATGCACTTCGCTGGTGCGACGAACGTGCCGACCTCCGAACGGTTCGGCGCGGGCTCCTGGGACTTCGGCACCTACGGCGTGCCGGTGCTGCGCGACGCGCTGGCCTCGGTCGTCGGGCGGATCGTCACCAGGCGCCGGCAGGGCTCGCACACGGTGGCCTTCGTCGAGATCGACGCGGTCACCTCACGCCTGGACAGCGGCGCCCTGGTCTACTTCCAGCGCCGCTTCCACAGCCTCACCGCCTGACGCCGCCGGGCTCGTCAGAGCTCGATCCGGCACTGGAGTACGTCGCGGACCAGCGCGCCCAGGCTGTCCGCGCCGGTCTTGGCCTTGATCCGGGCCCGGTGCACGTCGACGGTCTTGACGCTGGTGCCGAGCCGGCGGGCGATGAGCTGGCTGGGCAGGCCGTCCACGACCAGCCTGAGCACCTCGCGCTCCCGCGTGGTGAGCGACTCGACCCGCTCGCCGACGGCCCGCCGGTCGGCGTGCTCGCGGAAGCGTCGCTCGGCCTCCCGCAGCTGTTCCTGGACGACGTCGAGCATCTGCTGCGGTTTGTACGGCTTCTCCAGGAAGTTGACCGCGCCCTGCCGCAGCGCTCGTACCGACATCGCGATGTCACCATGGGCGGAGCAGAAGATGATCGGGGCGGGATAGCCGAGCCCGAGCAGCCGCTCCTGCAGCTCGAACCCGCTCAGGCCGGGCATCCGCACGTCCACGATCAGCACGGCGGGCTCGGCGGCGTCGTACTCGGCCAGGAACGTCGCGGCGTCGGGATAGGTGAGCGCCTGGACCCCGACGCTCTCGAAGATGAAGACGAGCGAGCGCCTCAGGTCGTGGTCGTCGTCGACGATGTGCACCACCGGGCCTGCCAGGGCCGATTCAGTACCGCTCATCTTCCCGTCCTCCGCAGGCCACGTGCTCGTACTATGCGCAGCCCGCCGGATCGGGGCAATCCCGCCGGTTCGGCCAGCGGACTGGCGAGCTTGGTGAGCGGGCCGCGCCGGACGTTGACTTCCATCGGTCCCGTACGCAACCAGAAGGACGGAAAACACGTGCACCACCGCATCGGCATCCTCGGCACCGGCAACATCTTCGGCCGCTACGTCACCGGCATGGCCCGCTACCCGGAGCTGGAGATCGTCCGCGTCGGCGACATCGACGTCGACAGGGCCAAGCGGGCCGCGGAAGAGCACGGCATCCCCGCCTGGGGGGACGGCGACGAGCTCTACGCCGACGACTCGATCGACATCCTGGTGAACCTGACCCCGCCGGCCCACCACGCGAGCACCGTCATCCGGGCCCTGGAGTCCGGCAAGCACGTCTATGTCGAGAAGCCGCTCGCCGCGACCGTCGCCGAGGCGCGGGAGGTGCTGGCGGCGGCCGGGAGCAGCGGCCGCGTGCTGGGCTCCGCGCCGGACACGTTCCTGGGCAGCGCCTCCCAGACCGCGCGCAAGGCGCTCGACGACGGGCTGATCGGCGAGCCCATCGGCGTGTCGGCGTTCATCCGGCACAGCAAGGCCGAGACCTGGCATCCGGACCCGCGGTTCCTCTTCCAGCGCGGGGGTGGGCCCGTCCTGGACATGGGGCCGTACTATCTGGCCATACTGGTGAACCTGCTCGGCCCGGTCAGGTCCGTGGCGGGGGCCGCTCGTGTCGGCGCGCCGGTGCGCGCGGTGACCGCGCCGGACCGCGTCGTGGACCGGATCGACGTCGAGGTGGCGACCCATGCCTCCGCCGTCCTCGTCTTCGATTCCGGGGTCATCGGCACCACGCTGATGAGCTTCGACGTCTGGGACAGCGATCTGCCCGCCATCGAGGTCTACGGCACCGAAGGGACCCTCACCTTGCCCAACCCCAACCACTTCGACGGCGACGTACGGGTGCGACGGCACGGGGACGCGGACTGGTCGGTCCTGCCGCCCGTCGTCGGCCTGTTCGGCGCGGTCGGCACCAAGGAGCAGGCCCGCCGCGGGCTCGGCGTCCGGGATCTGGCCGACGCGATCGAGGGCGGCCCCCACCGCGCGAACGCCACGTTCGCCTTCCACGTGCTCGAGGCCCTTTCCGCGATCGACGGGCCCGGCCAGGTCGTCCGCCTGGAGAGCACGTGCGAGCGCCCGGCCCCCCGCTTCGCGGAGTGACCCCGGGGCAGGCCGCGACGCTGGGCGCGGTGGTCGACACGATCGTCCCCGCCGACGATCATCCGAGCGGCACCGAGGCTGGGGTCCTGGACTACCTCACGGGGCAGTTCGGCCGTGACCTGGCCGGTCTGCTCGCCTTCTACGAGGCGGGCCTCGACGCCGTCGAGGCCGAGGCGCGCGAGCGGCACGGCGCCGGCTTCCCCGAGCTGCCGCCCGGGCGGCGCGAAGAGCTGCTGCGGGCGCTGGAGGCGGGCGACACCCGCGTGCCGTGGCCGTTCGACGCGGCGGCGTTCGTGGAGACGGTGGTCGGGCACGTCATGGAGGGCTTCTACGGCGACCCGGGCAACGGCGGCAACCGCGACGCCGTCTCCTGGCGGATGATCGGATTCGAGGTACGGGACTGATGCGGGCCGTGGCCGGATGCGAGGTACGGGGCTGATGCGGGTGGACGCGGTCGTGATCGGGTCGGGCGCCGGGGGCGGGGTCGCCGCCGCGGTCCTGGCCGAGGCGGGCAAACGCGTGCTCGTGCTGGAACGCGGCCGCGACCTCACCTTCGCGGAGATCGGCCGCGACCATCTGCGCAACCACCGCCTCACCCGCTATCCCCACCGCTCCGGGCCCGACTACGAGGACGGCCCGCGCGTCGTCGTCGACGCCACCGGCGGCGAGCACGTGGTACGCCCGCACGAGCCGGGCTTCCACGGCAACGCCACGCTGGTCGGCGGCGGCACCCGGCTCTACGGGGCGCAGGCGTGGCGGTTCCTGCCCGCCGACTTCACCATGGCGAGCACGTACGGCGTGCCCGCGGGCAGCAGCCTCGCCGACTGGCCCATCGGATACGACGACCTGGAGCCCTACTACGAGCGCACAGAGTGGGAGATCGGCGTCTGCGGCGACCACGCGGCCGGCAGCCGCCACTGGAGGCGCGCCAAGCCGTACCCGATGTCCCCGCTCCCGGAGGGCCTGCAGGCCGCCGCCCTGCGCAGGGGCGCGACCGCCCTCGGCTGGGACGTGCTGCCGGTGCCGCTGCTGATCAACTCGGAGCCGTACGGCGGACGGGCCGCCTGCACCCGCTGCCAGCACTGCGTCGGCTTCGCCTGCCCGGCGGACGCCAAGAACGGCTCCCACAACACCGTGCTGAGCCGCGCGCTCGCCACCGGCCGTGCCCGGCTGCTGCCGGAGGCCGTCGCCGAACGCGTCGAATGCGACCCGTCGGGCCGCGTCACCGGCGTGCGCTGGGTGGATCGCTCGGGGGCCCGCCACGTCGTCGAGGCCGAGGTCGTGATCTGCGCGGCCGGCGCGATCGAGACGGCCCGGCTGCTGCAGAACTCCCCGACCCGGCGCGAGCCGCACGGGCTGGGCAACAACCACGACCAGGTGGGGCGGCACCTGCAGGGCCACGCCTACGCGTGGGCGCTGGGCGAGATGGACGAGCCCGTGCACGACGGGCTGGGCCCCGGCGTCTCGCTCGCGACGCTCGACTTCGTCCACCACAACGACGGCCTGGTCGGCGGGGCGATGCTGGCGGACGAGTTCACCGTGCTGCCCCTGGCCTTCTGGGCCCGGAACCTGCCGCCGGACCTGCCTCGCTGGGGCGCGCGTAACAAGCAGTACATGCGCGACAACTACCGCCGCGTCATGCGGGTGGGCGGGCCGGTCCAGGAGATCCCCGACCCGGAGGCGAGGACGCGGCCCGACCCCCGCGTGCGCGACCGGTGGGGCATCCCGGTCGCCCGCCTGTCCGGCACGACCCATCCGGAGACCCTGCGTACCGGGGACTTCATCGCCGAGCGCGCCCGTGAATGGCTGCTCGCCTCGGGCGCGCGCCGGGCGTGGGCGGCACGGGCGCCCCTGGGCCTGCACGCCGGGCAGCACCAGTCGGGGACGTGCCGGATGGGCGACGACGAGCGGACGTCGGTCGTGGACCGGTGGGGCAGGGTCCACGGGCACGACAACCTCTATGTCGCCGACGCCTCCGTGCACGTCACCAACGGCGGGGTCAACCCCGTACTGACGATCATGGCGCTGGCGTTCCGGACGGCCGAGCGACTGTGCGCGGAGTGGTGACGCCTGCTCAGGATGATCGTGTGGTGACGTCGAGCACCACCTTGCCGGTGGCGTGGCCGTCCTCCACGAGCGCGAGCGCGTCGGCCGCCGCGGCGAACGGGAACACCCGGCCCACGCGCGGATCCAGCTTGCCCGCGACCACCAGCCCGGCCAGGGCCGACAGCGTCTCCGGGCCGCCGATGCGCGAGAGCGGGCGGGCGCCGAAGCGGGCGGCGGTCTCCTCGCCGGCCACGGTGAGCACGCGCGTGCTGGCGGTGAGGACCTCCGCGACACCATGGAGGGCGTCGCCGCCGACCAGGTCGAGAACGGTGCCGGCGCCTTCGGGAAGGAGCTCCCGCAGCCGGCCCGCGACGTCCTCGCGATCGTAGGCGACCGCCGTGGCGCCGAGGGATTCGACGAACGCGCTCTTCGCCCCGCTCGCCGTGCCCACGACGCGTACCCCGTCCATGACCGCGAGCTGGGCCGCGACCGTGCCGACTCCCCCGCCGGCGCCCAGGATCAGCAGCGTCTGACCGGGGGCCGGGGCGAGGGCTGCGAGCCCCTCGTAGGCGGTCCCCGCCGCGATCGGCAGGGCCGCCGCGTCGGTGAAGCTCAGCCCGTCCGGCATGCGCGCGGCCCGGTCCTCCGGCAGCACCGCCAGCTCGGCGTAGCCGCCGCTCCCGCCGGCCGTGCTACCGAAGATCGTGTCCCCGACGGCCATCCGGGTGACTCCGGGGCCGGTCCGCACCACGGTCCCGGCCACCTCGCGCCCGAGGATCGCGGGCAGGCTCAGCGGCAGGAAGGCCCGATGCATGCCGGCGCGGACCTTCCAGTCCACCGGGTTGACGCCGACCGCGTGCACCTCGACGAGCACCTCGCCCGGTTGCGGCTCGGGCGCGGGAACGTCGAGGTAGCGCTGGACATCCGGACCGCCGTAGTCGATGAACCCGTAAGCGAGAGGCATGGTCAGGGACGCTACCGACCGGGTGCGAACCGGGGTGAAGGCCTGTTCCGGTCAGCGAACCGGCGCGGGAGCCGCCCGAATCGTCCGGCTCTAGGGTTTGAGCCCACCACCTGAAGAACGGTGACTCCGCGTCCGGCAACAATTCGGGCAATTAGTACGATGCCCGACACCTCGTTACACCGCACGCCCCCAGATTGTCTCGAGGAGTACCTATGTCACTGACGAAGTCAGTATGGCGCCGTCGTCTCGCCGCTGGCGCCACCGGCGCGGCCATGCTCGCCTCCGCCGCGTGCAGCGCCGCCAACCAGGGCGCCATCGGGAACTCCGCGAGCGCGAGTACAGGCCCGGTGCGCGGGGGCGGCACCCTCGTCGTCGCCCAGACGAGCGACGCCGACCCGGGTTCGTTCCTCAAGACCTCCTTCGGCAACGTCGTGGCGGAGTACGCGGTCTTCGAGACGCTGACCCTCATCGACGGCAAGACCGGGCAGCCCAAGGGCGTCCTGGCCGAGTCGTGGACCCTGGCCCCCGACGGCAAGAGCCTGGACCTCAAGCTCCGCGACGACGTGACCTTCCACAGCGGCCGCAAGCTGACCGCGGACGACGTCGTCTTCGCCATCCAGAAGGTCCAGGACCCGGCGACCGGCGCGGCCAACCAGTCGATCGCCGCCCAGATCTCCGACATGAAGACCAAGGGCGAGCATGAGCTGACGCTGACGTTCAAGCAGCCGCTGCCGAACATCTTCGATCTCTTCGAGACGATGCCGATCCTCAACAAGGACTCCTACGGCGACTATGCCGCGGGCACGAAGGTCGACGGCACCGGGCGCTTCACGTGGAAGTCGTGGACTCCCGGCGGCAAGCTGGTGCTCGGCAAGTACGCGGGCTACCGCGACGCGGCGGGCACCCAGCTCGACACGATCGAGATCAACCTGATCAAGGACCCGACGGCCATGGTCGCGGCCATCCGCAGCGGCCGCGTCCAGTACGGCGTCGGCATGGCGGCCCTGGACGCCAGGACCCTGAGCCAGCAGCCGGGCTTCTCCCTCGTGACCTCGGGCGGCGCGGCCATCCCGCTGGCGTTCGACGTGACCAAGCCGCCGTTCGACAACAAGGCCGTGCGCCAGGCGGTCCATTACGCGATCGACCGCGACCGCATCGTGCAGCAGGTCATGGGCGGCCAGGCCGACCCGACCAACGTGCCGTGGCGGGCCTCGACGGTCGGCTACGACGCCGCCCAGGCCAAGCAGTACACCTACCAGCCGGACAAGGCCAAGCAGCTGCTGGCCGAGGCGGGGGTGAAGAACGTCTCGTTCGACGTGCTCACGCTGAACTCGCCCGAGGCCACCGGCGTCTTCCAGATCGTCAAGAACAACCTGGCCGCCGTGGGGCTGAACGCCAACCCGGTCGTCGTGCCCGTGGCCGACTACGACGCCAGGATCGCCAAGAAGGACCTGGGCGCCCCCGCCTTCCTCATGCAGAACAGCAACGGTCTGTCCCCCGCGACCGCCGTCGTGAGCCGGCCGGAGCTGCTGGCGGACGGCAACGTCTCGCACTTCAAGAGCCCCGAGTACACGAAGCTGGTCAAGGCGGTCACCAGCGCCAGCACCACGGAGGACCAGCAGAAGGCCCTGCGCGACTACGACGCCTACTTCATCGACCAGGCGTTCGTGCTCCCGCTGGTCACCCGACCCACCCTCACCCTGCGCGCGAACTCCGTGAACGGCATCAAGTCCACGCAGATGGGCTTCCTCGACCTCAGCCAGGCCTGGCTGTCCAAGTAACCGGAGGCAGGACGATGGTCCGGTTCCTGATACGCAAGCTCCCTTCGCTGGTGTTCGTGCTGCTGGCCAGCTCGATCGTGGCCTTCGCCCTGCCCCGGCTGGCGCCGGGCGACGTGGCGGTCACGCTCGCCGGAGCCGACCCGACCGCGGCCAACATCGCCGCGATCAGGCAGCAGCTCGGCCTGGACCGCCCCCTGGTGATCCAGTACGCGGACTGGATGGCCGGGCTGCTCCAGGGCGACCTCGGCCAGTCCTACCTGCTGCGACGCAGCGTCGCGAGCCTCATCGGCGACCGGCTGGGGAGCACGGTCGAGCTGGCCGCCCTGGCCACGTTGCTGGTCATCGCGATCGGCACAGCCCTGGGCGTCGTGGTCGGCTCGGTCCGCAGCCGCTGGGCCCGGGCCGGCCTCGACCTGGTCAACAGCGTCCTCGTGGCCGTCCCGTCGTTCGTCACGGGGCTGGGGCTGATCCTCGTCTTCGGCGTGCTGAACCGCTGGCTGCCCGTCAGCGGCGAGGTCGCCTTCCTCGACAACCCGGTGATCGGCTTCCAGTTCCTGATCCTGCCGGCGATCGCGCTGGCGCTGCCGCCCGCGGCGGTCGTGGCCCGGCTGCTGCAGGCGGAGATGCTGGTCGCCAGGAACGAGGACTACGTGGACCTCGCGCTCAGCAAGGGAGCCTCGGGCGCCCGGATCACGATCCGGCACGTGCTGCGCAACAGCGTGGGCACCGCGGTCGTCGCGGTGGGCCTGCAGGTCGGCAACCTGCTCGCCGGCGCCGTCATCATCGAGGCGATCTTCAACCGCAACGGCCTCGGCCAGCTCGCCGTCTCCAGCGTGCAGACCCGCGACTTCACCGTGCTGCAGGTGCTGATCCTGGCCGTCGTCTTCGTGGCGGTGATCTGCCAGATCCTCACCGAGATGATCCTGGCAGCACTCGACCCCCGGATCACGTTGGGAGCGTAGGCATGGCAGACATTCCGCTCGAAGGGGGAATCCCGCGCGCACGCCGGCTGAACCCGACGCTGGCGCGCTACCTGTCGGCGTTCCGCACGCCGAAGGGCGTCATCGGGCTGTCGATCCTCGCCGTCATGAGCCTGGCCGCCCTGCTCGCCCCCGTGCTCTTCCCCGGCGGGTACGACGAGCAGGGCCGCGAGGCGCTGACCGGGATCTCGGCCGGGCACATCTTCGGCGTGGACGAGTTCGGCCGCGACATCTTCGTCCGCAGCGTCTACGGCCTGCGCATCGACCTCAGCCTGATCTTCACCGCGGTGCCGCTCAGCATGGCGATCGGGGTCCTGCTCGGGCTGAGCGGCGCGCTGTCGGAGCACCTGGGGTCGGCGGTGCAGCGGCTGCTCGACGTGATCATCGGCTTCCCCGGCCTGATCCTGGGGATCTGCCTGGTGGCCATCCTGGGGCCGGGCTGGCCGGCGCTGTTCCTGACCATCCTGATCAGCGGACTGCCCACCGCCGGCCGGCTGGCCCGCGGCGCCTGGCTGGCCCAGCAGAGCAGGGAGTACGTCCTCGCCGCCCGGGTGCTCGGCGTCTCCCGCCCGCAGCTCCTGGTCCGGCACGTCCTGCCGAACGCCATGGACTCGGCCGTCGTCAACGCGGCCGTGTGGATGGTCGTCGGCGTCTACATCGAGGCCGGGCTGAGCATCGTCGGCCTCGGCGTGCAGCCGCCGACGCCCTCGCTCGGCGTGCTCCTGAACAACGGGCTGCGGTTCGTCACCCAGTCCCCCACCTACATCGTCGGCCCCGCCCTTCTGCTGCTCCTGGTGGCGGTGGGCTTCAGCCTGGTGTCCGACGCGCTCAACGAGGCGGTGAACCGCCGGTGACCTCCACCGAACCCCTGGCCCCCGTGACGGCGAAGGACGTGCCGTTGCTGCGGGTCGAAGGCCTGCGCACCGAGTTCCGGCTGAGGAACGGCGGCGTCAAGGCCGTCAACGACGTCAGCTTCGACATCTACCCGGGCGACGTGCTCGGCATCGTCGGCGAGTCCGGCTCGGGCAAGTCCGTGACGGCGCGCTCCATCATGCGCATGCTGCGCCCGCCGGGCGAGGTCGTGGCCGGCTCCGTACGGCTCGGCGGCGAGGACCTGCTCGCCCTGCCCGAACGCGAGATGCGGCGCCGCCGCGGCAGCAAGGTCGCGATGGTCTTCCAGGACCCGCAGGCAGCGCTCAACCCCGTCATGAAGGTGGGCGACCAGATCGCCGAGGCCATGACGCTGCACGGGGTCGACAGGCAGACCGCGCGCAGGCGCGCCATCGAGCTGCTCGACCAGGTCGGCATCCCCGACGTCCGGACGAAGATCGACCATTACCCGCACCAGTTCTCCGGAGGCATGCGCCAGCGCGTCGTCATCGCGATCGCCCTGGCCAACGACCCCGCGCTGCTGATCGCGGACGAGCCCACGACCGCCCTCGACGTGACCATCCAGGCGCAGATCCTGCGCCTGCTCGCCCGGCTGCGCACCGAGCTCGGCATCGCCATCGCGATCATCACCCATGACATGGGGGTCGTGGCCGAGCTCTGCACCGACGTCGTCGTCATGTACGGCGGCCGCACGGTCGAGAAGGGCACCGTCGAGCAGGTCTTCGAGCAGCCGCGGCACCCCTACACCGCGGCGCTGCTGGCGGCCATGCCCCGCCTCGACGACGACCGGATCGGGCAGCCGCTGCCCGCGATCCCGGGAGCACCGCCCGACCCGGCCGCGCCGCCGCCCGGCTGCCCGTTCGCCCCCCGGTGCCGCTTCACCGAGGACGTCTGCGAGCACGAGCCGCCGGAGCTGCTCCAGATCGGCACCGACGGGCAGTCGGCGGCCTGCTTCGTCGCGCAGCGCGCCACCACCGACGTCTCGGTCCGCGACCCAGAGCCACCCCCCGCCGACATCTCGGTCCACACCCCAGAAGCGGCCGTGGCGGACGCCACGACGCCCGTCCTCGAGGTGCGCGACCTGCGGATCGACGTCGGGTCCCGGCGGCGCGGGCTGTTCCACCGCGACCCGCCCGTGTACGCGGTCGACTCGGTGAGCCTGTCGGTGCACGCCGGTCGCACGCTCGGGCTGGTGGGCGAGAGCGGCTGCGGCAAGTCGACGCTGTCCAGGAGCATCGTCGGGATCAACCGGGTCTCCGGCGGATCGGTCCTCGTGGACGGCGCCGACGTGAGCACGATGGGGCAGGCTGATCTCGGGCGGGTCAGGTCCTCGGTGCAGTACCTGTTCCAGGACCCGTACGCGTCGCTGAACCCGCGCCGCACCATCAGGCAGTCGCTGTCCGAGGCGCTCGCGTTCAGGGGCGTCGGCCGGCGGGAGCGCGAGGAGGCGGCGCGGTCGCTGATGGCGCAGGTCGGGCTGCGCGCCGAGCACCTCGACCGCTACCCCCACGCGTTCTCGGGCGGCCAGCGCCAGCGGATCGGCATCGCCCGCGCGCTGGCCAGGCAGCCGCGCGCGCTCATCCTCGACGAGCCGGTCTCCGCCCTGGACATGTCGATCCAGGCGCAGATCATCAACCTGCTGGAGCAGCTGCAGAACGAGCTCGGGCTCGGCTACCTGTTCATCGCCCACGACCTGTCGGTGGTGCGGCACCTCAGCGACACCGTCGCGGTCATGTACCTGGGCCGGATCGTGGAGTACGGCGACGCCGCCGACGTCTACGGCAACCCGCAGCACCCCTACACCGCCGCCCTGATGTCGTCCTCACCCGTCCCGTCGGTCTCCGCGCGCACGCGCGAGCGCATCGTCCTCCCCGGCGACCTACCCAGCCCCGCGAACCCGCCCTCGGGCTGCCGGTTCCGCACCAGGTGCCCGATAGGCCCGCTGGTCAACCCGGAACGGACGATCTGCACGGAGATCGACCCTCAGCTCACCCTCACGGCCACCGGCCAGCGGGCCGCCTGCCACTTTGCCGACAACGGAAAGGAAACCGAATGACCGCGAAGATCGCGCTCAACCCGATCCAGTGGATGGCCAGCGCCGACGGCTGGCTGGACCCGTCGCTGGCCCCCGCGCCGAAGGAGCTGCTGACCCAGATCAAGCGGGCCGGGTTCGACCACGTCATGTCGGAGGTGCCCGCCGGCCTCGACGTCGAGCAGTACCAAGCGCTGCTGGACGAGGTCGGCCTGGCGCTCGCGCCCGGCTACTTCCCCTGCCGCTCGGACGGCAGGGACGGCAACGAGGACACCGTCGTGGCCGCCGCCGCCGAGGTCGCGCGCACGCAGGCCCGGCTCGGCCTGACCGAGATCGGCCTGGGCCTGGGCATGGGCAAGGAGGCGCCGCGCGTCCTGACCCCCGCGCAGGGGCACGACGCCGACCCCTCGCGCGTCGAGGCGGTGACGGAGCTGATCGGGCGGATCTGCGACGCCATGGTGGCCGAGGGCGTCCGGCCGTGCCTGCACCCGCACGTCGGCACGTGGGTCGAGACCGAGGAGGAGGGCCGGGCGGTGCTCGAGGCCCTGCCGGAGTCCCGGCTCGGCTTCCTGCCCGACACGGGCCACCTGGCGTGGGCGGGCGCCGACGTCGCCCGGCTCGTGAAGGACTACGCCGAGCGGATCCCCTTCGTGCACGTGAAGGACTGCCGGCTCAGCGTCGCCGCCGAGGGCCGCGAGAAGGGGTGGGACTACCGGCAGACCGTGCTCGCGGGGCTCTGGGTCGAGCCCGGGCGGGGTGAGCTCGACCTGACCGGCATCATCGGCAACCTGCCCGACGCGTTCGACGGGTGGCTGATGGTGGAGGTGGACCGGCCCGACATCGCCGACCCGTACGAGAGCGCGCAGGCGTCGGCCGGCTGGATGCGCACCGCCTTCTGAGGATGATCGTCAGCACTCCCGCTCGACGGCGCGGGAGATGCCGTCGGCCGCCGCGAACAGCCCGGGCAGCAGCCGCTTCGCCACCAGGCGCGACAGCGGCGCGGCGGCCGACACGGACGCGAGGACCGTTCCATCGGCCCCCGCGACGGGCACGGCGATGCTGCCGAAGCCCAGCAGGATCTCCTGCCTCTCGATGGCGTAACCCCGTTCCCTGACGACCGCGAGCTGCCGGCGCAGGTCCTCCACGGACGCGATGGTGCGCGGCGTCAGGCGCGGCAGGCCGGTCCGGGCGAGGCGGCGCAGCCGTTCCTCGAGGTCGGGGAGGTTCGCGAGCAGGGCCTTCCCCGTCGCCGTGCACGCCGCGGGCAGGCGCCCGCCCACCCGGGAGTGGGTGTTCACGTTCTGCTCCCCGGCCACCTTCTCCACGTAGAGCACGTGACCGCGGTCGAGGACCGCCAGGTGGATGGTCGCCCTGGTGGCGGCGAACAGGTCGGTGAGGAGGGGCCGGGCCACGCGGCGCAGCACGGCGGAGACCGGCACCCGCTGGCCCAGCTCGAACATGCGCATGCCGAGCTGGTAGGAGTCCCCCTTGCGCTCCAGCAACCCCCATTGCACCAGCTCCTGCGCCAGCCGGTACGCCGACGCCTTCGGCACCCCCGAGCGCCGGCTGAGCTCGGTGAGCCGGAGCTGGACCGCCCCCGACTCGAACGCCCCGAAGATCAACTGAGCCTTGCCGAGCACCGAATTGGGGTATTCCTCCTCATCGTCGGGGCCGGCCGGCGCCGCCACGAACACCTGTGAGGACATCGGAACTCCCCTCGCGACCACTTTCCATTTGTCCCATGAATAGTGCAGAACGTCTGGAATGTATAGGTTTCGCCGGGCGGACCGATGTAAAGATCAGGTGACGACCCGGCATGAGGGAGGACCCCTTGGACATCACGGCGCCGCCGCGTTTCGGGTACGCCGACTCGCCCTTCGGCCAGCTCCACTACGCCGAGCAGGGCACAGGGCGACCCCTGCTGCTCCTGCATCAGACCCCCCGATCGTGGGACGAGTTCCGCGAGCTGATGCCCCTGCTGGCGCCCCACCGGCGCGTCCTGGCCATGGACATGGTCGGCTTCGGGGCCAGCGCGAAGCCCCCGGCGCCCCACACGATCGAGCTGTTCGCGGCCGGTGCGCTGGCGCTGCTGGACGGCCTCGGCATCGAGCGGGCCGACGTGCTCGGCCACCACACCGGCGGCGCGGTGGCCGTCGAGCTGGCGGCGTCCGCGCCGGAGCGGGTGGACCTGCTGGTGCTGTCGTCGGCCCCGTGGGCGGACGCCCGCTACCGCGCCTCCCACGCGCACGGCCCGGGGGTGGACGAGGCCGAGCCGTCCCCGGAGGGCGACCACCTGGTCAAGCTGTGGCGGCTGCGGCAGCCGTACTATCCCGAACCGGTCACCGGCCTCCTCGACCGGTTCGTCCGCGACGCCCTCGCGCCGGGGGTCGATCCGGCCGAAGGCCACCGGGCGTGCGCGCGCTACGTCATGGAGGACAGGATCGGCCTGGTGACGGCGCCCGTGCTGCTGCTGGCGGGCGCCGCGGACCCGTTCGCGCTGCCGAACATGACCCCGCTCCGGGAGCATCTCACCGGGGCGGCGAGCGTGACGTCGGCCGTCGTCGAGGGCGGCACGATCCCGCTCATGGAGCACAAGCCCGCCGAGGTCGCGGCGGCCGTGGCGGCGTTCCTGACGGCCTGATCAGGTCCGGCCGCCGTCGGCGGCCATGATCGACTTCGTGATGCGCCTGCTCACCATGCTGAGCAGGCCCACGTACTTGTTGACGTCGGCGCGGAAGGTCGGCGCCGTCACCGACAGCGCGGCGACCATGGTCCCGGTGGCCCCGGTGAGCGGGATCGCCACGCTGAGGTAGCCGACCCGGGTCTGCTCCCGCTCGACGGCGTACCCGGCCTTCCTGGCCTGCTGGATCTCCTGGGCGAGCAGCTTCGGGGCGGTGACCGTGCGCGGCGTCACGCGGGCCAGCGGGGTGGCCACGACGTCGCCGAAGAGGGCCGCCGGGCCGAACGCCAGCAGGGCCTTGCCGGTCGCCGTGCAGTGCAGCGGCATGCGCCCGGCGACGCGTGACGGCCTGGACACCTGGCCGTGGCCGGAGACCTTCTCCAGGTAGATGACCTCCAGCCCGTCCAGCACCGCCAGGTGGATGGTCTCCCCCGTCGCCTGGTAGAGGTCCTCCATGAAGGGCCGCGCCGCCTCCCGCAGGATCCGCTGGCGCGGCACGCGCTGCCCGATCTCGAACAGGCGCATGCCCAGCCAGTATTCGGACCCGCGCCGCTCCAGCAGGCCCCACTGCAGCAGCTCCTGGGCCAGCCGGTGGACCGACGCCTTGGCCACGCCGGTGCGGCGGACGATCTCGGACAGGCCCAGGCTCTCGTCGTCGGGGCCGAAGGCCTCCAGGATCAGCCGCACCTTGCCCAGTACGCTGTTCGCCGCCGCGTCGTGCTCGGGTGAAGGGACGATGGCCAGGGGCTTGACGTCAGGTGACGACGGGGAGTGCATAAGAGCCATTGCCCGATAATCGGGCCCCTGTCCGTTCCGGACAACGGCCCTGTCTCGCTGAGCGGAACGGGCCCGGCGGCTATCCGAACGTGACGACCGCACGCCCGCGTACCCGGCCCTCGCGCAACAGCTCCAGGGCCTTGGCGATCTCGGCCAGGTCGAACCGCTCGACCTCCACGCCGAGCTCGCCGGAGGCCAGGCGGCCGACCAGCGACGGGGCCACCTCGCGCGCCCGGCGCTCGTGCCGGACCATGTTCACGGGCAGCAGCGCCACGTCGTCGAGCAGCCACGACGGCAGATCGACCGTCACGGACGCGCCCAGCACGTACCCGATGACGACGGCCCGGCCGCCGGGTCGGACCCAGCGCGTGCGCTCGACCAGGCCGGCGCCTCCGAGCGTGTCGACCAGCAGGGACGCCGAGCGCGCCGAGGCCAGCTCCGCGACCGCCGCGGCGTCGTCGGCCGCCACGCCGCGCACCCCCTCGGGCACCCGATCGAGCTGGTCGGACCGCCCGACCAGCCCGGTCACCGTGGCCCCGGCCAGCCGCGCCTGCTGGGCGACCATCGCGCCGACCGCCCCGGTGGCGCCGGTCACGACGACCTCCTCCCCCGGCTCCAGGCGGGCGACGTCGTGCAGGGCGACGTACGCCGTGGTGGCCGGGACGAAGAACGACGCGGCGACCTCATGGGGCAGCGGCTCCGCCAGCGGGCTGACGGCCTTGGGGCTGACGCTGACCCGCTCGGTCCAGCAGCCGTCGCGCAGCAGGCCCAGCCCGCCCCCGCGCAGGAGCACCTGCGTGCCGGGGGCCAGGTCGTCCGCCTCCAGGACCACGCCGCTGGCCTCCACGCCGCCGACGTACGGGAGGGCCGGCTTCATCGCGAAGGACCCGGTGGCGACGGTCAGGTCCAGATGGCCCAGCGCCGCCGCCTTGACCTCGACCAGCACCCGGCCCGGCTCGTACGCGGGTTCGGGGACGTCCTCCACGACGGGGGACGCTCCCCACGCGTGGAAGCGCGCCGCGCGCGTCATCGGCCCGACGCCCGACCGGAGAAGCCCGCCGCCGAGCTCTTGGCCAGGAAGGACAGGCTGAGCGGGTTGTAGCGCGCGGCCTGCTCGTGCTGGGGCCAGTGGCCGCACTCCTCGAACAGCTCCAGCTGCGAGCCCGCGATGGCCTCGTGCATGGCGGTCGCCTCCGGCACGTCGCCGAACGGGTTCTTGCGGCCCCAGACGATCAGCGTCGGCTGGGAGATCCCGGCCAGGTCGCCGGGGCGCAGGATGTTGCGCTGCCGGGTCTCCATGTCCTGCAGGCAGAGCAGGTTGTCGACGCCTGCCACGAACGCGGGCTCGTGGTAGATGGCGTGGCGCACCTCCACCAGCTCCTCGGTGGCGTCGGCCGGGTCGGCCATCAGCAGCCGCAGCCGCTTGCGGGTGAGCTCCGCGTCGTCGCTGAGCACGGCCTCGCGCGTGCTCGTCCTGATGCGCTCCATGACCTGCGGGTTGGCGACGGTGCCGCCCGCGCAGAGCAGCTGCAGGCTCGCCACGCGGTCGGGGTGGTCGATCGCGGCGCGACCGCCGACCCAGCCGCCCAGCGACTCCCCCACGATGTGCGCGCGCTCGATGCCCACCGCGTCGAAGTACGCCAGCAGGTGCTCGACATAGCGCGGGATCTCATACGGATAGTCCGGCTTGCCGGTGTAGCCGTGGCCCAGCATGTCGATGGCGTGGCACTCGTACTGCTCCGCGTGGGCGGCCAGGTTGCGGGTGAACGCCTCCAGGTGCCCGCTGGTCCCGTGCAGGAACACCACGGGCTCGCCCGATCCGGCCCGCAGGCTGCGGGTCGGCACTCCCCCCGCGTCCACGTACGAGACGCTCAGGCTCAACGGGCTCAACTCGGTCCATATGGTCATCGTCACGTCACCTTCAACGGTCGAGAGCGGGTTTGTCCTGGTTGATGCGGTGCACCTGCGTGTTGCTGCGGGCCGCGAGCAGACGGGCGAGGAGCACGGCCAGCACGACGGCGGGCGCGGCGATCAGCAGTCGCTTCATCGGCCCGCCCCTGTCAGGAATCCGGTGACCACGGCGTGGTACGCCTCGGGACGCTCCTCCTGGAGGTGGTGTCCCGCGTGGTCCATGACGTACAGGTTGCCCCGGGGCACCATGCGCGCCAGCATGAGCGGATAGTCCGGCGTCAGGAACGCGTCCTGCATGCCCCACATGAACAGCGCCGGCGCCCGGATCTCGGCCAGCTCGGCGGTGAGGTCCTGCCATTCGCCGCGCGGCGAGTCGGACATGGCGGCCAGCGCCCGCTCCTCCGGGTCCAGGCTCTGCTCGTAACGCAGGTCCAGCGTGGACTCCGGCAGCCGGTCGCCGTCGTACCACTCCAGCCGGGTGATGAGGTCGCGCATCTTCTCCCGCGTGGGCCCCTCGCCGCCGTAGTAGACGTCCCGCGCGTTGCGGCCGCGGCGGCCGCCCTCGGGCAGGGGCGCGAGCGGGCCGTAGAAGACCGGCATGCTGCCGGTGATCACCAGCGAGCGCACCCGGTCGGGGTAGCGGGCGGCCAGGCACAGCGCGATGGTGCCGCCCCAGGAGTTGCAGACGAAGTCGGCCCGCTGCACGCCCAGCGCGTCCATGAGCGCGACGGTTCTGGCCGCGTGGAAGTCCCACATCGGGCCGGTGATGACGCACTTCTCCGACTTGCCGTACTGCAGGATGTCGACGATCAGGCAGCGGCGCTCGGCGGCGAACAGCGGCGCCACGGGGCCGAAGTCGCTCCACCCGGTGCAGCCGGGGCCGCCGCCGTGCAGGAAGATCGTGTCCGGTCCCGACCCCAGGTCGAGGTAGTGATATTTGACGCCGTCGGCGTCGGCGTACGAACCGCTGGGCGGTTCCATGGCGCCTCCTCAGTCGTTGGTCTCGTCGATCTCGGCGCGCGTGCGCGTGACGGTGTCGGCCGCCACCCGCAGGAGCACCTCGCACAGGCGGCGCATGGCCCTGACGTCGACGGTGTTCATGCCGAGGGCGAAGTCATCGGATACGGCCTTCGGCATGCCCACGCGGGCCGTCGGGATCCCGCGCGCCCGCAGGATGTTGGCGTCGGTGGCGCCGCTGTTGCCGTCGATCGGCTCGTGCGGGCGCGCGTTCACGCTCTCCCAGGCGCGTACGGCGCTGCGCACCACCCAGCTCTCCGGCGGCGTGCGCGTGCCCGGGACGGCCAGCACCATCTCGACCGCGAGCTCCGTGCCCAGCTCCGCCGACACCTGCCCGAGGTACGCCGCCAGCTCCCGCTTGGCCTCCAGCGGCGTCGTGCCGGGCGCGATGCGCAGGTCGAGGCGGATGCGGCAGGCCGCGGGGGTGACCGCGAGCATGCGCTCCCAGCCGCCCGCGATCGACCCGACGATCCCCTGGGGGGCGGCGGTCGCGGTGCGATGCCGCTCGGGGTAGTCCGCCAGCCACCGTTCCAGCCGCGTCACGACCTCGGCGGCGGTCACGATCGGGTTCCGGTACGGCAGGCGGTGCCGGCTCCCCGCGTACGTGTGGGTCCCCGGGACGACGATCTCGAACCAGCACAGGCCGACCTCGTCGTGCGCGACGAAGTCCCCCGGCTTGGCGATCACCGCGTGGTCGGGCTGCCAGCCGCGTTCGAGCAGGAACGAGCAGCCGACCCCGTGGCCCGTGTTCGCCCGGCCGTCCGGGGCGATGGCGTTGGTGGGCATGCCGCCGGCCCCGAAGGCCACCAGCAGGTCCCCGGCGAGCTGCGGGCGCAGGGCGGCCAGTGCCTCGCCCACGACCAGGACGCACGCGGCGTGACCCTTGGGGTTGCTCGCGCCGAGTCCGCTGACGTAGGGGCCCTCGCAGCGGGCCTCGGCCCGCATGTCGGGGCGCAGCTCCGGGCCGATCCAGGGCACGTCCAGGTCCGGGTCGCCGGTGGTCAGGGTGTCGATCGGGGCGTACAGCATGAGGTCGGCGCCCGTGCCGTCGCCCCTCAGCCGGCCGACCGCGTTGGCCTGGCCGTCGTCGATGCGCTGCGCGTGCGCCTCCAGGCCCGCGGCGGCGAGCCGGCCGGCCAGCCACCGGGCCAGCGGCGCCTCGCCGCCCGTGGGGCTGGCGATGGAGGTGACGTCGACCGCCGCCGCGCGCAGGCGGTCCTCGGTGATCGACGCGAGGGCCTTGCGCACCAGCTCGTCGCGGGTCATGACGCCGGCTCGATGACGGCGACTCCCATGCCGGTCAGCCACTCCGGCATCGGCTCGTACGCCAGCCTCCGCCCGGGCGCGAAGCCCAGCGCCGCCGCCATGGCCAGCCACGACCGCAGCTCCTGGCCGCCGTTGCCGGCCGCCTCCTCGATCTCCGCCGTGGACAGGCCGGCGTAACGCTCCAGCTCGCCCCGCTCCAGCGCGGCCAGGAACTCCTCGTCGAACTCGGGGAAGATGACCGGCCGTGCGGCGGTGATGATCTGCCGGCGGCGCGCGTCGTAGCGCTCCCAGTCGCCCCGGCCCTCCCGCCAGGCCTCCACCAGGAACTCCTCGTCCGGCCCGTGCGGGTCCTGCCAGCGGCTCGGCCACGGCAGCCGGTGCGAGAGCCCGCCCGAGGCGATGACCGCCACCCGCAGTCCATCGGGCAGCGACTCCACCGCGGCGGCGAGGTTGCGCCCCAGCTCGACGCAGCGCCGCATCAGGGGCAGCGGCGTGGCGAACACGTTCACCACCAGCGGGATCACGGGCACGTCGAGGTCGCGCAGCAGGTACTGGACGGCGTGGCTCTGGCCGTGGTCGATCTGCAGCTTCGCCGAGATCGCCACCTCGGTGCCCGCCGCCACCAGGGACTCCGCGATGCTCTGGGCGAGGTCGGGGCGGGTGCGCTGCGGGCCCGACGGCGTGCCGGACTCGCCGGACGCGATGACCTCGTCCACGCCGACGGTGAAAGCGGGGATCAGGTCCAGCCAGAAGCCGCGGAAGTGGTTCGACCCGATGATGACCGCCACGTCGGGACGGGCCGCGGCGAGGGCGTCGCGGGCCGTGCCGAGCGCGTCGCGGAAGCGTTCCGCGCGGTCCTTGTGCTCGACCTGGTCCCAGTGGGTGTTCATGAGCGTCGAGTGGGACGCGCCCACGCCCAGGACGATCCGGCCCATCAGCCGAGGTCCCCGGAGATCTTGAGGCGTTCGGCGCGCTCCTCCGTGATCTCCTCGGCCAGCTTGCGCCACTGCAGGAGCGAGTCGTCGGGACGGTAGAGCCGCTCCGGCGGCGCGTCGGTCACCTCGACCATCCACTTGTCCTGGCCGGAGAACTGGCCGTGGAAGAGCCAGCGGACGGCGCCGAGGTATTTGGCGTAGAAGGGCAGCGTCCTGATGCCCTTCTCGAAGTTGGCCATCACGCCGACGTAGAGGTGGTTGTCCGCGTCGACCGGCACGTAGAACTCGTAGTGGATGAAGGTCGGGTAGACGATGCGCAGGACCCCCGGCATGCTGACCGAGGCGAACCCGGGGAACTCCTCGGCGGCGATGGCCGGGTTCACCTTGCGGTGGCTGCCCGTGTTGCCGATGTTGGCGACCTGCTTCGGCGGCTTGAGCTTGAACCACGCCTGGTTGCTCCATTTGCCCAGGCCGGGGAAGTCGGCGTCCCAGTGCTGGGCGTCCTGCACCCGGTAGATCCACCGGCCGCGGCGGACGATCCGGGTCTCGTTCCACACCGGCATGGCCTTGAACAGCCGCCACAGCGCGGTGCGGTGCAGGTATTTCGCGTGTCCTTCGTCGTAGCCGTTCTCGCAGGCGAAGCGCCAGTTGCCCACGCGAGACTGGATGCGCGCGCCGATCACGGCGGGGTTGTCGCGCAGTTCCTCGGGGAGCTGGTCGTCGATGGGCGGGGCGTCCTCGCCGTCCCCCACGAAGATCCACACCATGCCGAGGCGCTCCTCGACCTCGTAGGTGGGCTGGGTCACCTTCCCGCAGATCGGCGACTGCGGCCCGTCGGTGATCACCGCCTTGAGCGCGCCGGTCTCCAGGTCGAACGTCCAGCCGTGGTACGGGCAGGAGATCGTGCCGGGGAACTGCTGGTTGCCGTAGCTCAGCGGCACGCCCCGGTGCGGGCAGCGGTCCTTGAGCGCGTAGACCTTCCCGTCGTCCCTGATGACGACGATGCGCTCGCCGAGCAGGGTGATCGCCTTCGGCTTCCCGGTGATGTGCGAGGAGAACGCCACCGGATACCAGTAGCCGCGGAACCCGCTGGCCGCCGCCTGGTAATGGGGCCAGCTCGACCAGTCCTGCCGGCCCGGCAGGCGGCCCCGCCGCGATGGCCGGCGCCTGGCGTCTCCCCCGATCGCAGCCGGCGTACCCGCCTCCGCACTCATTCTCGCCTCCGCTTCCATGGCTTGTCCGCGGCTCCCGATGCGCCGCGACACGCAGTTCACCACCCGCGGGGCCGAGCGGCCCAGTGCGGCATCCCGCCCAGCGGACCGTGTCCCGCTGAGCGAGCCGTGTTCCGGTCAGCGGGCCGCGACCCGCGGGCAGGCGCCCGGGCCCTGTGTAGCTTCCGTGGCCGGAAAGGAGAGCGACGTTGGAGATCGAAACCGATATCGCGATCATCGGAGCGGGGCCGACCGGGCTCTACGGCGCCTACTGCGCCGGGTTCCGCGGTCTGCGCACCGTACTCGTCGACGCGCTGCCCCAGGTCGGCGGGCAGATCTCGGCCCTGTACCCGGAGAAGGAGATCCGGGACGTGGCCGGCGTCCCCGGCGTCCTCGGGCGCTCGCTGGTGGCGGCGCTCTCGGCCCAGGCGGCCGCGTACGAGCCGGTCCACCTGCTCGGGCGGCAGGCGGTCGAGCTGCGCCGCGACGCGGACCCGAGGCCGGTCGTGGTGCTGTCCGACGGCACGGCGGTCCGCGCCGGGGCCGTCGTGCTCACCTCGGGCATCGGGACGTTCACCCCGCGTCCGCTGCCGGCCGGCGAGGAATGGCTCGGCCGGGGGCTGATGTACTTCGTGCCGGACCCGTCCGCGCACGCCGGCCACCACGTCGTGGTCGTGGGCGGCGGGGACAGCGCGGTCGACTGGTCGCTGGCCCTGGCGCCGCTGGCCAGGTCGGTCACGCTGGTGCACCGCCGGGCCGCGTTCCGCGCGCACGCCGGCGGCGTCGCGGCCGCCCGCGCGGCGGGGGTCCGCATCGTCGTCGACAGCCAGGTCGTCGGCCTGTCCGGCGCGGAGCGGGTCGAGCGGGCGCACCTGCGCACGCGCGGCGAGGCCGACAGGACGGTGCCCGCCGACTCGGTCATCGCCGCGCTGGGGTTCATCAGCGATCTCGGCCCGCTCGCCGGCTGGGGGCTGTCGCTGCGCGGCAGGTCCGTCCTGGTCGACCAGCGCATGCGTACGGGCCTGCCCCGGGTGTACGCGGCCGGCGACCTCGCCGAGTACGACGGCAAGGTCCGCCTCATGTCGGTGGGCTTCGGCGAGGTCGCCACCGCGGTGAACAACGCCGCCGTCGAACTGGACCCCGAGCTGTCCCTCTTCCCGGGGCACTCCACGGAAAGCGTCTGACCACAGGAGAGATTCATGAGCTACGTCATCGGCCCCGCGTGCGTCGACGTCAACGACCGGGCGTGCGTGGACGTGTGTCCCGTCGACTGCATCTACGTCGGCGACCGCAAGAGCTACATCAACCCCGCCGAGTGCATCGACTGCGGGGCGTGCGAGCCGGAGTGCCCGGTGGACGCGATCTTCGTCGACCGCGCCGCCCGGGGCGACGAGACGCGCACGCTCTTCCTCGACGACGCCAAGGCGTTCTTCGCCGAGGTGCTGCCCGGCCGCGACGCGCCACTCGGCACCCCGGGAGGCGCCCGCAAGGTCGGCGACCTCAACGCCGACACCGCACTGGTGACCGGCTACGGCGCCTGATCAGCGGCCGGTGAACCGCGGAGGGCGCTTGTCCAGGAACGCCTGGAGGCCCTCCGCGGCGTCCTGGGTGTGGATCAGCTCCAGGACCGCCTGCCACTCCAGCTCCAGCGCGTCGTCGAGAGGCAGGTCGTACCCGGCCTCCACGACGCGCTTGAGCAGGCCGATCGTCGTGGTCGGCCGGGCCGCCAGGTCCTCGGCGTGCCCGGCCACCACGCGGTCGAAGTCGTCGTCGTCCGCCACCACGTCCACCAGCCCCAGGCCGAGGGCCTCGGCGGCGGACAGGCGGGCACCGCCGATCATCAGGCGCTTGGCGCGATGCGGGCCGAGCAGGCGCGGCAGCCGCTGGCTGCCGCCCGCTCCGGGGAAGAGGCCCAGGCTCGTCTCGGGGAAGCCGATGGTCGCCGAGGAGGCCAGGATGCGCAGGTCGCAGGCGAGCGACAGCTCGGCCCCGCCGCCCAGCGCGTGGCCGTTCATCGCCGCGATCACCGGCTTGGGCGCGCGTTCGAGCAGGCGCTGCACCTCGACCCAGCGGCGCATCTTGACGTGGTTGGCCACGGACAGGTCGCGCATCACGGCGATGTCGGCGCCCGCGACGAAGAAGCGGCCGGTCCCGCGGATGATCAGGCAGCGGACCGAGGTGTCCTCGGCCAGCGGGGGGATCACCTCCAGGAACTCCTCGATCAACGCCGGGTCGACGGCGTTGGCGGGCGGCCGGTCGATGACGATCGTCGCCGTCCCCCCGTCCCTCCGCACATCCAGATATTTCGTCATCTGCGCTCCTATTCCAGTGCGCCGGCGTCACGCAGCCGGGCGAGCTCTTCGTCGTCCAGATCGAGCAGGTCCTTCAGCACGCGGTCGGTGTGCTCGCCCAGCAGCGGCGCGGGCGCCGTCAGCGCCCCGGGGGTGCCGGACATGCGCACCACGATTCCCTCGTGCCGCACCGGGCCGATGAGCGGGTGCTCCAGCACCGGGTAGAAGCCGCGCGCGGCCAGGTGCTCGTCCGCCTCCACCAGGTCCCGGCCGGTCGCGACGACGGCGGCGGCGACGCCGAGCCCCTGCAGCTCGGCCGCCAGCGCCTCGCCGTCGCGCTCCGCGCACCAGGCCGCGAGCGCGGCGTCGATCTCGTCCTCGTGGCGGCGCCGCTCCTCCAGGTCCGCCGAGGCCGGCTGCGGCAGCCCGGCGTGCGCGGCCAGCCGCCGCCACTCCTCGTCGCCCTGTACGGCCAGCGCGATCCAGCGGTCGTCGCCCCTGACCGGATAGACGCCGTGCGGGACCATGCGCGGGTGCCGGTTGGGCCGGGTCCCGGGTGGTGGGCAGGTGCGGTGTTCGCCGAGCTCCGCCTCCAGGACGGCCGGTCCCATCGACGCGGCCATCGCCTCCAGCTGGGAGAGGTCCACGTGTCCGCCGCGCCCGGCCGCGACCAGGTCCAGGACGGCGAGCACGGCCGAGTTGGCCGCCACCATGTCGCCCAGCCCGAACGTCAGCCCCTCCGGCGCCTCGCCGGGATCGGCGGTCTCGCTGGTGAGGCCGGACATGGCGGCGAGCGTGTCGGCGAAGGTCACCGCGCTCCGCCAGGGGCCGCTCTGGCCGACCCCGGCCATCGACACCAGGATGACGCCGGGCCGCAGCTCCGCCAGCCGGTCGTAGGACAGCCCCCATCTGGCCAGGACGCCGGGGCTGAAGTTCTCGATGACCACGTCGCACTCGGCGGCCAGGCGCCGCAGCACCTCGAGGCCAGGCTCGGTACGCAGGTTGAGGGCGACGCTGCGCTTGCCGCGATTGAAGTTGACGAAGTAGCCGCCGTCGTCGATCCCGGCATCGGGACGCAGCCGCATGGACGGGGCGAAGCGCGTGGGGTCGCGCCGGTGCCGCGATTCGATCTTGATGATGTCCGCGCCGTGCTCGGCCAGCGTCTTGGTGGCGTACGGGCCGGCCAGCACCCAGGTCAGGTCCAGGACGCGGATCCCTTCGAGCGGGCGCGCGCCGGGCCCGCGGACGCCGTCACGGCGGCCCCGTGGGCGTTCGCTCCGCCAGGGCGCCTCGGCGGCGGCGGGTCGCGGCTCGGTGAGGCGCACCGGGCGGGGCAGGGCCGCGAAGGGGAACCCGACGTCCGTGACGCCGCCCTCGGGCAGGCCCGCGCCCAGGACGCGGGCGAAGAACCCGCGCTCGGCGAGCTGCGGGTTGCCGGTCAGGCTCGTGGCCGTGGAGACCTCCGCCCACGGCAGCGCCCGGGCCCGCCCCTGCTCGGCGAGGGAGGCGGCGGAGCGCCCGGCGACAAACCTGGCCACGACCTCGTCCACGTGCTCGCGCCCCCGCCAGCGGAAGACGGGGTCGGACCACTTCTCCTCCGTCAGGTCCTCCGCCTCGCCGGATTCCGCCATCCAGGCGAGCAGGTCGGTCCACATCCGGTCGCTGCCGGAGTATCCGCCCGCGACGTGGCCGTCGGCGGCGCGGAAGACCCGGTGGGCCACGTGTTCGTACACGCCGCCGGTGCGGGACGGGTACCGTCCCGCGTGGATCCAGGCGATGGCGCCGGTCTCGAGCGTGGCGGCCACCGCCTCCTGCGCGGAGACGTCGATGAGCTGGCCCTGCCCGATGCGATCGCGGGCGATGAGGCCGAGCAGCGCGGCGATGGCCGCGTGCGCCCCTGCGAGCTGCGTGGCCTGCTCGCGGGGAGGGGGCTTGGGCGGGCCGCCGGGCTTCCCGCCCAGCCAGGCCATGCCGCCGGCGGCCGCGGCCACGAGATCGTCGGCGCGCCAGTCACGCCGGGGACCCGACGTGCCGAACGGCGTGACCACGACGTGGACGGCCCTCGGCCAGCGCGACGTGACCGTGCCGGAGTCCGTACGGACGCCGCGGAGCTCGCCGAACGGGCCACTCTCCATGATCACGTCCGCCTGCTCGGCGAGCCGGTCGAGCGCGGCGGGGCTCACCGGCGCGCTCACGACCCGCTTTCCCGCATGCCAGTGCAGAGCCTCCGCCCGCGACAGCCCCGGGCTCCGCGGACGCTCCACGCGTACGACGTCGGCGCCGAGGCCGACCAGCAGCCTCGCCCCGTTGAAGGCCAGATCGTCGGTGAGGTCGAGAACCCGCAACCTCGTCTCCTCCCGTGTGTGCCGGAGGCTCGACGCTAGAGCGCGCGATCGCCGGGGCGCGACCCTGCCGGTCTGTCCAGCGGTCCGCGCGATCAGGCCGTACGGGCGTCCCACGCGTCCGGCGGCACCCCCTGGTCGCGCAGGTCGCCCTTGACCACCTTCGTCGAGGCGTTCCTCGGCAGGGCGTCGAGCACGCGCACGTACCGGGGGACGGCGTGGCGCGGGAGCCGGTCCAGGCACCAGGCGTGCACCTGCGGCGGGCTGAGCGTGGCCCCGGGCGCCGCGGTCACCGCCACCAGCACCTCCTCCTCGGTCAGCTCCGACGGCACGCCCACCGCGGCCACGTCGAGCACTCCCGGCATCGCGGCCACCGCCTGCTCCACGTCCCAGGTCGGGATGTTCTCGCCGCGCCGCCTGATGACGTCGGCGCGGCGGCCGGCGAAATGGAGGAAGCCGTCGTCGTCGAGCCGGCCGCGGTCCCCGGTCACGAACCAGCCGTCACGCAGGGCCTTCCCGGTGGCGGCGGGGTCGCCCGCGTACCCGCTGAAGATCATCGACTCCGCTCGGGGCCGGACGGTGATCTGCCCGATCCGGCCCGCCGGCACCGGCTGGCCGCCGTCGTCCCTGATCACCACCTCGTACTCCGGGACGGGCCGCCCGGCCGCGCCCGGCCGCCGGGTGCCGGCCGTGCTCGCCGCCACGTCGCCGAGCTCGGTGCACGCGTACGCCTCCAGCAGCAGCACGCCGAACCGCTCCAGGAACCGCCTCGACAGGCCCTCCGGCGCCGGTCCCCCGTAGGCGCGGCGGACCTCGTGAAGGGTGTCGGAGCCGGTGGCGGGCGCCCGTTCCAGGATGGCCGCCACGGCGCCCATGAAGTTGAACGCGGTGACCCCCTCCCGCCGGCAGATCTCCCAGAACCGGGAGGCGGAGAAGCGCTGGTGGGCCACCAGCGTGGCGCCGGAGATCAGCGCGGGCAGCAGGCCCGCGTGCCGGACGTTGATGTGGTTCCAGGGGAAGACGTTGAACAGCACGTCCCCCGCCTCGTAGCCCATGGTGCGGGCCACCCGCCGGGCGTGCCGGACCCCGGCGAAGTGCGGCAGCAGCGCTCCCTTGGACCGGCCCGTGGTCCCCGAGGTGGCCATGACGACGGCGGGGTCCGCCGGTCCCGGACGCCGCGCCGGAAGGCGGTGCGGCGCGGCGAGCAGGTCGTCCAGATCGGCCGAGCCCGGCAGCTCGGCCGCCTCCCGCCCGGTCACGAGCACCACGCGGTCCATCTCCCCGGCCAGCTCGACCAGGCCGGGGTTGGCGCGCACGGCGTCCGTGCCGGCGATGAGCACGCGCGCCCCGGCGGCCCCGGCCAGCCGCCGCGCCGCGTCGAGCCGTACGTCCAGGGCCAGCGGCACCTCCACGGCGCCGAGCCTGGCCAGGGCGAACATCACCTCGACCAGCCGCGGCCCCGGAGGCAGGCACGTGAGGACCCGGTCGCCGCCCGTCACCAGGCCGGCGAGCCCGCCCGCGACGGCGGTCGCCCGCTCCAGGCACTCGCCGACCCGCAGCGAGGCGCCGCCCTCGAACCGCACGAGCTCCGCTTCTGGAGCGCCGGCCGCCCGGCGCTCCAGAAGGTCGAGCATCGTCTCCGGCGCTGCCGTGACACCGTCCATGTTCTCCCTCACGAGATGACAGGATGTCCCACCGCCGTCACAGGGACCACGGCGGGTGGATCGATGTACGGACCGCGAGCCGCCGGGGAATGCTCTAGTCCACCTCCACGACGGCCTCGGCGAACTGGGCCGAGTACAGGCGGGCGTAGGCCCCGCCCTCGGCCAGCAGCGACTCGTGCGTGCCCTGCTCCACGATCCGGCCGTCCTCCATGACGAGGATCAGGCTGGCGTCGCGGATCGTGGACAGCCGGTGGGCGATCACGAAGCTGGTGCGCCCCTCGCGCAGCGAGCTCATCGCCCGCTGGATGAGCACCTCGGTGCGGGTGTCGACCGAGCTGGTGGCCTCGTCCAGGATCAGGATCGCCGGCTCGGACAGGAACGCCCGGGCGATCGTGATCAGCTGCTTCTCGCCCGCGCTGACCGTCCCGCCCTCCTCGTCGATCACCGTGTCGTAGCCGTCGGGCAGCGTGTGCGCGATGCGGTCCACGTGGGCGGCTTCCGCGGCGGCCTCGATTCGCTCGCGGGTGGCGCCTTCCGCCCCGTAGCCGATGTTCTCCGCCATCGTGCCGCCGAACAGCCAGGTGTCCTGCAGCACCATGCCGATGTTGGCGCGCAGCTCCTCCCTGGACATCTCGGCGACGTCGACGCCGTCGAGCGTGATGCGGCCGCCGGTCACCTCGTAGAAGCGCATGATGAGGTTGACCAGCGTCGTCTTGCCCGCTCCCGTGGGGCCGACGATGGCGACGGTCTGGCCGGGCTCCACGGTCAGCGACAGGTTCTCGATCAGCGGCCGGTCCGGCGTGTACCGGAAGGACACGTTCTCGAACGCCACTCGGCCCCTGACCTGCGCCGGCCGCTCCGGCTTGGCCGGCTCCGGCGACTGCTCGGGAGCCTCCAGCAGCTCGAAGACCCGCTCGGCCGAGGCGACGCCCGACTGCACCAGGTTCGCCATGCCGGCCACCTGGGTGAGCGGCTGGCTGAACTGCCGCGAGTACTGGATGAAGGCCTGCACGTCGCCCAGCGAGATCGAGCCCGAGGCCACCTTGAACCCGCCCACCACGGCGACCAGCACGTAGTTGAGGTTGCCGATGAACATCATCGCCGGCTGGATGATCCCGGAGATGAACTGGGCGCGGAAGCTGGAGGTGAACAGGGCGTCGTTGTGCTGCTCGAAGATCTCGGCGGCCTCCTTCTGCCGGCCGAACACCTTGACCAGCGTGTGGCCGCCGTACATCTCCTCGATGTGGCCGTTGAGCTTGCCCGTCGAGGACCACTGCTTGATGAACTGCGGCTGCGAGCGCTTGCCGATGACGGTGGTGACGTAGACCGACACCGGCACGCTGACCAGCGCGATGAGGGCCAGGACGGGCGAGATCCAGAACATCACCACGAGCACCGCCACGACCGTCAGCACCGAGGAGATGAGCTGGCTCATCGTCTGCTGCAGCGTCTGGGCGATGTTGTCGGTGTCGTTGGTGGCGCGGCTGAGGATCTCGCCGCGCGGCTGGCCGTCGAAGTAGCTCAGCGGCAGCCGCGCCAGCTTGGCCTCGATCCGCTCGCGCAACCGGAACGCCGCCCGCTGCACGACGGTCGTGGTCAGCCGGAACTGCACGATGCCGAGCAGCGCCGCCAGCACGTAGATCGCCAGCACCCAGGCCAGCACCTGGGCCAGCGCGGTGAAGTCGATGCCCTGGCCGGGCACCACGTTCATCGACGAGACCAGGTCGGCGAACGTGCCCTGGCCCCTGGCGCGCAGCCCCGCCACGGCCTGTTCCTTGGTGGCCCCAGCGGGCAGCTGGGCCCCGATGATGCCGGCGAAGATCAGGTCCGTGGCGTGGCCGAGGATCTTGGGGCCCGTCACGGTCAGCGCGACGCTGGCCGTGCCGAGAGCCAGGACGACGGCCAGCAGCGTGCGCTCGGGGCGCAGCAGCCGCAGCAGGCTGCGGAGCGTGCCGCCGAAGTCGAGGGCCTTCTCGGCGGGCCCGGACATCATCCTGCCCGGCCCGAAACCGGGCTGGGGCCGGCGCGCGGGCGCTTGAGTCGTCATGCCGCGGCCTCCTGTTCGGTGAGCTGGGACAGCACGATCTCCCGATAGGTCGGGCAGGTCGTCATGAGTTCGGCGTGGGTGCCGCTGCCGACCACGCGGCCGTCGTCGAGGACGAGGATGCGGTCGGCGTCGCGGATGGTGTTCACCCGCTGGGCCACGATGACGATCGTGGCGTCGGCGATCTCCTCGGCCAGCGCCGCGCGCAGCCGGGCGTCGGTGGCGTAGTCGAGGGCGGAGAAGGAGTCGTCGAACAGGAAGATCTCGGGCCGGTGCACCAGGGTCCTGGCGATGGCCAGGCGCTGGCGCTGGCCGCCGGAGACGTTCGTGCCACCCTGGGAGATCGGCTCGTCGAGGCCGCCGGGCATCGCCTCGACGAACTCGCGGGCCTGGGCCACCTCCAGGGCCTTCCACAGCTCCTCGTCGGTCGCGTCCGGCTTGCCGTACCTCAGGTTGGAGGCGACGGTGCCGGAGAAGAGGTAGGGCGACTGCGGCACCAGGCCGACCGCCCGGGAGAGCGCGGCCCCGTCGAGCTCGCGCACGTCGACGCCGTCGACCAGCACCTCGCCGGCGCTCGCGTCGAACAGGCGCGGGATGAGGTTGAGCAGCGTCGTCTTGCCGCTGCCCGTGCTGCCGATGATCGCGGTGGTACGGCCGGGCCGCGCCTCGAAGCTCACGCCGCACAGCACCGGCTCCTCGGCGCCCGGATAGCGGAAGTCCACCGACCGCAGCTCCAGCTCGCCGAGATGTCTGTCCGGGGTGACGGGGGCCTTCGGCGGGTGCACGGTCGGCTCGGTGTCGAGCACCTCCTCGATGCGCTCGGCGCAGACCTCCGCCCGCGGGATCATCATGAACATGAACATCGCCATCATCACCGACATGAGGATCTGCATCAGGTAGGAGATGACCGCGGTCAGCGCGCCCACCTGCATGCTCCCGTCGGCGATGCGGTGGCCGCCGAACCACACCACGGCGACGCTGGAGACGTTCACCACCAGCATCACGGAGGGGAACATCAGCGCCATCAGCCGCCCGACCCGCAGCGACACGTCGGTCAGCTGGTCGTTGGCCTCGCCGAAGCGCTCGCGCTCGTGCTTGTCGCGGACGAAGGCCCTGATGACCCGGATGCCGGTGATCTGCTCGCGCAGCACCTGGTTGATCCGGTCGATGCGCTCCTGCATCGTGCGGAAGAGCGGGCGCATCAGCACCACGATCACGCCCACGATGACGATCATCACGGGCAGCACGACGAGCAGCAGCGACGACAGCGCCGCGTCCTGGCGCAGCGCCAGCACGATGCCGCCGACGCACATGATCGGCGCCGCCACCATCATCGTGAACGTCATCAGCACGAGCAGCTGGATCTGCTGCACGTCGTTGGTGGTCCGGGTGATCAGGGACGGGGCGCCGAACCTGTTGACCTCCTGGGCGGAGAAGTCCTGCACCCGGCGGAAGATCGCGGCCCGCAGGTCCCGGCCCAGGGCCATCGAGGTCCGGGCGCCGTAGTAGACGGCCACGATCGAGCAGACGATCTGGATGAGGGTCACACCGAGCATCACCAGCCCGATGCGCATGATGGTTGCGGTGTCGCCCTTGACGACGCCGTCGTCGATGATGTCGGCGTTCAGGGTGGGGAGATAGAGCGTGGCCAGGGTCTGCACGAACTGGAAGAGGACCACAAGTGTGATCTCTTTCCCGTACGGCCTGAGCTGGACCCGCAGGAGACGGAGCAGCATCAAGAGGCGCTTTCTGTCGATGGAGTGGGGGAGGGCCGCACGAGCAGCCCGTCGAGCAGAACGGAGACGATCTCCTCGTCGTCCAGGTCGCCGAACTCGCCGATCCGGCCGAAGCCGCGATGCTCGCTCGACGCGATCAGCACGAGCAGCAGTTGCGCCGTGGCCTCGGGCGAGCGGCGCAGCCGGTCGCGGTCGGGCTCGATCAGGGCGGCGAGCCCGTCCACGATCAGGCGCCGGCCCTCCATGATCTGCTTGAAGAACTCGGCGTCGTCGGCCATCAGCTCCTTGGGCACGGCCATGAGGTTGATGTTGGCCCTCATCCCCGTCCGCAGCATCGCGACCGCCTCGCTCAGCCGCGCGCGCAGCTCGGCCCGCGTGCCGATGCCCGCCAGGGCCTGCGCCGCCGGCCGCGAGTCGAACGCGACCATGAGCGTCGCCCGCAGCAGCGACGCCTTGTCGGGGAAGACGCCGAAGATCGTGCCCTCGGCCACGCCCGCGGCCTCGGCGATCTGACGGGTGCTCACCGCTGCGCCGTACTCGCGCAGCAGCGGGAGCGTGGCGGCGATGAGCGCGGCACGGCGGTCTTCCGGCGCCATGGCCGGCACTCTTCGTCTCCTCCTGTTCATAGCGGGCAATCCTAATGAGCGAGTACTCACTCGTTCAAATGGTTTTACGTCAGGACCAACCGCTACGCTCCATCCGTGCTCAAACCTTGGTTGCCCGGTTTCCTGCTGCTCGCCGCCATCTGGGGCAACAGCTTCTTCTTCATCAAGGTCGCGGTGGAGGCCCTCCACCCGCTCCAGGTCTCTTTCGGCCGGATGGTCGTCGGAGCGCTGGTGCTCCTGCTGGCCGTGCTGCTCGGCGGGAAGCGGCTGCCGCGCGACCCGCGCCTGTGGGGCCACTTCCAGGTCGCCTCGATCGTGCTCACCACGCTGCCGTTCACCCTCTTCGCGTACGGCGAGCAGTACGTCTCCTCCGTGGTCGCCGCCATCTGGAACGCCACCACCCCGCTCTGCACGCTCGCCTTCACCCTGCTGCTGCGCACCGAGAAGGCCACCGCCGGCCGAGTGGCGGGCCTCGGCCTCGGCTTCGCGGGCGTCATGGTCGTGCTCGGGATCTGGCAGCCGATGGGCGGCGGGCAGCTCGGCGGCAGCCTGGCCTGCTTCGCCGCCGCGGCCTGCTACGGGATCGGCGGCGCCTACATGGGCCGCTTCATCACCGGCCGGCGCCCCGAGCCGCCGGTCGTGCTGGCCGCCGGGCAGCTGCTCAGCGGCGCGGTCCAGCTGGCCGTGATCACGCTGCTGGCCGGGGTGCCGCTGGTGGACCCGCACGCGCCCGCCGCGGTCTGGTGGAGCCTGGCCGGGCTCGGCGGGCTGGGCACCGGGCTCGCGTACCTGCTGCTCTACTGGGTGCAGGTCCGCGCCGGGGTCACCACGACCTCCACGGTCACCTACCTGCTGCCGGTCTTCGCCGCGATCTCCGGGGTGGCCATCCTGGGCGAGGGGCTCAGCTGGAACCAGCCGGTCGGCGCCGTCGTCATCCTCGCCGCCATCGCCCTCACCCAGCGCGCCGCGCCCCGTCCCGTTCCCGCTCCGCCCGAGCAGGCCCCCGGCGCGGTGGATCAGCCGGCGCCCCAACCGTGAACGGGGGATGAATTCTGCCGTACGGTCGCCTTTCCGACCGCGCGGACCCGGCAATCGCCATCCCATAATTCCAGCCATGGGGGTTATTTCTAGAAACAGGATGCGATGAAGCGCTGGATCGGTGTCATTCTGGCGGCGGTTCTGGCCGGGGTGGCGGTCGTGGCGATCCTCCTGGGGAACCGGGCGGACGAGGCCCCGGAGGCGCTGGTGGTGCGGGGGGTCATCGGGTCGGAGAAGAAGCCGTTCTTCGACGACCCCCGGGTCAAGGCGGCCTTCGCCAAGCACGGGCTGCGGGTCGAGGTGGACACCGCGGGGTCGCGGCAGATCGTCACCGACGTCGACCTCAGCCGCTACGCCTTCGCCTTCCCCTCCAGCGTTCCCGCCGCCGAGCGGATCAAGCGCGACCGCAAGGCGGTCACCACCTATTCGCCGTTCTACTCGCCGATGGCGGTGGCCACGTTCGAGCCGATCGCGAAGCTGCTGGCGGGGGCGGGCGTGGTCCGCGATTCCGGCAAAGGCTACCAAATCCTCGATATTAGGAAATATCTGGATTTAATAGGCAAAGGTACTCGCTGGGATCAGCTTCCCGGCAATTCTGCTTACCCGGCTCGTAAGCGGGTCCTCCTCACTACCACCGACATCCGTACCTCCAACTCGGCCGCCATGTACCTGTCGGCCATCGGCTATGTCGCCAACGGCGAGGACGTGCCCACCTCCGACGCCCAGATCGCCAAGATCGCCCCGATGATCGCCCCCGCCGTGCTCGACCAGGGCTTCTCCGAGTCCACCAGCGAGGCGTCGTTCGACGACTACCTGGCGCTCGGCGCGGGCAAGACGCCGCTGCTGGTCGTCTACGAGGCGCAGTACCTGGCGCACGTCTTCGCCGGCGACGGCGCGATCAAGCCCGAGATGCGGCTGATCTATCCCTCGCCGACCGTGCTCAGCAAGCACACGCTGGTCCCGCTGACCCAGCCGGGCGACCGGGTGGGTCAGTTGCTCACGAAGGACGCCGAGCTGCAGAGCCTGGCGGCCGCGTACGGCTTCCGCACCACCGACCCTCAGGCGTTCGCCGGCCTGGTCGCCAAGACCGGGGCGCCTGCGGCGGCCGAGCTGGTGGACGTCGTCGAACCGCCCACGTACGAGCGGCTGGACCAGCTCATCACCACCATCGACTCAGCCCGGCCCTAGCCCCGGTCCAAACAAGGAGATCCCGCACGTGTCCGATCTGGTGCTCACGCCGCCCGAGCCGGTCGCCCCGGTCCCGGCCGAGACGGCGGCCACCATGCTGCCGATCGCCGGCGAGCGCGCCGCCGAGCTGGCCGCCAAGGCCCGCGACTTCGCCGGCGAGCTGAGCGGGCTCGACCACCGCTCCCCCGAGTTCTCCCGCAAGGTGCACGACATCTCCTCGATGGGCGACACCGAGATCAAGTCGGCCTCCCAGGTGGCCAACCGCATGCTCAAGCGGCCGGTCGCCGCCCTGGACGCGGCCCGGGGAGAGGGCGCCGACGCCCAGGGCAGGGTCGCCAAGGAGCTGGTGGCGCTGCGCCGTACCGTCGTGGACCTGGATCCGAAGCAGGCGGCCAGCGGGACGCGCAAGCTCCTGGGCCTCATCCCGTTCGGCGACCGGCTGCGCGACTACTTCGCCAAGTACCAGTCCGCGCAGAAGCACATCGACGACATCATCCGCGCGCTGAAGTCCGGCCAGGACGAGCTGCTGCGCGACAACGCCGCCATCGAGGGCGAGAAGGCGAACCTGTGGGAGACGATGACCCGGCTGCAGGAGTACGCGGTCCTGGCCCAGGCCATGGACGCCGCTCTTGAGGAGCGCATCGTGCTGGCCGACGAGGAGCGGGCCACGGCGCTGCGGTCCGACGCCCTGTTCACCGTGCGCCAGCGCCACCAGGACCTGCTCACCCAGCTCGCCGTGTCGGCCCAGGGCTACCTGGCGCTCGACCTCGTACGCAAGAACAACCTGGAGCTGAGCAAGGGCGTGGACCGCGCCACCACGACCACGGTCGCGGCGCTGCGCACGGCGGTCACGGTCGCGCAGGCGCTGGCGAACCAGAAGCTGGTGCTCGACCAGATCACCGCGCTGAACGCCACGACCGGTGACCTGATCCTGGCCACCAGCGAGATGCTGCGCACCCAGGCGGGCGCGATCCAGAACCAGGCGGCCTCGACGACCGTGGACCTGGACACGCTGCGGCAGGCGTTCGACAACGTCTACGCCACGATGGACATGATCGACGCGTTCCGGTCGAAGGCCGTGGACAACATGGCGGCCACCGTCGACAGCCTGTCCGCCGAGCTGGGGCACGCCAAGGCGTACCTGGAGCGGGCCCGGGAGGGCGAGCGATGAGACGAGTCCTGCCTCTCGTCCTGCTCGCCGGCCTGCTGGCGGGCTGCGGCGGGGGCGAGGAGCCCGCCGACGCGCCCGACGTGCTCCGCGTGCTGGCCGGCAGCGAGATCAAGGACCTCGAGCCGCTGCTGCGGCGGGCCGAGGCGGAGGCCGGCGTCAAGGTGCGGCTCACCTACACCGGCACGCTCGACGGCGCCGAGCAGGTCGCGAGCGGCCGCGCCGACGGCCGGCTGGACGCGGTCTGGTTCTCCTCCAACCGCTACCTGTCCCTGATCGACGGCGCGCAGGCCAGGCTGTCCACCCAGTCCAAGATCATGATCTCCCCCGTCGTGCTGGGGCTGAAGCCCGCCAAGGCCCGCGAGCTCGGCTGGGACGGCAAGCAGGTCACCTGGGCCGACATCGCGCGGGCGGCCAAGGAGGGCAGGTTCGGCTTCGCCATGACGAACCCCGCCTCCTCCAACTCCGGCTTCTCCGCCCTGGTCGGGGTGGCCGCGGCGCTGTCGGACGCGGACGGCGCGCTCAGCGCCGAGCAGGTCGCGTCGGTGACGCCGCGGCTGAAGGAGTTCTTCTCGGCGCAGCGCCTGACGGCCGGCTCGTCGGGGTGGCTGGCCGACGCCTACGCCCGCGACCGGCGCGTGGACGGCATGGTCAACTACGAGTCGGTCCTGCTGGGGATGCGCGAGCCGCTGACGCTCGTCTACCCGTCCGACGGCGTGGTGACCGCCGACTACCCGCTCACGCTGCTCGCCTCGGCCCCCGAACCCAAGAAGGCCCTGTACGGCAAGCTCACCGCCTGGTTACGCAGCCCCGCCGTGCAGAAGGACATCATGACCGGCACCCACCGCCGGCCGATCACGCCGGGCGTGACCCCGGACCCGCGCTTCGGCGGCAGGCAGCTGATCGAGCTGCCGTTCCCCAACCGGCGCAGCACCGCCGACGAACTGATCGCCACCTACCTCAACCAGGTGCGGGTCCCGGCGGAGACGCGGTTCGTGCTGGACACCTCGGGCTCGATGGCGGGCGAGCGGATCGACGCGCTGCGGCAGGCGCTGGTCGCCCTGACCGGCGCCGACACCTCCGCCTCCGGCGCGTTCTCGCGCTTCAGCAACCGCGAGGCCGTCACGATGATCCCGTTCAGCAACGCGCCGATGCGGCCGGTCCCGTTCACCGTGCCCGAACGCGACCCGCAGCCGGTGCTCGCCCAGATCAAGGCGTTCGCGGAAGGGCTGTCCGCGGGCGGCGGCACCGCGATCTACGACAGCCTGAGCGCCGCCTACGACCGCCCGGTGACGCCCGGGCACTACACCTCGGTCGTGCTCATGACCGACGGCGACAACACCGACGGCTCCGACTACGCCGCCTTCGAGGCCCGTTACCGGGCGCTGCCGGAGGACCGGCGGGCGCCGGCGTTCGTGGTGCTGTTCGGCGAGAGCGACGTCGAGGAGATGCGCAAGGTCGCCGAGCTGACCGGCGGCGCCGTGTTCGACGCCCGCAAGACGTCGCTGAGCAGCGCGTTCAAGGAGATCCGTGGCTATCAGTGAGCGCGTCGTGCGCTACCTGGGCTCGAACCGGAACATCGCCGGCTCCTGTCTGGCGCTGCTCGGCCTGGTGGCCCACTTCCTGGGCGTGGCGGGCGCGTTCTGGCCGGTGGTCGTGGTGGCGCTGTACGGGGTGGGCGCGCTGCTGGCCCCGCCGGACCGGGTCCGGCTGACGATCTCGCACGCCGAGGTGGAGACGCGGGCGCTCAGGGCCGACCTGGACGAGCTGCTGCGGCGGATCCGCGGCCGCTTCCCCGGCGACGTGCACGCGGCCGTGGACGCGCTGGCCGAGGTCCTGAGGGGCGTGCTGGACCGCGCCGAGCAGCTCACCGCCTCCCCCGACCAGCTGCACGTGGTGTCGCAGACGATCCGGCTGTACCTGCCCGCCAGCCTGGAGGCGTACGCGAACCTGCCGCGCGGTTACGCCCTCACCCGCCGCGGCGGGCGGGAGCGCAGCGCGCACGAGGAGCTGCTCGCCCAGCTCGGCCTGCTCGACGCCCAGCTGCGCAAGGTGGCCGAGGCCATCCACCGGGGGGACGAGCAGGCGCTGCGCGATCAGGGCCGGTTCCTGCGGGACAAGTTCGGCGGCTCGGAGCTGGACCTGAGCTGAGGGCTTGTGGGCTCCTGGGCTCGTGGGTTCAGCCCGCGGACCGGTCGGCGGGCAGGCGGCGCCGGCGGGCGGTGTCCGTCAACGCCGGGCGGCGCCAGGCGCCGTCGGCGCGGTAGAGGTCGGTGCCCGGCGGGATGATCTCGTCGATGCGGTCGAGGGTCCGGTCGTCGAGGGTGAGCGCGGCTCCCTTGAGCGTCGCCTCCAGCTGCTCCATGGTGCGCGGGCCGATGATGACCGAGGTGACGGCCGGGTGGGCCGCCGGGAAGGCGACCGCGAGCTCGGGCAGCGAGCAGCCGAGGTCCGTCGCGAGCTCGATCAGCTCCTCCACCACCTCCAGCTTGGTGGCGTTCTCGGGGATGGAGGGGTCGAAGCGGTTCGGGCTGAGCGAGGCGCGGCCGGTGGTCAGGTCGATGGGCTGCCCCTTCCTGAACCGGCCGGTCAGGAAGCCGGACGCGAGCGGGCTCCAGGTCAGCACGCCCATGCCGTACCGCCGGCACACGGGCAGCACGTCGGCCTCGACGCCGCGGGCGAGCAGCGAGTACGGCGGCTGCTCGGTCCTGAAGCGCCGCAGGCCGCGGCGCTCGGACACGTGGTGCGCCTCGACGATGTCCTCGGCGGGGAACGTCGAGCAGCCGAACGCCCGGATCTTGCCCTGCCCGACGAGGTCGCCCAGCACGTCGAGCGTCTCCTCGATGTCGGTCGTGTGGTCGGGCCGGTGCACCTGGTAGAGGTCGATCCAGTCGGTCTGGAGCCGCTTGAGGCTCTCCTCGACCTCCTTGAGGATCCAGCGCCGCGAGTTGCCGCGCCGGTTCGGCCCCTCCCCCATCGGGAAGTGCACCTTCGTGGCGAGCACGACGTCGTCGCGGCGGCCCCGCAGCGCCTTGCCCACGATCTCCTCGGACTCGCCGGCCGAGTACATGTCGGCCGTGTCGATGAAGTTGATGCCCTGGTCGAGGGCGTGGTGGATGATGCGGGCGCAGTCGTCGTGGTCGGGGTTGCCGACCGCGCCGAACATCATGGCGCCGAGACAGTGGACGCTCACCTCGATGCCCGTGCCGCCGAGGACGCGGTAACGCATGATCAGACTCCTAGCGATGTGGATGGGGTGCTGGGCGCGCGTCGGAGCCTACGGGCTAGAGCCGGCTCTAGATCAAGCGGCCGCCGGGAGCCGCAGGTGGACGGGGAGGGCGGACAGGCCGTTCATGAGCAGGGACGGCGTCCTGGTCAGGCTCTCCGCGGGCATCGCCAGGCGAAGGTCGGGGAAGCGGTCGAGCAGCGTGCGGAACGCGATGCGGGCCTCGACCCGGGCGAGCGGCGCGCCGACGCAGTAGTGGATGCCGTGCCCGAAGGCGACGTGCGTAGGGGCCTCCCGGGTGACGTCCAGCGCGGCCCCCATGGGGAAGACCCGCGGGTCGCGGTTGGCGGCGACCAGAGCGAAGTACACGACCGAGCCCGCCGGGAGCGTCACCCCGCCGGCCTCGACGGGCTCCACGGTGCGGTACGACAGGGTGGTCTGCACGGGCCCGTCATGGCGCAGGAGCTCCTCGATCGCCGGGTCGAGGAGCTCGGGGCGTTTGCGGAGCAGGGCGAGCTGGTCGGGGTGGGTGAGCAGGGAGCGCATGCCGTTCCCGATGAGGTTCACCGTCGTCTCGTGGCCGGCGATCACCAGCAGGAAGATCATCGACGTCAGCTCGTCCTGGCTGAGTCCCTCGCCGTCGTCGCGGGCCGCGATCAGGTCGGACAGCAGGTCGTCCTGCGGGTCGCGGCGCTTCTTTTCGATCAGTTCGCGGCTGTAGGCGAGCAGCGAGGCGACCGCCTCCTGGAACTCCTCGTAGCTGTAGATGCCGGGGGAAACGGCCGGCAGGGTCCATTCGCGGAAATCGGCCCGCTCCGCCTCGGGGATGCCGATCAGCTCGCAGATCACGCCGATCGCCAGCGGGTAGGCCAGCGCCGAGATGAGATCGACGGTCCCCCGGCCGTCGGCCTCGGCGAGCAGGTCGTCGGTGAGCTGCCGGATCCGCGGGACGAGCTTCTCGACCCTGCGGCGGGTGAACGTCGAGGTCACCAACCTGCGCAGCCGCGGGTGGTCCGGCGGGTCGCTGTTGAGCATGGTCGTGTGGATGCCGCGCGCGACGTCCTCGGGCAGTTGGTGCGCGTACGCGCCCGACGTCCAGCCGCCCTTGACCAGCCGCGGGTCGGACAGCAGCGCCCTGGTCTCGGCGTAGCCGGTCACCAGCCACGCCTGCGTGCCGGCCGGCGTCGTGATCGGGTGGACGGGCCCCCTGGCGGCGAGGTCCGCGTAAATGTGGTGCCGCTCGTCGCCGCGAATCGCGGTGAACGGCGCCGGCCCGGATTCTCTGGGCGCGGAATCAGACAAGGCAATCCCCCATTGCTTCGATCAGTGAATTCGCGGGGGGAAACGTTACTGATGGGCGATATGCGGGCCGTTGACAGAACGTAGACGCCCGGGACTACGTACTTACGTTCGACGGCTAGGTAGTCATCCGGGTATCCCTCCCGTGCCGCTCGCGGCGTCGCCGTACGCACGCTGGATCCATCGACAACACCATCGAGGAACGAGGAAAACATCAACCATGTGCAAGCACCGGCCACGGTGCCCATCCGCATACGCCGCCCATCGACTCGCATGTGGGAGTCCCGCATGAACGACCACGCCTTCATGAACCACGGCGCCGGACACCATCTCGACCTGAGCGTCCTGAGCCGGGCCTGGGACTGGATCAAGTCCAGGGTCCTGGGCGCCGACGAGAGCGAGGTTCCGGGTGAGCGGGTCGCCACCTGGTCGCTGTCACCGGACACGCGGGCGCGGCCTCTCATCCACGCCCGGCTGGCCTCATGGGGGCTCGACGGGCTGGCAGAGGCCGCCGAGCTGCTGGTGGAACAGCTGGTCGCCGACGTCGAGGAGCACGCGCCCGGGCCGTACCGGCTGACCGTCTGGGCCACCGACGGCATGCTGCGCTGCGAGGTCGAGGCGGAGGCCGCGGACGACGCGCCGATGCCGCATGATCTGCGGGTGTTCCGGCGGCTGGCCTGCTGCTGGGGCGCCGCGGGCCATGCCTTCTGGTTCGAGATCCCGATGAACGCTCAGGACAGGTGCCGCAACTCCGGTTGGGCCTCGGGAGGCCGGATCGCGTAGGTGACGGCGCGGTCGACGCCGAGCTTCGTCCCGTGGCGGAAGGCGGACGTGAACGCCGGTTTCCCGAGGGCGTGGCGGGCCTGCCGCGTGCAGCGTTCGTGCCAGGCTGCGTGGTAGCAGAGCCGTTCGGGTGAGGCGCCCGCCGCCTGCCACAACGCGTGCGCGGCGCCGAGGAGTTCGGCGGCTCTCTCGTGCTCCTCCCGGGCGCCGGCGATCCAGGCCAGCACTTCCAGGCACTGGGTGAGGCACCACCGGTCGTCGATCTCTCCGGTGAACTGCGCGGCCGACGTCAGGAGCGCTTCGGCCTGCTCGTAGTCGCCCAGGTTCCACCGCGCGACGCCGAGCGCGAACTGGGCGTACGCGCGTGACACCAGCGCATGGTGGGACTCGCTCAGGGCCAGCAGCTCCTCGCCGAACTCCGCGGCCAGACCGGGATCCTCGGTCGATCCGTACGCGGCGGCGAAATAGAGGTTGAACATGAGCCCGTCCATGTCGTTCAGGGACCGGTGGAGGGCGAGCGACTCGCGCAGCAGCGCGAGGCCGCGCCGGGTGTCGCCGGCGGTGCAGGCGGCCACGCCCGCGGTCCGGACGGCGTACGGCACGAGGTCTTCGTTCCCCGATCTGCCGGCGAGGGCTCGGCAGTCCTCCAGCAGCGGCATCGCCGCGTCGAGATCCCCCTGGCGCAGGGCGAGCATGCTGTCTGCCCACAGCGCCGTCGCCCTGGCCCGGCCGGGCTCCGGCACCAGCTCCAGACCGCGCTCGATCCAGTAGCGGCCCTCCGTGAGCGCGCCGGCGAGCACCCAGAAGCACCACATCGCCGACGCGGTGCCCAGGCCCAAAGGCGCCAGCGCCGGCTCGTTCAGGCACGCCTGGAGCGCGACGCGGATGTTGGGCAGCTCCTGGCGCAGGGCCAGGTACCGATCCAGCTGGTCGGACACCAACTGGTCGGTCCGGTGCGTCTCCGTCAGCTCGCGGTAGTGGCCGACGAAGCGCCTGCGCAGCCATTGCCGCTCGGCGGCCGTCAGCTGCTCGCAGCCGTACGCGCGCAGGCTCTCCAGCATGCGGAAGCCGAGCCCGCCCCGGTACAGGACCGACTTGTCCACCAGCCCGGCCAGGAGGTCGAGCACGTCGGCCGGATCGATGCCCTCGCCCGCGCACACCGTCTCCGCGGTGTCCAGATCGACCCCTCCGGCGAACATCGACAGCCGGGCCCACAGCCGCCGCTCCTCGGGCGAACACAGCTGGAAGCTCCATTGGATGGTCGCCCGCAGCGTCTGGTGCCGCGGCAGGGCCATGGGGCCGCCGGTGGCCAGCACGTCGAAGCGCTGGTCCAGCTCGTACGCGAGCTCCTCCAGCGACAGGGTGCGCAGCCGGGCCGCGGCCAGCTCGATCGCCAGCGGGATCCCCTCCAGCCGCCGCACCAGCCGCACCACGCAGGCGAGGTTGCCCGCGTTCAGGGAGAAGCCCGGCACGACGTGCGCCGCGCGCTCCACGAACAGGCGCACCGAGTCGTGTCTGGCGGCCTCCCGTACGGTGCGGCTGGGCGTCTGCGGGCCGGCCGGTGCCTCCTCGTGGGGCGCCGGGCCCCCGTGGAGTACCTGGACGGGCTCGGGTACGGACAGCGGCGAGACCGGGAGCACCTGCTCGCCGTGCACGCCCAGCGAGTGCCTGCTGGTCACCAGGACCCGCAGGCGGGGTGTGGCGTGCAGCAGCCGTTCCACGAAGTGCGCGCAGAGCATGTCCAGGTGCTCGCAGTTGTCCAGGACCAGCAGCATCCGCCTGTTGGACAGGTGCTCCACCAGCAGCCCCATGGGATCCGGGTGAACTCCGCGCAGCCCCAGGGCCTCGGCCACCGCCGGCTCCAGCAGTTCGCCGGTCTCCAGGGTGGCGAGCTCGATCACCTCGACGCCGTCCCGGTACTTGTTCCGCAGGTTGTCCGCGAGCCTGAGCGCCAGCCGGGTCTTGCCGACCCCGCCGGGGCCGGTCAGGGTGAGCAGCCGCGTCCTCGACAGCGCCTTGCGCGCCGCCGACAGTTCCCACCTTCGCCCAATGAAGGTGGATTTATCCAACAAAAATGTCATTGAGGGCCCTGCCACTCCCGTGAGACACCGAACGGCGCCAAGCCTCCACACCCCAGAGTATTCCTGGCCCGTTTCTCGGTACAGCCGTCCGGAGCCGCCGGAGTCGCGTATTCTCATTTCCCGGCAAAAGGCGTCACGCACCATCTTTGCCAATGCGAACCCACAAATTTGCCGGACACTTGATTTCGATGAATCGCATCGGCTCCATGTGATTCCTTATTCATCATGAACCTCACCGCGGAGCCGGCCGTCGTCCGCCGCCCGTATCGCTGGGTCGTGCTGGCGCTGGCGTGGGCCGCCTTCACGATGACCGCCGTGGACCGGTCCACCTGGGGTCCCGCCTCGGTGGCGGTGGGCGAGCACCTCGGCGTGTCGCTGGCCGGGCTCGGCGTCTTCGCCACCGGCTACTACGTCGGCTACGTCGTCTCCAATGCCGCGGGCGGCGTGCTGACCGACTGGCTGGGCTCCCGGGTGGTCGTCGGCTGCTCGCTCTTCCTCGCTGGCGGGTTCATGATCCTTTTCGGCGGGACGGACTCCGTGGCGATGGGCATCGCATTCCAGGCCGGGGTCGGGGTGTTCGCCGGGTGCGACTACTCGGCCGGGGTCAAGCTCATCTCCCAGTGGTTCCCGTCCAAGGACCGCGGGTTCGCCATGGGCGTGTTCATGACCGCCACCTCGCTGGGCACGGTGATCGCGAACGCGGTCGTCCCGAGCCTCATCGCCGCCTCCGGGTGGCGTACGTCCTACCACGTGTTCGGCGCCGCCTCGATGGTCGTCGCGGTGCTGTGCCTGCTTCTGCTACGCGACGGCAAGGCCACGTCCGCCGCCCGCGCGGTGCCGGACCTGCGCCCGCTGGCCCGTGACCGGGACCTGTGGCTGCTCGGCCTGGCCGGGTTCGGCGCGCTGTGGGGCACCTACGGCTTCATCACCTGGTCCAACGCGCTGATGATCAAGGGCGGTCACCTGACCCCCGTGCAGGCCGGCACCGTGGTCGCGATCTTCGGCGCCACCGCCATCGCGGCGAAGCCGTGCATGGGCATGGTGTCCGACCTGTTCGGCGGCCGGCGCAAGCTCCCGGCCGTCGCCGTGCTCGCCGCCTTCGTCGTGACGCTGCTGGTGTTCGGCACTCGTGACAGCCTGAGCGGGTTCCTGTGGGTGGCGCCGTTCCTGGGGATCGCGGCGTACGTGTACAGCCCGCTGATGATCGCGCTGATCCCGGAGCTCGCCGGGGTCCGGCTCGCCGGGTCGGCGGCAGGCGCGACGAACGCGTTCTGGCAGCTCGGCAGCACGATCGTGCCGGTGGTGCTCGGGGCGGTGTTCCAGGCGACCCACTCGTTCTTCTGGGCCTTCGCCACGCTCGCCGCGGGGCCGCTGCTCGGCCTGGTCCTCCTGCTGGGGGTCCAGGAGCACAGGGCCGGCGCGCGCGTCCCCGCCGTGACGGCTCTCACGGGGTAAGGACCGTGCGCCCGTCCCGCTTCTCTCGATCGAGGACGCCAGCGGTCGACAAGATCGCGCTCGAAGAGCACGTCGGGGCCACCGACCCGGACATCGTCGAGCAGTCGGCCACGCACTTCACGGCCGACGCCTGGCCCGCGCACCGCGAGCCGACCGGGCGTGCTGACTCAACGACCACGCGGCCGAGCAGATCGCCCGGCTCGCCTTTTTCGCCGCCCTGCCCATGCGGGGCCCGACGCGGCCGTGACCGGGCTGGGGCTGGTGTGCGCGCTGATCAACGGGTTCTCGCAAGTCGGCGCATGTTCTCGGCCGACTGCGCGAGGCCGCCGCCTGGAGCCGAACGAGAACGACCTCGTCAAGATCGGCCGTACGAACGCGCGGCCCACGACGTCGGCGCAGACCGAGAAGGCGGAACGGCGAACGACGCCACCCCCGGACCCAGGCGGACGCCCCGCCGAAGACCTCGGCGCCCGCCCCCAAGCCGACCCGCACCAAGAAACCCGCGAGCGCCGCGGTGAGACGAGCAGCGCCGCCGCCGGGACACCGGCCGACGCCAGGATCGTCGTACGGCGGAGCCCGGACTCCGGAGGGCGCGGACACCGGAGGGCGCGCGGACGAGGGCGGCGCGGTCGGCGACGGCAACGCGGTCGGCGAGGTCAGCCGGGCGACCAGGTCGTCGGCGCTCGGCCGCTAGGCGGGATCTTTGGACAGACTGGCGGTGACGAGTTCGAGCAGCGTTCCGGCCGACCCGGAGATCTCCGGCTCGTACGGCCCTCGTCCTCCACCAACGGCTGATTCACCGAGTCCCCCAACAGCACCAACAGACCGGGCAAAAAGCTGCCAGCGCGACAGTCGGGATGTCCCACACTCGCGATCAAGAAGCACTTGTTTTCCGCGGAGATCACAATCTCCGTACAAATGCGGACAAATGTTGACCGTTCCACTTTCCTGATGGTTAATCGGAAGGGAGTGCACCGCTTTCAACGGGGGAAGCGGCTCTTCATGGCCATGGGGGAAACATGACCAGGAGTCTTGTCGGCATGCTCTTAGCCGCCACCGTCACGACCGGGGTCATCGCGGTGACGCCGACGGCAGCCTCGGCATCCGAGTTGGGGCAGAGCGCCGCTCGTCCACACCTGCTCGACTACAAGATCTACTTCGGTAAGTGCGAGGACACCTGCCGCATCAAGGTGCGGATCAAGAGCGTCACCCGCCTGAAGCTGTACGACGTCAGCCTGAACGCCCGGCTGTGGGTCAACGGCAAGAAGGTCGGGTCCTGCTACGACTACGTCGGCAGCATCCGTCCCAAGGGGGTCCGCTGGGCCGGGTGCACCGTACGGTCGTCGAAACTGTCCACCATGTGGAACCGCTACCTCGACGGCGAGATCGACTTCAACACCGAGACCAAGACCAACGTCCACTACGAGTGGTATTCGTGACCGGCGGCCCAGGGGCTCTCTGACCTGCTTCAGCGTAGGAGGCAGGCCGTTCAGTGGCCTGATCGTTCCGTACGGATTCCGCAGCGAGCGTTGGGGGATCATGATTCCCCCAACGCTTGCTCAATGCGTTGGTTGGCCGCCTCGCGCTCGCCGTCGATGCACTTGGCGTAGATCTTCAGGAGCACGTCCCACGCTGTGCCCGTCCCGCTCGGCGACCTCGAGGCGTACACGCCGGCGTTGAGCCACAGCGACGCCGCCGCATGCCTCAGGTCATAGGGCCGCCGCGCCGGAGGAGAGGCGACTTGCTCGGGGGCGAGCCCGAGAAGGCTCCCTTCTTGTCCTGGGGAATGGGGCAGCCGGTCATCCCTGCATAGTGGATGTCCGGCTGCGTGCATTACTTGGAGGACAACTCATCGTTGAGAGGAAAGCGGCCATTCACGGGAAATCCCCGCAGCACACAACCGGGAAGCCGTCCCAGACGAAAGTTCTGATCGCATCGCTGAGGTTCCGGGCTCAGCCCGAAGGTGCCAACGCAAGGGCAGGCCGCCCCCGGCGAAGGCTTCCGACACAGCACCAGCGTCGGGCTTTCGCCCCGGGCGATAGATAATCTGGCGTTCATAGAGGCTAGAAGCAGTCTTTTTGGGGCGTGCGTCCCGAGGCCTCGATCTCGACGGTCTTGCTCTTGGAGCTGCCGGGGGCCGTGAGGATCATCGCGATGTGCAGCTTCTTGCCGGCGTGGCTGCCGCTGCCGCTGCCGCAGACCGAGCGCGCCTGCTTGGTGAGGTGGTGGAAGCGGTAGATGACCTTCTTCCAGTTCTTCTCCGGCGTCATGACCATCCACTCCTCACCGTCGGTCTTCTCGTCGGTGCAGTGGCTGACGCCCTGGCAGGGGTGGGTGTACTGCTTGACGGACGCCTCGGCGGGGTGGCTCAGCAGCGCTCCCGTGGCTGCCGCGGCCACCAGGCCCAGGGCAAAGGTCTTCATCATGTGCACTTAGATGTTCGCGGCAACCTCAAGGTTCGCGGCTGTCTGGGCTTACTTGCCATCGCTCTGCGCTCAGTTGACTACGTCGACTGGCGAGCAATGCGGTGAATCTTTCCGGTCGCCGCACCAGCTGTCACTGCTCGGCGCGGCGATCCCAGGCCGACGCCCAGCCACCGCGCCGCGCGGCTGCGCAGGAGGTGGCAACGGCGAGATGCCCGGCTGGGCGGGTGAGGTTGTAGGAGGTGGCGGCCAGGGTCAGCCAGGCCGCGTTCGCGGTGAACTTCCCCGACGACAGGTGAGCTACGGCGGAGTCCTCGAGATGGTCTGTTTCAGGATGCCTTTCGGTCGGCGGGCTTCTCGATCTCGGTGGTCACCCGTGCCCTTCGGAAGAGCACCGGGAGCCACAGGAGACATGCCAGCAGGGGGACCGCGGCGTAGGTGGCCATGCCCATACTGGAGCCCAGCCCGTCCATGAGCGTGCCGAGGACGAGATAGCCGATGCCGATGAGCGCCGACTCCACGAATGCGATCATCGACAGCAGGCTCGCCCGGTGGCGCGACGGCACGGCCTCGTTGAACACGTTGTCCACGATCACGGCGGTGATCTCGGGAATCCCGACCAGGGCCAGGAACGCGGCGATGGTGACCCAGACAAGGCCGAGGCCGCTCAGGCCGAGTGCCGCGGCGAGCGTCAGGAGGGACACCGGGACTATGACCCGATACCCGATGCGCCGGTCCGCGCGGTCCGACAGCAGCGGAGTGAGCCCGCCGGCGAAGAATCCCGCCGATATGACCACGCTGACCAATGCGATGCCCGCTCCCTGATCGGAGAGGGTCTTCTGCGCAAAGATGATGTACGGCGTCAAAGTCGCATGCATCAATCCGGACACCACGACAAGCGTCACGAGCGCCGGCGTGGCGACCCGAAGCATCGCCCGCCATGCTGTGGCGTCGCCGTGCTCCTCGGCTCCGTCCTGCTCGTCCACCGCGTCCGCGCCGCGGATCTCGGGCACCCGTGACATCAGCACCACCACGGCCAGGGCGAGGCACGCCGCCGAACCGACGTAGACGACTCCCCAGGAGATCTGCTGCAGTTGGCCGCCGAGGACGATGGCGGCCCCCGAGGTGACCGTCCCGAGCATGGTGAACCGGGACTTGATCTTGACGTAGCTGGCCGTCGCACCACGACGCACGAGCAGGTCGTACAGCAGGGCGGTGTCCGAACCGGACACACATGCCATGCCCACGCCCTGCCCGATGCACAGCGCCAGGAACACCCAGTAGTTGGAGAACGCCACCTGGCCGAGCAGACATCCAGCTATCAGCAGCTGGCCGATCACGATGCTGGCACGCCTGCCGATTCGGTCGGCGATGACCCCCGTCGGCAACTCCGCAAGTCCGCTGACCAGGTAGAGCAGTGTCTGCAGCAGGGCCACTTGCTCGGCGGAGAAGCCTCGCTGCTGAAGGAAGAGGACGAATACGCCGCGCTGGAACAGCGTGTTGGCGAGCACGGCGTATACGTAGAACGGGCGCGTGACACTTCGTGCTGCATTGTCGACTGCAGCCGACCCGCCAAGGGCCTCCGTGGTGCCGGTCATGCTGCGGGCTCCCTGGTGACTCCGATGATCATTACTGTTGGGACTCCGCCGCCAACCGGCACCTCCAGTCCATACTTCGCGCAGGATATCGGGCCGGCCATCCGGGAACCGTTGCCAGCGCCGCGGCCGTCCTCGGTGGAGGTGTCAAATGCTGGGAACAGTAGCGTGCATCTTCTGGAAGCGGTTGCGTACATCTTGGAGCCAGCGTGCTCCACGGTCTTGCCCGGCTTGACCTCCTGCCCGCCGTACAGGAAGACCGGGCGATCAAGGCCGCGTTTCGCGATTTCCCCGAGGTCGGTGAAGAGATGGCCGTCCATGTTCAGACCCGCGTCGATCGGCTGATCGTCCAGCATGGCCTCAGCGGCGGTGAAGCCGCCAAGGGAGTGGCCGAACATGCCGACCTTGTCGAGATTCCATCCGCGCCTTCCCAGCTCGTCGAGGACGAACCGGGCATCGCCGAGGCGCGCTTCGGCCGCCTTGCCCAGCTGGTCCATGGGGATCTCAACGGGATTCTCGACCCATCCGCCCGGAAACTCCACGGCGGTCTCAAAGCCCTCGCTCTCAACTGCCACTGGAAGTGATCTTCAGTGGGAAAACCTCAGGGTGCCCTGGAGAGTGGTTCGCATTGCTCGGGTTCGCATCAACCCGGCCGGTGCTCTCGTGGTGCCACGAGCCGGCGTGTAGGTGCTCGGCACAGGTGCCTGAACGAGATTCTCATCGACGGGCTGAAGTCCTGAAGGTCACCAGCCCACGGGGCCGTTCACGTCGAAGAAGCTGCCGCTGGGACCGTCCGCCGGGAGCGTGGCGGCGCGCACGACGACCTTCGCGCCCTGTGATGGATGCAGCGTTCCGAGGTTGTTGTTCAGATCGGTGGCGTTGTACCCGGGGCACACTGAGTTGATCTTTATTGGCGTGTCGTTGAGTTCGATGGCGAGCCATCCGGTGAGCCCGTTGAGGAGGGTCTTCGACGTGGGGTAGGCGAAGGACGGGAACGCTCCCAGAGGGTTGCCTGGAGATACGAGCGTGGTGATCGACCCCACCGTGCTGCTCACGTTCACGATGCGCCCGGCCTGCGCCTTCTGCACGAGCGGCAAGAACGCCTGCGTGACCCGCAGCGCCCCGTAGAAGTTCACGTCGAACGTGTGCTGGATCGTTTCCAGCCGCACGGTACTGGGAAGGCCTTCGCCTTCCCCGATCGCAACCCCCGCGTTGTTGACCAGCACGTCCAGTGCGTCGGTCTCGTTGCCGACGTGCACCGCAGCAGCCCTGACGCTTTCTGCGTCGGTCACGTCGAGGCTGACGAAGCGAACGTCTCCGTCATTGGCAAGTTCCTTTGCCGCGGCTTCGCCACGCCCCTGGTGGCGGCATCCCAGCCAGACGGTGAAGCCCTGCTGCGCGAGTTGACGTGCGGTCTCAAATCCAATGCCCTTGTTCGCGCCGGTGACGAGCGCCGTTTGCTTCGTGATGTTCATGAACTCAATGCTGCAGCACCAGGGCGGTACGATCCATCATGTGAAGTCCCCGATACTTTACGCATCGTCCAGGAAGGGATCAGCGCTCGGCTCCAACGATCCGATCGCTGACGCCATCGGTCTTCTGCGGCCCCACATCGTGGTCGAAGCCGGCCTCCACGCTGCGGGGTCGTGGGCGGTGCGTTTCGATCCGTTCCCGCACGTGAAACTCGGCGTCGTCGTGCGGGGCGAATGCTGGCTGGCCCTCGAAGGGCACGAACCTGTGCTCCTCAGAGGGGGCGACTTCTTCCTCCTGGGCAACCCTCCGCCCTACGTGCTGGCCAGCGAGCTCACCGCGACACCGCGCGCCGCGAAGTCGCTGTGGGACAGCGCTACGAACGGCGCCGTGCGTATCGGACCCGAGGCCGAGGAAGACACATTCCTGTGCAGTGGGCACTTCTCGTTCGACGACACGAATGCCTCGATCCTGATCGATGTTCTACCGCCGCTCGTGCACGTCCATGCCACAGATCCGCGAGGCAAGCTGCTCGCGCACCTGAGCGAACTGCTGGTCACCGAGGTCGAGACCACCGCCGTCGGGGGCACTCTGGTCCTGGACCATCTCGCACAGATCCTGTTCGTCCATATGCTGCGCGCCCACGCCGACCAAGCCGGTCGGCCCACCGGCTGGCTGGGAGCGCTCAGCGACGACGGCATCGGTGCCGCACTTCGCGCCATGCACGCAGACGTGGCGCACCGTTGGACACTCAAAGAGCTCGCCGGTATCAGCTGCATGTCCCGCTCGGCGTTCGCCGCATCCTTCAAGAAGCAGGTCGGAACCGCACCACTGGAGTACTTGATCGAGTGGCGAATGAGCCTCGCCCGCGATGCCCTGCGTCGCGGCACTCGATCGATCTCCGAACTCGCATTCGCGACCGGCTATGAATCCGAGAGCGCGTTCAGCACCGCATTTCGCCGCGTGGTCGGCTCCTCACCCAAACGATTTCGCGATGCGGCACATCGCGCTGCTTCGTGGCAGGGCGATGGATCAGGCACCCGGCGGGTCGGCGCGGTCGGACAGGAGGAGGTCGAGTGAGCGGGCCTTCTGCAGCGTGTGGGGTGCGAAAACTCGGATGTGGCCTCGGGTCTGCGGTTATCCGCCCTATGCGGCCGGCTGTGGTGGACATGGAGATAGCCCGGCCTACGACCCAGGCCGCCTTACGCCGCGGCCGATGGCCCTTACGCGAATCTGTCCCACTATCGTCGTACTAGATCGACGACAACAGTGCCAAGGATACGACCGTGAGGATGGCCGATGGCGCGCCGTACAGACAAGGAAAGCGTATGACCAGCACCGCTCTCATCGTCGGCGACCTGCAGGCGGGCATCGTGGGCAACTACCCCTTCGCCGCCGGCGTGCTCCCCGTCGTGGAAAAGGTTCTCCCCGCGGCCAGAGCCGCCGGAATCCCCGTGATCTTCATCCGTTTCGGGCTCCGGGCCTCAGGCCTTGATGTGGCAGCGGGAAACCAGCTGATCAGCGGCCTGCACGGGGCGGGGACGCGGTTTCACGAAGATTCTCCCGAGACGCTCGTGCACCCACGCATCGAGCCGTTGCCGGGCGAGGCCGTCGTCCTCAAGCGCCGCGCCAGCGCGTTCGCGGCGACCGACCTCGATCGGCTCCTGCGGGCCCAGCACATCGACTCGATCGTGCTGACCGGTGTCGCGACCGGGGCGATGATCGCCGCTACCCTCTACGACGCCTCCGACCGCGATTACCACGTGACCGTGCTCAGCGACGCCTGCGCCGACGGGGAACCGGACGTGCACGATTTCCTGATCAACCGCGTCTTCCCGGCCAGGGGCGCCGACGTCCTCACAGGCCACGCGTGGACCGCCCGCCTATGACCAGCCGTCAGCATTGAAGGACTGGAAATTTATCCCAGGCGGGCCGGTTCAGAGATGAGGGCTCAGGCGCTTGGCGATCCCGTCAGTCTCATCGAGGTCCAGACGAGGCACCTCGCCTGACCGCGTGCCGCCGTCGGGAAGAGTGCCGGCGACATGGAAGTGAACATGAGGGACGGTCTGGTGCGCGGGCGCTCCGTTGTTCTGCCAGACGGCGATGCCCCCGGGGTCGTAGGCGGCTGTGATGGCCCGGGCCGCCCGCCGCACGGCGTTCATCAATTGCCGCTCCTCCGCCGGGACCACGTCCATGACCGTCGGGCGGTGGGCGACCGGGATCACCAGCACGTGCCCCTGCCCACGCTGCCAACGGGTGACCAGGATGGCGACCTGCTCCCCCTGTTCCAGGATGGTGACGGGGTGCAGCCCGGCGAGGTAGTCGCAGAAGGCGCACCGGTCCGCGGATGGCATGGATATCGGCATGTTCCGATCTTCCCGCATATCCCGTAGGTGGCGTCAAAATCGCTCGCGGCAGGCACGACACCAGCTGTGCCGCTGCACCGCGACCGCGTGTGCTCGGCATGCCGAGCACACCGGCGCAAACCGTACAGCTGCCACCAGAAGAACGGCTGATCCTGCGAGAACAGCCCATCGTTGCGGAACTCCACGTGCACGTGACGAGACCCGCTTGCTCGTGACCCGGCGGGCCAGGATCCGGGCCTCCTCGGCCCCTGGCGTCACCTATCTGAGGGCGAAGACCGCGGAGGTGGAGTCGCTCTCGCTCTGCCGTACGGCGCCCGCGGCCCAGACCTCCGTGGTGCCGGGGACGAGCGCCAGGTCCCACAGCTTGATCACCTTGCCGGCGACCTGAGGGGCGCTCACCGACCACTGACCCGCTGCCGAGCGGGACAGCACGCGGGAGCTCGTGTCATCCGGTGGATCCGCGATCACCCGGATGCCGCCCCGGCCGTCCGCGACCGCGTCACCGAGGCGCCACGCGGGTGTCACCGGAGCCGGGAGAGCGACGTCGACCGGTGACCAGGCGCGGCCGTCGAAATGCGCGGCGAACAGCTTCTCGTCGCGGTCGCCGAAGACCCAGACGTCATTCTTGGCCACCGCGAGAATGCCGGTCAGGCTGACGGTCTCCTTGTCGCGGCCGGTGGGAAAGGCGGCTTTCTTCCAGGCTTTGCCGTCGAAGTGGGCGACCCTGCAACAACCGATCGCCCAGACGTCCTTCTGCGACACGGCGCTGGTCCGGACGACGTCCCTCGGCGCTCGACGCTGCCAGGTGCGGCCGTTCCAGAACCAGGACGCCGAATGGCCGTCCGAGCCGAAGGCCCAGACGTGGTGGCGGCCGAGCACCAGGCCGCGGCTGAGGTTGGGGTGGGGTCCCATGGCGGATCTGCCCGCGTCCGTCCAGCGACGGCCGTCGTAGCGGAGGGCGGCGGACTCGCCGGTGTCGCTCGTGGTGAAGGCCCATACGTTGCCGGGCGAGGACGCGCCCGCCGAGCCGATGGCGCCGTAGTGGCGGCCGGGCAGCGCTGCGGCCCGCCAGGCTCGGCCGTCCCAGTGCTGCGCCACCGGACGGGCGGTCCCCGCGCATTCGTCGTCGATGGGCTCGCTCTGGCCGAAGACCCAGACGTCGCTGCGGCTCTGCGGAACGACCGCCGACATCGAGTCGCAGCCGCCGAAACTGTGCATCCGGATCACTTCCCAGACCGACTGGTTCACCGGGGGCGGGACCGCGACCAGACCGACCGTCAATAACATTCGTGTCAGCACAGCACCCATCATGCTGTCCGCGCGTCACCCGAGCAGCCAGACCCCCGCCAGCGAGATCGTTCCGATGAGCCCGGTGGCGATGCCGCCGAGCAGCATGACCCGGCCGCCCTTGAGCAGCTTCCGCAGGTCGATCCCCGTGCCGAGGGCGAACAGGGCGGCGGCCATCAGCGCGTTCGTGACCGCCGGGACGTTCCCGGTCACCACCGGGGGCAGCAGGCCCGTGCTCCGTACGGCCACCATCGCCAGGAACCCGGCCACGAACAGCGGCACGATCGGCGGCCTCCTCCCGGGAGCGGCGGCAGGCGGTGCCACCGGACGGGTGAGGGTGGCAGCGCGTCCAGCGGACCCGGCCAGCCCCGCCGGAGCAGGCACGGCCACCGTCGGCTGGCCGGGGGCGCTGCGCGGGCGGCGCAGGGACGTGGTGACCGCGACGATGGGGGCGAGCAGCACGACTCGGGCCAGCTTGACCGTCACCGCCGTCGCCAGCACGCCCGTGGCCGCGCCGATCGCCGCCACCTGGGCGACCTCGTGCACGGCCGCTCCCGCCCACACCCCGAGTTGCTCGTACGACAGCCCCAGCCAGGACGCCAGCAGCGGCAGCACCACGATGGCCGCGCTGCCGTAGAGGACCACCACGCTCAGCGCGCCCGCGGCGTCCTCGTCCGAGCTGTCGGCACTGTCGTGCATGGCCGCGATCGCCGCCGCCCCGCAGATCGACACGCCGGTGGCGACCAGCAGCGACGTACCGGGGGAAAGGCCGAGGCGGCGGCCGGCCAGTGGCGTGAGCACGAACGTGAGCCCCGTGGCGGCGGCCACGACCGCGAGCGCCTGCCACCCGAGCGCGAGCACCTGCGGCACCGCGATCTGCAGCCCGAGCAGCACGATCGCCGCGCGCAGCACCCGCCTGGAGACGAACATCAGCCCGGGACGCAGCGGCGCGCGGATCACCCCGGCGGTGGCCAGCGCCGCCCCCAGGACCACCGCGGCGGTGGCCGGGCTGAGCCCCGGCACGAACCGGTTGACGGCCAGGGCGGCCACCGTCGCCAGCGCGCACGCCACGATGCCCGGCAGGCAGGACGTCTTGGAGGGGGTGGGAAGCATGATCCCAGTCTTCGGGGCCTTCGACAGGCCCGGTAGCCGCGCATTGCCTGGGAGGTCATAGCCTGTGGCTATGACTGCGCTGCCCGATCTCGACTCCCTCAAGCTCCTCGTGGACGTGGGCGAGCTCGGCAGCCTCGGGCAGGCGGCCAAGCTGGCGGGCATCGCGCAGCCGTCGGCGAGCAAGCGCATCGCCCAGCTCGAACGGCGGCTCGGCCTGCCGCTGCTGGAGCGGACGCCGCGCGGCTCCACGCTCACCGCCGAGGGCAAGATGGTGGCGGGCTGGGCCGCGCAGGTGCTCGCGGCGGCGCAGGAGCTCATGCGGGCCGCCGAGGCCGTCCGGCACGGCGAGGCGGCGCACCTGCGGGTGGCCTCCAGCATGACGGTCGCCGAATACCTGGTGCCGCGCTGGCTCGGGGAGTTCCAGAGCCGGGAGGCCGGGGTCCAGATCGGCCTGGACGTGCTGAACTCCGCCGACGTGGCGGCGCTGGTGCTGTCGGGGGCCGGGGGCGTGGAGCTGGGGTTCGTGGAGGGGCCGACCGTGCCGGACGGGCTGGCCAGCCGGGTGGTGGGCACCGACAGGCTGGTCGTCGTGGTCGCGCCGGGCCACCCGTGGGCGCGCCGCCGCACGGTGCTCAGAGGCGCCGAGCTGGCCGCTACCCCGCTGGTCGTACGCGAGCGCGGCTCGGGTACCCGCGAGACCCTGGACGTCGCCTTCACCGGGCTCCACCAGGCCAGCCCGCGCCTGGAGCTCGGGTCGAACTCGGCCGTCAAGGGCGCCGCCCAGGCGGGCGCGGCCCCGGCGGTGCTCAGCGGGTACGCGGTCGAGGCCGAGCTGGCCACCGGCCGCCTCGTCGAGGTGCCGCTGGCGGGCCTCAACCTGGTCAGGAACCTGCGCGCGGTCTGGCGCCGGGGCCGCTCCCTCACGGGCCCCGCCGCGAGCCTCCTGACCATCGCCAGCCGCCCCTGACGGGGTCTGCGCGCTTACCGAACAAACAAGGGAGAATCCTCAGCGATGAACATTACTCCCGCCCAGTTGCGCGACCTGGCCGGCCGCGCCGACGCACTCCAGGCCGAGGCCCGTGCCCTGTACGCCGGTCTGCCCGCCGATTCACCCGAACGCGCCCATCTCCAGGCGGCGCACCACGCCGCCGAATGGCTGAAGCGAGCGGGCGAGGACCTGCTGCGCGCGGCCGGAGACCTGGCCCAGTATCGGGCCCTGGCCGAGTCGACGTGCGCCTTCCCGTGGGGCGTCTGTCCCGAGCACGGCAACACGGTCTCCTCCATGGCCAACGTGTCCACCTGCCGGGTGTGCCGCCGTACGTGGGACTACAACCGGCGCGGCCAGAAGTGCGGCGAGCCGGTGACGTGGAAGGTGACCGACCCGGTGGGGACGGAGTCGCTGATGTGCGACGGACATGTCCTCGGCGCCCGCGCGGCCATGCAAGGCGCCACCTTCATGCGACTCGACGCAGGGACGTAACCAGGAAATTACCCCCTCATCTCGCCACAAAAGCGCTGATCAGCGACCTGCAACAGCCGTAAACAGCCCCCAGATCAGCGATGCATCCTGCATCCTGGGCATGCATTCGCGTTTTCCCCCTTCAAGGAGCTGCCGTGACCCGGTATGCCGTCGATCACGCCCGAAACGCGCTCGTCGCCCACTGGAGCACCGGCATCGGGGACGTCGCGGTCACCGTGGCCACTCTTCCCCCGGCCCGCGCCTCGGACGCCCTGCGTCTGGCCGCCCGCCTGACCGAGCTGTCGCAGGCCTGCTGGCGCTGCTACACCCACCCGGCGAGCATCTCCGACCAGCATGGACCGGGCAGCATCGGCTGGCACCGGCAGCGCGAACGCGACGCCTTCACCGGCGTCGTCCCGATCCTGACCGCCTCCACGCACGTCCCCGTACCCGCCAAGATCGGGGAGATCGCCCAGCGCACCGGCCGCGCGCTGCGCGCCCTCGACAGCCCGGAGCTCACCGTTCGGGTCGTCGCCGACGTCGCCGCCGAGTTGTCGGCCGTCGAACAGGCCGAACGCGGCGACCTGTCCGGACGCGCCCAGCAGGCCGTCACCCTCAGCCGCGAGGACGCCTCACCCCTGCAGGTGGCCCAGGCGGACGCCTTCCTCAACCGCCGGCCCTTCGGCTGCGAGGAGCTGATCACGCAGATCGACCCCGCCGCGGCCGCCATCGCCGCCGCGCACTGGCTGCACGCGGCGGCCGCCGCGACGGGCCGCCGCGTCCGGCAGCATCCGGTGCAGGTCGTGGCCGAGGGCGACCACCTCAGGCCCCTCGCCGTCGAAAGCCTCGTCGAGATTGTGAGCGCCATCAGCTTCGGCGCCACACCGCGCCAGACGGTCATGCCGCTCATCCGCCACACCCTGCACGTCGCCGAGGGCCACCTCTGCGGCGTGACCGACGCCAAGCGGCGCATCGCCGCCGCCGAACGCCTCGTGGCCAGGACCCGGATCGACCACCCCCACTCCGGCTCCGACTCCGTCTGCCTGCCCATCGCCTCGCTCGACCCCGCCCGGCCGGCCCTCGACCTGCTCGACAACCTCATGGCCGGCATCCACGGCTGCTGGCTGCACTACGCCGGCCATGCGCGCACGCAGGACGCCTCCTCCTGGCACGATCCGGACGACGACCGGCGGCAGGAACGCCATACCGAGCTGTTCCTCACCGAGGTCCGGCAAGAAGCGGCCACCCGCCACCAACACCTGCTCTGACGCGCCTGCGCCCTCAGCGAGGCGCGGCCGGCCCATCGAGTCGTGGGGCCTTCACGCCCGGCCGAGGTGCTCGTCCAACCGGCGGGCCGCGCGGATGAGCCCGCTCGACCCGTCACGCGCGGCGATGCCGGCGACCTCGGGGATCGTGCCGCGCGCCCCGGCCCAGCCGGCCACTTCGGCGGCGAACTCCAGCGCCCGGGTGTGGGCGGCGTTGGCCCGCTCCCCGGGCCGCGGCAGGAAGACGGGCAGCAGGCCGCTCATGATCTGCCAGACCTCCCGGTGCGCGCCCTGCCGCGCGCACTCGTCGAGCGCCTGCAGCACCGGGCCGAGCTTGACGTCGAGCAGGCGCAGGCAGTGCCCCAGCTGCCGTCCGCACTCCGCGGCGGGCAGGGCCTCGGTGGCGGCCGCCCGCAGCAGCAGCTCCCGGCAGTGCTCGGCGTTCCAGCCGCGCTCGCCCAGCATGATGCCCACAAGCAGCGCCATCCCTTCGCCCGCGGGCCCGTCCTGGTGGCAGAGCCGGGTCGTGTGCGGGCGCAGGTGGCCTGGCCCCTCCCAGCCGTCGTACAGGTGCGGGATGAGGTGCATGGCCACGACCTCCCGGTCCGAGGGCAGCACGAGCCACCACGACGACTCGTAGGAGCCGTGGTGGCTCGGCCGGTGGAGGGGCGGGTCACAGAACAGCGCGTCCACGAACGCCACCCCCGTCGGCTCCCGCCGGATGCGCGGGCGCGGACGGCCGCCGGGCGCGGTGGGCCATTCGACGCTCGTCACGGGTTCCGGCCGTGCCTTGAGCCAGCGCACCAGCGTGGCACCCGCCTCGGAGGTCAGCCGGCCGGCGCGGGCCACCACGCCGGAGTCCACCTCGCGCGGCAGTCTCAGCAGCGCCTGCCCCAGGTCGGCGGGCAGGGGCCGGACGCCGTTCCGCTCGTAGCCCTCCAGCCTGGCGACGAGCTCGGCAGGGTCGATGTGGCCGGAGGTGAGGGTAGGCGTGGCCAGCAGGTACGGCGGCAGCGTCCCCTTCTTCAGCGCAGCGTGGATCTCGGCGCAGCGCTGCAGCATGGCCCAGTGAGGCGGTGAGACCAGCGCCGAACTGGGCAGCCGCCCCACGGAGGCGATCGGCAGCAGGCCGGGCGGCTTCTCCTCCCGCCTCTTCTTCCGCACCGGAGCGAAAAAGACCCGCTCCCCTTCCTGCGGCTCCTCCGTGTCGAGCCGTTCCGCGCCGCCGAGGACCAGCCCCAGCTCAGCCAGGCTCGCCGCGAGGCCACGGTGCACGCCGGGGGTCAGGATCCCGGGGCGCACCCGGCTCTCAAATGCCCGGCGCTCGGGTTCGCAAGGACCCGGCGGCTCCTGGCCAGGACCGGCGGCCTCGCGCAGCAGCGCCTCCGTCCACTGCTCGACGTAGCGCCACTCACCCGTCCCGTACAGATCCGTCGTGTGCGCCGGAGGCCGCCTGGCGCCGGGGTGGCGGACGAAGCCGTCGAGCCAGCGTTCGAAGGCGAACTCGTGGTGCAACTCGCGGAAGGTGCCGGCCAGGTTGTCCATCGCCGGGCGGACCGGACGACGGCGGGGCGCCTCGAACGCCGGCAGCGTTCCCGGCTCGAAGGCGTCGGCCGGCGCGGCGTCGGGCTCGACCTGGCCGTAGGCCGGGGTCAGGCGGGCCACCAGGTCGGGAGGCAGGACGGCCGCCGCCTCGCGCACCGTCTCCGCACCCACGGGCGAGAACCGCCGCGCGTGCTTGACCGCCCAGCGCACCGAACGCTCCCTGACCTCGTACGACTCACACAGGAACGCCGAGGCGAGCGCGGGCGCCAGGTGGTCGAGGTCGTCGCCGGCGTCGCGGGCGGCCTGGTCGAGCAGGGTCAGGCCGGCACGTACGAGCTTGCTCTCGGATCGGAACAGCAACGCCGCCACCGCGTCGTTGACCTCCTCACCGCTCAACGCGACACCGGGGCCACGCAGCATCCGCAGGGCCAGCTCGGCCACCGGGCCGGGGGCGGCGGGCAGCAGCCGTAGGTAGTCACCGATGCGTTCCCTGCTGGGAGCCGGGTCGAGCAGGTCGTGCAGGCGTACGAAGAAGCGCAGGTCGGTGGCGCTGCCGCCACGCAGGAACCGGCGGATGCACCCCTCTACCAGCACCTCGCGCTCCACCGGCGCCGCCTCGGTGAGGGCGCGCAGCCAGGACCGGCCGGAAGGCGCGTCGATCCGGTCGTCGCGCAGCGCCCGGCCCACGCCTTCTGCCTCGAACAGCCGCGGGACCAGGTGCCGGGCCAGCGGGTCGCGGGCCAGGTCGGGCTCCGTGGACACCCAGGCGACGACGAGCGGCTCGTGGTCGGGCGGCTCGGCGCCGGTGCGGCGCAGCAGCTCCAGCGCCAGCGCGACGGTGCCGTTCTCGAGCTGGAGCCGCGTGGCGCGCAGGCGTCCGGTCAGGTGCGCGGCGAGATCGGCCTGCCACTGCGCCGGCCGCGCGGCGATGACCCTCAGCAGCGGCTCGAGCGGCATTTCCTGGCCCCACTCGGAGAAGTCCCGCCGCAGGAGCCAGTCGGCGACCGCGGCCGCCCCGCCCAGCGTGCCGGCGCCCGCGACGCGGAGGGGCCCGATCCAGTTGTTCCGCGTCCTCCAGTCGACGTGGCGCTCGTGGCGGTAGTGGTGCCTCTGCCGCGCCGCGTCGAAACGCGCGTGAGCGGCCTGCCGCGCCTCGCGGATGTACGGGCGCATCCGGCGGGCGACCTCGCGGCGCTCATCCGCACCGAGCCGCAGCACCTCATCGGCCACCACAGACGCGTCAGCGGTGCCGACGGCCCGCTGAATGTCCTCCCACCCGCTCACGCTCGTGCCTCTCCGTCGTCGAGGCGGTGCGCGGAGATCTTCTCGTGGGGTGGGCAGGCGCGGCTGTGCGCCTGCACGGCAGTCGTCATGAGGCGAACACTAGAGATCACCACCGACAAACGCGTGGACGCCATCTTCTGGGTCCTTGGCAGCTCACCGGCACGCACCAGCTCGGCCGCCTCGGGGCCGTCAGGGTAGCGGGCGACCGGGGGCGCCCAGGAGGAAGCCGGGCACGAGCGCGTACGGGCGCGGGCCGAGGATGCGCTTCCCCGGCCCGCCCTACCGGCCCCCTCCTATGACGTCATCCGGGTGAACTGGCTGATCGCCCCACGCGCGTGAACACCCAAGCTGTAGACGACCTGCGAACTGGCGGGAGCGAGCACCGGGCCGGCGTGGTTCATCACCCCTGTCAGCCCGATCGGGCGGCACCATTGCGGCAGGCCCTCCCCGATGCACCCGGCGTACGTCAAGTCCCCTTGGGGGGAACGGCGCAGGTGGGTGACTGCTCCCCACGCGAAGGCCTGGCCTTGGACGCTCCCGTAGACGCTCGTGCCGTCGGCGCTGACCGCCACGTCGACGTACTGGCCCTGGGGACCGGCGGCACGGCACCCTGCGCCGTAACCGATGCAGCCCCAATAGGCGATATCGCCGGTGGTGGTGTCGCGGTGCAGATGAGTGACGCCACTCGGTCCCGACACATAGAGGCTGTCGCCGGCCTGGGTGATCGCGCCCTGGGTGATGCCGAGCAGGCCGTCGGTGACGGGGATCGCGCAGCCGCCGACCCCGGACTCACCCACACAGCCCGCCTCCGTGAGCGAGCCCGTGGTGAGGTCGCGCCGGAAGTGCGTCACCGAGCCGGGCCGCTGGGCCACGACGTAGAGGCTGCGCCCGTCGGCGCTGACGACGACGTCGCCCGAGGAGGTCATGACGCCGGTACGGCCGATCGAGGTGCAGCCCGGCGTCGCCTCGCCGATGCAGCCGCTGTAAGCGAGGCGACCGGTGACACCGTCGCGCCGCAGGTGGTAAACCGCGCCTTTGCCGCCACCTGCCGCGTACAGGTACAGGTCGCGGCCGTCCGCGGTCGCCGTCAGCGCGTTCTGCGACGTCGCCCAGGGAGCGAGCCCGGGCAGGGCCGCCACGCTGCCGCACGACGGGTCCCAAACGCAGAAATCCGTCACGAGGTCGCCGTTGGCCGCCGTGCTGAAGCCGACCACGGCGGCGGGAGTGGCCACGTACGCGTGGACGCCCGCGGTCACCACGGAGCCGGCGGCGTACAGGCGGCCCGGGGTCTCCACGTTGTCCACCTTCGTCGGGCGGCACCCCGCAAGCCCACCCATGCAGCCGGTGAGGGACAGCGTGTCGTTCGCGGCCCGGCGGAACGTGGAAATCGCCGGCTGCGCCGTGCCCGACCCGCCATCGCCGCCGGCCACGACGTAGACGGTGCCTCCGTTGCCCGACAGCGTCGCCGCCGACGCCCAGTCCAGCGGATTGACCGGGCCGATGTCCACGGCACCGGGCACGTTCTGGGCGATCGTCCGGACGAAGACGAGGTCGCCCACCGCTGCCTGCGCGCTGGTGGGCAACCCCACGATCAATGCCAGTGCCGCGGCGATCCCCGCGGCACACCTTCTTGTACGGCCAAGTGCCTGCACGTTGCGCTCCTTTCGTCAGATCGACGATCGGAGATGGCCTGGCTGTTGGGAACGCGCTCCGAATTATCCGTACAAGACCGTACAGGAGCCGGCCGTTTTCGCCGCCCGCCACAAAGACCGGCACGAGACCGCCACACGCATCTGGCCACCTTTTCCCGACGGACCTAAAATAAATAGTCCGGCGCACGGCAAACGAGCCGCACCAATCACTTCTATAGCGACAAATTTGGCCATGTACAGCAGCTACCCAAATGCCGCCCATTAACTCAGTAAACCCCCATTGCCGCAAAATCGCAGAAAGGCCCGAAACGCAATGGTCGACACTCGCAGCATCAGGTGACGGACGGTGAGGGGCGAATCGCCCGCGAGCTGCGCGCGGCGCTCGGTCCGCCCGCCACTCCGGCCGACGTGGGCGCGGCGATCTCGCAGATCGTCGGACGCCAGGTGCCGCACGACGCGCTCCGGCTGGTCGCCCTCAACCCGGCGATCGGCATGGGCCTGGGCGCGTTCAGCTTCTGGCACGAATACCAGCCCGCGCTGATCAGTGCCCTGGTGCTCAACGGATATCTGCACGGCGACCCGTGCCCGCTGCCGGCCCTCGCCCGGCAGAGCGTGCCGGTGTGCGTCGTCGGAGCGGGCGCCGGCGACGACCGGCGCAACACTCTGATCCGGCGGGTCCTGGCCGCCCACGGAGCCGGCAGCGAACTGCGCCTGGTGATACGGGACCGCCACGGGGTCTGGGGCCTGCTCGGCCTGCTTCGCGCCGAGGGCGCCAGGCCCTTCGGCGAGCGGGACTTCCACCGGATCCAGCGACTCGCCCCTGCCCTGCCGGCGGCGTTGCGCGGGTATGTGACGGCCGGCCCGCTGACACCCACCGTCCCGGCGCTGCCGACGGGAGTCATCACGATCAGCCCTGACCACACGGTCCGCTCCATCTCGCCTCAGGCAGGGGCATGGGTGCGGCAGATGTGGCCCGCCGCCGGGAGCGGGGTGCCGGACTGGATCGCCGACGCGTTCTGGGTCGGACTGTCCCTGCACGTACGGGCGCATACTCGCGATCCGCGCGCCTGGACGCCGCTGATCTGCGCGCCGGCGGCGAATTTCGGGCGCTGGATATTGATCCATGGCCAGCCGCTGGACGAGAACGGCGACAGCGACGTGGCCGTTCTCATCCAGGCGGCAGGCGGCAAACTGCTGCTGCCGTCATTCTGCGATTGGTACGGCATCACCACCGGCGAACGCCGCGTCATCGAATACCTGTACGCCGGGGCGTCGGCGAAACAGATCGCCCGATTTCTGGACCTGTCCACCTACACCATCAACGACCACTTGAAATCGGTGTACCGCAAGACCCGGGCACAGAGCCGGGACGAACTCATCGCGGCGATCGCCGGCTGACCGCCCGTTCCGGGACGCACATCACGGCCACCCGGCTCCAGGCACCTCGACCTCGACCGTGAGCACCTGGCCGGAGCCGGGCACGACCAGGTCGGACGACGTCATGCCCTGCCACTCCGCCGCCACGACGAACAGCGTCCTCCCGTCCGGCCCGCCCAGAGCACAGGCGAAGCCGCCCCGGTCGAGCTCGACGGTCTGCAGCGCCTTGCCGCCTTCGGCCACGCGTACGCAGCGCCGATTGGGCACGTCGGCGTACCAGACCGCGTTCTCCTCGTCGACGCAGATGCCGTCCGGGGTGCCCTCGCCGAGCTCGGCCCAGACCCGGCGGCCGGACAGCGAGCCGTCCTCCGCGATGTCGAAGCCCACCAACTGGTGGCGGTAGGAGTCGGCGACGATGAGGGTGGAGTTGTCGGCGAGCACCGCCATCCCGTTCGGGAACGCGATGTCGTCGGCCACCTGCCGCACCGCCCCGTCGGGCGTGACCTGGTAGACGTAGCCGGGCTTGAACGACTCCCCCGCCATCGGGTCGAAGCCGCAGCGGTTGACGTAGGCGTTGCCGCGGCCGTCCACCACGATGTCGTTCCACCCGGTCCGGCCGAGATCCGCGTGGGTGACCGGCGACCCATCGGGCTCCAGGCGCAGCAGCCGGCCGTCGGGGGACGACACGATCAGGAGCCTGCCTTCCGGCGACCACGCGGTGCACAGCGGCAACGACGCGACGCGCGCCACGACCTCGCTGTGACCGCCCAGATCGACGGCGATGACCTCACCCGCTGACCAGTCGGAGAAGTACAACCGGTCACCGTGCCACCGCGGCGACTCCACCAGCCCTCGACCCGTCAGCAGCGTCCTTGTCCCGCTCATCCGCACCGCGTCCTTTTCGTCATGAGACGTCGTCCTGTCGTCTTCCATACGAACGGCCGCCGGTCAGATCGACAGATTGAGCGGCGCCCGCCCACCGGTCCCGCGGACCAAGCTCGGACCGGTGGGCGGGCACCGCCGGCATCGGGCCGTCAGGCGCCGCGGGCGGCGTCGTAGCGGGCGATGACGTCGTTCCAGTTGATCAGGCCCCAGAGCTTCTCGACGTAGTCCGGGCGCACGTTGCGGTACTGCAGGTAGTAGGCGTGCTCCCAGGCGTCGAAGACCAGCAGCGGGACGGTGTTCATGCCGACGTTGCCGTGGTGGTCGTAGACCTGCTCGACCACCAGGCGGCGGCCGAGCGGCTCCCAGGCCAGCACGCCCCAGCCGGAGCCCTGCACGGTGGCGGTGGCGGTGGTGAGCTGCTTCCTGAAGGCGTCGAAGGAGCCGAAGTGCTCGGTGATCGCGTCGCCCAGGTCGCCGTCGGGGCGGTCGCCGCCGTCCGGGGACAGGTTCTGCCAGAAGATCGTGTGCAGGACGTGCCCGGACAGGTTGAACGCGAACGTCTTCTCCAGCCCCACCAGGCCGCCGAACTCGCCCTTGTCGCGGGCCTCGGCCAGCCGCTCCAGGGTGTCGTTCGCGCCCTTGACGTAGGCGGCGTGGTGCTTGGCGTGGTGCAGCTCCAGGATCTCTCCGGTGATCGCGGGCTCCAGGGCCGCGTAGTCGTACGGCATGTCCGGAAGGGTGTATTCGCCCATGGGCGTCTCTCCTCAACAGAAGCTACTTGCAACTATCTTGCAAGAACAATAATCATGCAAGTAGCGCGCGTCGACATCGGCGGCAGTGGCCGCGCAGCACCTGGCCGACAGGGTCCATCGCGAAGCCGGTGCTCTCCATGACCGTCGCCTCCGCCGTGGCGAGGTGATCCGCGGGGAGCTCGACGAGTACGTCGCAGCGGCGGCAGATCAGGTGGTGGTGAGGCGTCGTCGAGAGGCCGAAGAGCGTCTCACCGGCGTGGTCGACGCTGTGCAGGACGCCGCGGGCGGTCATCACCGTCACGTTCCGGTAGACGGTGGACACGCTGATCATCTCGTACGTGGAGGTCACCAGCCGGTGCAGGCGCGGCACGCTGAGGTGGGTCGCCGCGTCGCGCAGAGCGGTCAGGATCGTCAGCCTCGGCACGGTCTTACGCAGGCCGAACCGGGTCAGCGTCTCCCCCAGGTCCGCTTCCTCGCTCCTGCCCACCCGGCCACGGTCGCGAACCCGCCTCGCCCCGATGTGCGCCCCCTCCCCGTTACGCCTCCAGATGATCAGTTTGCAGTGAATATGCTCTTGCAAACAATGGGCGATTAAGCGACCGGGGACGGACCGTCAGTGCTCCAGGCGACGCAGCAGGTACGTGTCCATGATCCAGCCCTTGCGGGCCCGCGCCTCGGCGCGCAGTTCGCGGATGCGGTCGCCGACCTCGGCCACCGGCCCGGAGACCAGGATCTCGTCGGGCGTGCCCAGGTAGGCGCCCCAGTGGATGTGGAAGTCGTCGAGCCCGGCGAACGAGCAGTGGGCGTCGAGCATGACCACCACGTCGTCGGCGGTGGGGCCGTGCTCGGCCAGGCGCCGCCCGGTGGTGAGGTGCACGGGCCGCCCGACCTGGGTGAGGCCTGTGCGGTGGCGGGCGGTGAGCGCGGCCACGCTGCTGATCCCCGGGATGACCTCGAACTCGAATGTCACGTTGCCTCGCAGGAGGATCTCCTCGACGATGGCAAGCGTGCTGTCGTACACGCCGGGGTCGCCCCACACCAGGAACGCCCCGGTCTGGCCGTCGCGCAGCTCGTCGCGGATGAGCGCCTCGCAGGCGAGCGCGCGCCGCGAGCGCCAGTCCTCCACTGCGGCGGTGTACGCCGGGGTGGTCCGGTCGCGCTCGGGATCGCGGGCCTCGGCGATCCGGTACGGCGCGCGGCCGTGCTCGGCGATGAGATCCAGCCGGAGCTGGACCAGTTCATGCTTGACCTCACCCTTGTCCACGATGAGGAACACGTCCGTGGCGCCGATGGCCTTGACCGCCTGCAGGGTGAGATGGTCGGGATCGCCGGCGCCGATACCGATGACGAGTAGCCGCTTCACCCGCAAGATTCTGCCAGAACGGCAGATATACGATATGCCTCGCAAATCACCCAAGGAGGGCCGTGAATCTCGTCGAACAGGGCGACGCCTTCGCCGCGTTCTGGCAGGAGCGGCACCTGTGCACGCTCTCCACCACGCGCCCCGACGGCCCGCCGCACGTGGTGCCGGTGGGCGCGACGCTGGACCTGGCCACCGGCATCGCCCGGGTCATCACCTCGGGCACCTCGGTCAAGGCCGGGCTCATCGGCGCCGACGGCGCGCCGGTGGCGCTCTGCCAGGTGGACGGCCGCCGCTGGTCGACGCTGGAGGGCCGGGCGGTGCTGCGTACCGAGCCTGAACAGGTGGCCGACGCCGAGCACCGCTACGCCGCCCGCTACAAGCCGCCGCGCCCCAACCCGGCGCGGGTGGTCGTGGAGATCCAGGTGACGCGCGTCCTGGGCAACGTGTGATCACGGTCGTCGGCATCGGCGCGGACGGCTGGGACGGGTTGTCCCCGGACGCGCGGCGCGTGCTGGAGGCCGCCGAGGTGCTCATGGGCGGGCGCAGGCAGCTCGACCTCGTGCCCGTCCCGACCGCCGAGCGCGTGGCCTGGCCCTCCCCGCTGCTGCCCGCGCTGCCCTCCCTCATGGAGACGTACGCCGGGCGCGAGGTGTGCGTGCTGGCCAGCGGCGATCCCCTGTTCTACGGCATCGGCGCCACGCTGGTGCGCTTGCTGGGCTCGGCGAGCATCCGCGTGGTGCCGCACGTCTCGTCGCTGTCGCTGGCGTGCGCCCGGCTCGGCTGGCCGGTGGAGCAGGTGGACGTGGTCAGCCTCGTGGGCCGCCCCCCTGCCGCGCTGAACGCCGCGATCCTGCCCGGGCGGCAGCTCCTCGTGCTCGGCGCCGGCCGCGACTCCCCGTCCCTGGTGGCCGGGCTCGCGACCGGGCTCGGGTACGGCCCCAGCCCCATGACCGTCCTGTCGGACCTGGGCGCGGGCTCGGAGAGCGTACTGACGGGGACGGCGGAGACCTGGGAATCACGGGAAGCCGCCCCCTCCGCGCTGAACGTGATCGCCCTCGAGTGCGTCCCCGCCCCCGGCGCCGAACCCCTCCCCCGCGTGCCCGGCCTGCCCGATGCCGCGTTCGAGCACGACGGGCAGCTCACCAAGCGGGAGGTCCGCGCCGTCAGCCTGTCGCGGCTCGCCCCGCTGCCCGGGGAGACGCTGTGGGACGTGGGCGCGGGCGCGGGCAGCATCGCCGTCGAGTGGATGCGCAGCCATCCGGCGTGCGCGGCCGTGGCGATCGAGAGCAGGGCCGACCGCGCCGCCGCCATCGCGCGCAACGCCGACCGGCTCGGCGTGCCGGCGCTGCGGATCGTCGAAGGCCGGGCGCCGGCCGTGCTGAAGGGCCTGCCGGCGCCGGACGCGGTGTTCGTCGGCGGCGGCCTGACCGTGCCCGGGCTGCTGGAGACCTGCTGGGCGGCGCTGCGGCCCGGCGGCAGGCTGGTGGCGAACGCCGTCACCCTGGAGTCCGAGTCCGTCATGGCCCAGTGGTACGCCCGGCTCGGCGGCGATCTGGTCCGCCTGGCCGTACAGCGGGCCTCACCCGTCGGCTCCTTCACGGGCTGGCGGGCCGCGATGCCGGTGACCGTGTGGTCGGTCACCAGGAAGGACGTGCCGTGACCGTGTACTTCATCGGGGCGGGCCCCGGCGCCGCCGATCTGATCACGCTGCGCGGCCTGCGGCGGCTGCAGTCGTCGCCGGTCTGCCTGTACGCGGGTTCGCTCGTGCCCCGCGAGCTCCTGGACGCCTGCCTCGTGGGAACCAGGCTCGTCGACACCGCGAACCTCACCCTCGACGAGATCGTGGTGGAGCTGCTGGCCGCCCACCGCGCGGGTCTGGACGTGGCGCGGCTGCACTCCGGCGACCCGTCGGTGTTCAGCGCGGTGGCCGAGCAGATGCGCAGGCTGGACGAGCTCGGCGTGCCGTACGAGGTGGTCCCGGGGGTGCCGGCGTTCGCGGCGGCGGCGGCTGCGCTGGGCAGGGAGCTGACCGTGCCCGGCGTCGGGCAGACCGTCATCCTGACCCGCACCTCGGCGCGGGCCACGCCGATGCCCGAAGGGGAGGACCTGAAGACCCTGGGCGCGAGCGGCGCCACGATCGTGCTGCACCTGGCCGTGCAGCGGATCGAGGCGGTGGTGGAGGAGCTGCTGCCCTCGTACGGGCCGGACTGCCCGGTGGCGGTGGTGGCCCGGGCCAGCAGGCCCGACGAGGTGATCCTGCGCGGCACGCTGGCGGACATCGCCGGGCAGGTCCAGGCGGCCGGGATCCGGCGTACGGCGGTGATCGTCGTCGGCCGGGTGCTGTCGGCCACGCAGTTCCCCGACAGCCACCTCTACAGCGCGGAGCGGGAACGGCCGTGCGACGGGTCCTGATCCTGGGCGGCACGGCCGAGGCCCGGGCGCTGGCCGCCGAGCTGTCCGGCGAGTTGTCCGGCGGGCTGTCCGCCGAGTTGTCCGCCGAGTTGTCCGACTGCGGCGTTCACGTGGTGTCGTCGCTGGCCGGGCGGGTGAGCAACCCGCGCTTGCCGGTCGGGGAGGTGCGCGAGGGCGGGTTCGGCGGGCCGGACGGGCTGGCCGCCTGGCTGGCGGCCGAGCGGATCGACGCCCTGGTGGACGCCACGCACCCGTTCGCCGCGCGGATGACGGCCTCGGCGGCCGAGGCGTCGGCGCGGACGGGCGTGCCGCTGCTCGTCCTGCGCCGCCCGGGCTGGCGGGAGGGACCGGGCGACACCTGGCAGCGCGTGCCCTCCCTGCACGCGGCCGCCGCACGACTGTCCGAGGCCGCCGCACGGCCGGGCGGTGGTCCGGTGCGGGTGTTCCTGACCACCGGCCGCCGGAGCCTGCCGGTCTTCACCGGTCTGGCCGGGGTGTGGCTGCTGGCCAGGTCCGTCGATCCGCCCGAACCGCCGATCCCGGACCACGTGCACGTCCTGCTGGACCGCGGGCCGTACACGGTCGAGGGTGAACGCGCCCTCATCCGCGAGCACCGGCTGGACGTGCTGGTCACCAAGGACAGCGGCGGGCCGATGACCACCGCCAAGCTCGTCGCGGCCCGCGAGCTCGGACTGCCGGTGATCATGGTGGACCGGCCGCCACTGCCCGCCGGCGTCCGGCTGGTGGAGACCGCCGCGGAGGCGGCCGCCTGGGCTCAGGGATAGCGGCGCGGCGTGTAGACGACGCCGCGCTCGGTGACCCGGGTCGTCGAGGAGCCGACGATCAGCAGGCAGCGCATGTCCACCTGCGCGGGGTCGAGCGCGCCGAGCGTGGTGACGGTGACGCTCTCCCGCTCGCCGCCGACATTACGCCCGATCACCACCGGGGTGGCGGCGTCGCGGTGCTCCAGCAGCAGGTCACGGGCGGCGGAGACCTGCCACGTACGGCTGCGCGAGGCCGGGTTGTAGATCGCCAGCACCAGGTCCGCCTTCGCGGCGGCGCTCAGCCGGCCGGCCACCACCTCCCACGGCTTGAGCAGGTCCGACAGCGACAGCACGCAGTAGTCGTGGCCCAGCGGCGCGCCGACCCGGCTGGCCACGGCCTGGGCCGCGGTCAGCCCGGGGACGATCCGCACCGGCACGTCCGGGAAGCCGGCCGCGGCCTCCAGCACGGCGCTGGCCATCGCGAACACGCCCGGGTCGCCGGAGGACACCACGGCCACCCGCGCGCCGTCGCGGGCCAGCTCCAGCGCGTGCCGGGCGCGCTCGGCCTCGACCCGGTTGTCGGTGCGGTGGCGGCGCTGGCGCGGGTTCGGGGCGACGCGGTCCACGTACGGGCCGTACCCGACGAGGTCCGTCGCCGCCGCCAGAGCTTCCTGGGCCTCGGGCGTGAGCCACGGCCGCCCGGCGGGCCCGAGGCCCACCACGACCACCTCACCCCGGGTCTCGGTCGGGGGCGGTTCGGGGACGAAGGTCCGCTCGGCGGGGCTGGCGAGCAGGGCCAGCGAGAAGTACGGCACCCCGTCGGCGTCCACGTCCTTGAGCGGCGCGACCCGTTCGGCTCCCATGGTGGCGCGCTCGACGTACCAGGCGTCGTCCAGCCGCCCGGCCTCGGCCAGCGCGTCGCGGACCTTCTCGAACGTCCGGCCCAGCTTGAGCACCGCCGCCGAGTCGGTGCCGCGGAGCCTGTCCGCCAGCACCTCGGCGGGCAGCGTGCCGGGCAGCACGGTCAGCACCTCGTCCCGCTCCACCAGCGGCCGGCCCAGCACGGCCGAGGCGGCGCTGACGGAGGTGACGCCGGGCACCACCTCGGTCGGATAGCGGTGGGCGAGCCGCTTGTGCATGTGCATGTACGAGCCGTAGAACAGCGGGTCGCCCTCGGACAGCACGACCACGGTCCGGCCCGCGTCCAGGTGGGCGGCCAGCCGCTCGGCGCAGTCGGCGTAGAAGTCGTCGAGCGCGCCCTGGTAGCCGCCGGGGTGGTCGGTGGTCTCCGTGGTCAGCGGGTAGAGCAGCAGCTCCTCGATCTGGCCTTCCTTCATGTACGGCAGCGCGATCGAGCGGGCGATGCTGCGGCCGTGCCTGGCGGCGTGGTAGGCGATCACGTCGGCCTCGCCGATCAGCCGGGCCGTCTTGACCGTGACCAGCTCGGGATCCCCAGGACCGAGCCCGACCCCGTACAGCCGTCCCGTCATCGCCATCACTCCGTCTCGTTCGCGATGGCGTTGACCGCCGCCGCCGTCATCGCACTGCCGCCGCGGCGGCCGTGCACCACCAGATATTCCAGGTCGCTGTCCGCCAGCGCCCGCTTGGACTCGGCCGCGCCGATGAACCCCACCGGGATGCCGAGCACGGCGGCGGGCCTGCCCGCGCCCTCGGCGACCAGTTCGAGCAGCCGGAACAGCGCGGTCGGCGCGTTGCCGATGGCCACCACCGCGCCGTCGAGGCGGTCGCGCCACAGCTCCAGCGCGGCGGCGCTGCGCGTGGTGCCGAGCCGTTCGGCCAGCTCCGGGACGCCGGGGTCGCCCAGCGTGCACACCACGGCGTTGTCCGCGGGCAGCCGGCGCCTGGTCACGCCGGACGCGACCATCTGCGCGTCGCACAGCACGGGCGCGCCCCTTCGCAGCGCCGCGCGCGCCCGGACGACCACGGCAGGTGACCAGTCCAGGTCGGTCACGAGGTCGGTCATGCCGCAGGCGTGGATCATCCGCACCGCCACCTGCGCGACCTCGGGCGGCATCCCGGTGAGGTCGGTCTCGGCACGGATGGTCGCGAACGAGCGCCGGTAGATCTCGGCCCCGTCTCGGAGGTAGTCGCTCACTGATGCCTTTCCTGGTATCCGTCGCCGGTGGCGACCATCTGGACGACCCGGCCGCGCGGCAGCCCGCAGCGCCGCTCGCAACCGGCCCAATGCACGGGCATCGCCGGAGGGCCGTCCAGGGTCGCCACCCAGCGCCGCGCGTCCTCCTGGACGTCGGCCAGGGACTTGGCGCAGCCCGGACGGCCGGTGCAGGCGCTCACCCCGGCCCACGGCGACGCCGGGTCCGTCACCAGCCCGGCCGCCTCCAGCATTCGCGCCGCCCGGCCGGCGGCGGCGGGCGGGAGGTCGAGGAGTACGACGGTCCGCCACGGCGTCAGCCGGACCGGCACGCCGGTGGCGTCTCCCGGGTCGGACGCACCGGTGGCGTCTCCCGGACCAGGCGCGCCGGTGGTGCCGGCCGGGCCGTTCGCCTCGGCCGCTGCGGCGATGGCGCTTGCCTGAGCGGCGGACAGCCGTCCGAGCGGCACCACGACCTCCAGCGCCACCCGCCCGTCCCGCTGCTCGACCCGCCCGGCACGCGGCGCCGACACCGCCGGCACATCCCGGACGACCGGAGCGGTGGTGGTGCGGAGGCGGGTGGCGATGCGGGCGGGGCCGTTGTCCAGCTCCGCGATCCGCCACGCGCCCCGATCCCCTTCCGGCCGTTCGTCGAGGAACGCCTCGGCGACGGCGATCATGAGTTCGGCGGCCACGTCCGCCCCCACGGCGAGCCCGGCGTCCACGCCCGCCAGCAGCAGCCGCCCGTCGAAGAACGTGACGTCGGCCTCCAGCGCGAGCATGTCACCGCTGCCCTCGTCCACCGCGAACAGGAACCGCCCCGGCAGCCCGGCCAGCCGGGGCCGCGAGCACAGCGCCCGGTCCAGCGCCGCCACCAGGGGCTGCGGGTCCAGCAGGCCGGGGCCGGTGCGACCGCCGAGCGGCGAGGCCACGATGTTGCGTACGCGCTCGTGCGCCTGCGACGGCAGCAGTCCGGCGGCGGCGATCCGCTCGGCGAAGGCGGCGGGTGAGCGCAGGCCGCGCACCTGGACGTTCGCCCGGGAGGTCAGCTCGATCACGTCCGAGCCGAGGTCGGCCGCGCAGGCGGCCAGCTCGCGCAGCCGGGCGGGTGAGATCGCGCCGCCGGGCAGGCGGACGCGGGCCAGCGGGCCGTCGGCCGCCTCGTGCACCTGTAGCGCCCCCGGACAGGCGTCGGGGCGCATACGTCCGGAAAAGTCGGCTATGGACACGATCAGGATGGTAACGCCACTTCTGGCGGGGGCCGCTCTTGTCGTAGGCTCCCTGTAGGCGATGGCTAGGGAGGAAGCCGGTGCGAATCCGGCGCGGTCCCGCCACTGTGACCGGGGAGCGAACCCCACCGCAGGCCACTGCCCGGCGACGGGTGGGAAGGCCGGGGTGAGCGCTGATCCGGGAGCCAGGAGACTCCGGCCGCCGCGACACCCGCGACCGGGGCGAGGACCCCGAGGGAGGATTGCGCCGTGCCTGGCGACAGCCGTACCGTCCTGCTGCTCTCGACCTCCGACACCGACCTGCTCAGCGCTCGCGCGAGCGGTGCCGCCTACCGGTTGGGCAACCCGGCCCGGCTGGCGGCCGAGGAACTGCCCGCCCTGCTGGAAGGCGTCGACGTAGTCGTGGTACGCCTGCTCGGCGGGCGGCGCGCCTGGGAGGAGGGCCTGGACGCACTGCTGGCCGGCCCTCTGCCGGTGGTGGTGCTGGGCGGCGAGCAGGCGCCGGACGCCGAGCTGATGGAGCTGTCCACGGTCAGCGGCGGCGTCTGCGCCGAGGCCCACGCGTACCTGGCCCACGGCGGGCCGCCGAACCTGGCCGAGCTGCACGCGTTCCTGTCGGACACGGTGCTGCTGACCGGGCACGGGTTCGCGCCGCCGGAGGCCACACCCTCCTGGGGGCTGCTGGAACGCGACGCGCGGCCAGGGCAGGGGCCGGTGATCGGGGTGCTCTACTACCGGGCGCATCACCTGGCGGGCAACACCGCGTTCGTGGAGACGCTCTGCGCGGCCGTCGAGGAGGCGGGCGGGCAGGCGCTGCCGGTGTTCTGCTCCTCGCTGCGCACCGCCGAACCCGAGCTGCACGACACGCTGCGCGCCGCCGACGCGCTGGTGGTGACCGTGCTGGCGGCGGGCGGGTCGCGCCCCGCGACAGCGGGCGCGGGCGGCGACGACGAGGCGTGGGACGTGGGCGCGCTGGCCGCCCTCGACGTGCCGATCCTGCAGGGGCTCTGCCTGACCACCGGCAGGCAGGCGTGGGAGGAGAACGACGACGGGCTGTCGCCGCTGGACGCCGCCTCGCAGGTGGCTATCCCGGAGTTCGACGGGCGGATCATCACGGTGCCGTTCTCGTTCAAGGAGATCGACCCCGAAGGGCTGACCGTCTACGTCGCCGACCCCGAGCGGGCCGCCCGGGTGGCGGGCATCGCGGTACGGCACGGGCTGCTCCGGCACACCCCGCCCGCCGAGCGCCGCCTGGTCGTGATGTTGTCGGCGTACCCGACCAAGCACTCCCGGGTGGGCAACGCGGTCGGCCTGGACACCCCGGCCAGCACGGTCAGGCTGCTGGCCAGGCTCGCCGAGGCCGGCTACGACCTCGGCGAGGGCTTCCCGGGCGTGACCGAGCAGGACGGCGACGCGCTCATCCACGCGCTGATCGCCGCCGGCGGCCAGGACCAGGACTGGCTGACCGAGGAGCACCTGGCGGGCAATCCGGTACGCATCTCCGCCGCGTCCTACGAGCGCTGGTACCGCACCCTGCCCGAGGAGCTGCGGACGGAGATGGAGCGGCGCTGGGGGCCGCCGCCGGGCGAGCTGTTCGTGCACGAGGGTGACCACGGAAAAGACATCGTCCTCGCGGCGCTGCGGGCGGGGAACCTGGTGGTGATGGTGCAGCCGCCGCGCGGCTTCGGCGAGAACCCGATCGCCATCTACCACGACCCCGACCTGCCGCCCAGCCACCACTACCTGGCCGCCTACCGCTGGCTGTCAGCCGAGTTCGGCGCGCACGCGATGGTGCACGTGGGCAAGCACGGCAACCTGGAGTGGCTGCCCGGCAAGTCGGCCGGCATGTCCGCCGCGTGCGGCACCGACGCGGCCATCGGCGACCTGCCGCTGGTCTACCCGTTCCTGGTGAACGACCCCGGAGAGGGCACGCAGGCCAAGCGGCGGGCGCACGCCGTGCTGGTGGACCACCTGGTGCCGCCGATGGCGCGGGCGGAGACGTACGGCGACATCGCCCGGCTGGAGCAGCTCCTGGACGAACACGCCACGATCGCGGCCATGGACCCGGCCAAGCTGCCCGCCATCCGGGCGCAGATCTGGACGCTCATCCAGGCCGCCCGGCTCGACCACGACCTGGGGCTGGCGGACCGGCCGCACGACAGCGAGTTCGACGACTTCATCCTGCACGTGGACGGCTGGCTGTGCGAGGTCAAGGACGCGCAGATCCGCGACGGCCTGCACGTGCTCGGGCAGGCGCCGGCCGGGCAGGTGCGCGTGGACCTGGTCCTGGCGATGCTGCGCGCCCGGCAGATGTGGTCGGGCCGCGAGACGCTGCCCGGCCTGCGCGAGGCGCTGGGCCTGGCCGAGGACGGCACGGCGGGGCTCGGCAGCGTGGACCGGGCCGAGGCGGCCGCCCGGGCGCTGGTGGAGGCCATGGAGGAACGCGGCTGGGCGACGGAGGCTGCGGCGGAGGTCACGCGCGAGCTGCCCGGCGAGCGGCGCGACCTGGTGACGCGGGTCCTCGAGTTCGCCGCCACCGAGGTGGTGCCGCGCCTGGCCCGCACCACCGACGAGCTCGACCACGTCCTGCACGCTCTGGACGGCGGCTACGTTCCCGCCGGGCCGAGCGGCTCCCCGCTGCGCGGCCTGGTCAACGTGCTGCCGACCGGCCGCAACTTCTACTCCGTCGATCCCCGCGCGGTCCCGAGCCGGCTCGCCTGGGAGACCGGCCAGGCCATGGCCGAGTCGCTGCTGGAGCGCTACCGGTCGGACACCGGCGAGTGGCCGCGTTCGGTGGGGCTGTCGGTCTGGGGCACCAGCGCCATGCGCACGGCGGGCGACGACGTGGCCGAGGTGCTGGCCCTGCTCGGCATCCGCCCCGAATGGGACGAGGCCTCACGCCGGGTCACGTCCCTGGAGCCGATCCCGCTCGCCGAGCTGGGCCGTCCCAGGATCGACGTGACGGTGCGGATCAGCGGTTTCTTCCGTGACGCGTTCCCGCACGTGGTGGCCATGCTCGACGACGCCGTACGGCTGGCCGCCGGGCTGGACGAGCCGTACGAGGACAACTACGTGCGCGCCCACGTCGCCGAGACCGGGGGCGACGAGCGCCGGGCGACCATGCGTGTCTTCGGGTCGGCGCCGGGCGCGTACGGGGCCGGGCTGCTGCCCCTGATCGACAGCCGCAACTGGCGCGACGACGCCGACCTGGCCGAGGTGTACGCGGTGTGGGGCGGCTTCGCCTACGGCCGCGACCTCGACGGCGTGGCGGCCCGCCCGCAAATGGAGGACGCCTACCGCAGGATCGCGGTGGCCGCCAAGAACGTCGACACCCGCGAGCACGACATCGCCGACTCCGACGACTACTTCCAGTACCACGGCGGGATGGTCGCCACCGTCCGCGCGCTGACCGGCAGGGCCCCGGCCGCGTACGTCGGCGACAGCACCCGCCCCGACGCCGTCCGCACCCGCACCCTGTCGGAGGAGACCTCGCGTATCTTCCGGGCCAGGGTCGTCAACCCGCGCTGGCTGGCCGCGATGCGCCGCCACGGCTACAAGGGGGCCTTCGAGCTGGCGGCCACGGTCGACTACCTGTTCGGCTACGACGCCACGACCGGGGTGGTCGCCGACTGGATGTACGACAAGCTCACCGAGACGTACGTGCTCGACCCGGAGAACCAGGCGTTCATGGCGCAGTCCAACCCCTGGGCCCTGCACGGCATCGCCGAACGCCTGCTGGAGGCCGCCGAGCGGGGCATGTGGCAGCACCCCGACCCGGAGGTCCTGCGCGGCCTGCAGGAGGTCTACCTCAAGACCGAGGGCGACCTGGAGGACGACACCAGCCGCTGAGCCGTCATCGGTTGCCCGGCCCAGTGCAGGTGCAGGTAGGACGCGGTCACCTGGGCGTCGCCGAATCCGTCGGCGCCGCTCTCAAAGCGGAACAGCGGCTCGCCTGCGTACTCGACAGCGGTGCGGTGGAATTCGTGCCCGCGGAAGCGCTCGCCCGGCTCCGTCAGCGGGGAACGCCTGAGCGCGACCGCGTCCCGGTAGCCGAGCGTCAGCCTCGGCGTCATCCGTGCCCGGCCCGGCACCCGCCCGCACATCCGCTGCCCGTCCAGCTCCTCGCACAGGTAGAGCAGCCCGGCGCACTCGGCGGCGATCGGGCCGCGGAAGGCCGCCACCTGCGCGCGCAGCGGCTCGTTGGCGGCCAGCTCGGCGGCGTACACCTCGGGGAAGCCGCCGCCGATGACGAGCGCCGCGGTCCCGTCCGGCAGCCGCTCGTCACGCAGCGGGTCGAACACCGCGACGTCCGCCCCGGCCGCCCGCAGCAGCTCGACGTGCTCGGCGTAGCCGAACGTGAACGCAGCCCCGCCCGCCACCGCCACCACCGGCCGGTCCGTCCGCTCCCCCCGCGCGGGCTCCCAGGGGACGGCGTCCAGCGGCGGGGCCGACGCCGCCAGCCGGAGCAGCGCGTCGAGGTCGCACGAGCGGGTCACCAGCGCGGCCAGCCGGTCCACCGCGGCCAGCGCCTCGGCCTCCCGTTCGGCGGCGGGAACCAGCCCCAGATGCCGCGACGGCGTGGAGACGGCGTCGTCGCGGCGGATCGCACCCAGCACCGGCATCCCCGCCGCGGCCAGCGCGGAGCGGCACAGCTCCTCGTGCCGGTCCGAGCCCACCCGGTTCAGCACCACCCCGCCCACCCGCACCCGGGGGTCGAACGTGGCGAACCCGTGCACCACCGCCGCCACCGACCTGCTCTGCCGCGCCGCGTCCACCACCAGCACCACGGGAGCGTCCAGCAGCCGGGCCACGTGGGCGGTCGAGGCGAAGTCGGTGTCCCCCTTCCCGTCGAACAGCCCCATCACGCCCTCGACCACCGCCACGTCGCATCCCGCCGCCCCGTGCCGGAACAGCGGCCGTACGCGCTCCTCACCCACCAGCCACGGATCCAGGTTGCGGCCGGGACACCCGGTGGCCAGCGCGTGATAGCCCGGGTCGATGTAGTCGGGACCCACCTTGTGCGGCGAGACGCGCAGCCCGCGCGCCCGCAGCGCCGCCATCAGCCCCGTGGCCACCGTCGTCTTGCCGCTGCCCGACGACGGCGCGGCGATGACGAGCCGGGGAACTACCACTCGATGCCCTTCTGCCCCTTCTGCCCGGCATCCATGGGGTGGCGAACCTTGCCCATCTCCGTCACCAGATCCGCCACCTCGATCAGCCGCTCGGGCGCGTCCCTGCCGGTGATCACCACGTGCTGGTTGCCGGGCCGTCCGGCGAGCGCGGCCACCACGTCGTCCAGCTCCAGCCAGCCCCACTTCAGCGGGTACGTGAACTCGTCCAGCACGTAGAACCGGTACGTCTCGGCAGCCAGATCCCGCTTGATCTGCTCCCACCCTTCGCGGGCGTCGGCCGCGTGATCCTCCTCGGCGCCCGGCCGCTGGATCCACGACCAGCCCTCGCCCATCTTGTGCCAGGTCACCGAGCCGCCCTCGCCCGTCTCCCCGAGCACCTTCAGCGCCCGCTCCTCGCCGATGCGCCACTTGGCCGACTTCACGAACTGGAACACCCCGACCGGCCACCCCTGGTTCCAGGCCCGCAACGCCATCCCGAACGCCGCGGTCGACTTGCCCTTGCCGGGACCGGTGTGCACGATCAGCAGCGGCCGGTTGCGGCGCTGCCGGGTGGTGAGGCCGTCGTCGGGCACGACGGCGGGCTTTCCCTGCGGCACGCTCAGACCGCCTTCCTGTGATCGCGCACGACCGACCCGAGATCGGCCAGGGAGTCGAGGGAGACCAGACGGGCCCGCAACCGGGCCGCCAGCCGGACCGCCAGGCCCAGCCGTACGGGGCCGCTCTCGCAGTCCACGACCACCGCCGCCGTGCCCTCCAGCAGCGCCGCCGCCCGGTCCACGTCGCCGCCCGCCGTGGCGCGCCCGTCCGTCACCAGCACCAGCAGGGGCCGCCGCGCGGGGTCGCGCAGCCGTTCCACGCGCAGCACCTCGGCGGCCCGCGCCAGCCCGGTCGCCAGCGGGGTGCGCCCGCCGGTCGGCAGCGAACGCAACCGCGCCGCGCCCGCCTCCACCGACGAGGTCGGCGGCAGCGCGACCGCCGCGCCCCGGCCTCGGAAGGTGACCAGGCCGACCTTGTCGCGCCGCTGGTAGGCGTCCAGCAGCAGGCTGAGGACCGCCGTCTTGACCGCGGTCATCCGCTTGCGCGCCGCCATCGAGCCGCTCGCGTCCACCACGAACAGCACGAGGTTGCCCTCCCTACCCTCGCGCACCACCTCGCGCAGGTCGTCCTCGCGCAGCACCAGCCCGGGGCCGCGGCGCCCGCGCCGCAGCTGGTGGGGGGCGGCGGCCAGGACCGTCGCCGTCACGTGCAGGTCGCGCACGCGTCCGGCGGGGCGGCGCGAGCCGGTGGCCCGGCCGTGCGGGGTGCGCGAGCGCGACCGCCGCCCCGCCGCGCCCTCGCCGACCCCGGGCACCTCCAGCAACGGCACCCGGTACGGCGCCGCCACCCCGGCCACCCGCCCGGCCGCTTCCTTCCCCGGCCCTCCGCTGTGCTCCGGCACCGCACCATCGGGCGCCGTGCCCTCGACGCCCGGCGGCATTTCCCCGCTCCCGGCCGCCTGGGCGGCATCGTCGACCGCCGTCGGGTATTTCCCGTCAAACGCACGGTCCTGCCGGTGCCCGCCATCCATCCCGGGCCCGCCACCCTCGGGCCCACCTTGGGGACCGCCACCCTCGGGCCCGCCACCGTCAGGACCGCCTTCGGGATCGTCCGGATCCTCCTCATCCCCCGACGTCCTCGCCAGCAGCTCGTCCAGCAGGCCCTCGTCCAGCCCTGGCGCGTCGAACGGATCGCGCCGCCGCCGGTGCGGCAGCGACAGCCGGGCCGCGGCGCGCACGTCCTCGGTGGTCACCACGTCCCTGCCCTGCCAGGCGGCGTGGGCGATGGCGGTGCTCGCCGTCACCAGGTCGGCCCGCAGGCCGTCCACCTCGAACGCCGCGCACACGGTCGCGATCTGCCGCAGCCGCGCGTCGGGCAGCCGCACACCCGGCACCCGGGCGCGGGCCTGCGCGATCCGGCTCGCCAGCGCCGTTTCCTCGACCGCCCACCGGACCGCGAACGCGCCGGGGTCCGCGTCGAAGGCGAGCCGCCTGCGCACCACCTCGGCGCGCTCCTCCGGGTTCCTGGACGCCTTGACCTCGACGGTCAGCCCGAACCTGTCCAGCAACTGCGGCCGGAGCTCTCCCTCCTCCGGGTTCATGGTCCCGACCAGCAGGAACCTGGCGGCATGCCGTACCGACACCGACTCGCGCTCCACGTAGCACGTGCCCAGGGCCGCCGCGTCGAGCAGCAGGTCGACGAGGTGGTCGTGGAGGAGGTTCACCTCGTCCACGTAGAGGACGCCGCGGTGGGCGGCGGCCAGCAGGCCCGGCTCGAACGCCTTCACCCCTTCCGTCAGCGCCCGCTCCACGTCCAGGGAGCCGACCAGCCGGTCCTCCGAGGCGCCGACCGGCAGCTCCACCAGCGCGGCCGGGCGCTCCAGCCCCTGGCCGCCGGGTTCGTGCGGCCCGTCCGGGCATCCGGCGTCGGGCGCGGCCGGGTCGCAGGCGAACCGGCATCCGGGCACCACGTTCACGGCGGGCAGCTGGGCGGCCAGCGCGCGCACGATGGTCGACTTGGCGGTGCCCTTCTCCCCGCGTACGAGCACGCCGCCCGCCCGCGGCGAGACCGCGTTGAGCACCAGCGCCAGCTTCAGGTCGTCGAGCCCGACGACCGCGCTGAACGGATATGTGACGATCAAATCAGAACCTTCCGGTTGACATGGGCGACCCGCCAGCCGGCGCGCGTGACGGTCAGCTCGGTGACGGACAGCGGCGCGAGATCGAAACGGGCGGCGTTCAGCGGGTCCAGCCCGAGCGCGTGGCCGAGCGCGGCCCGGATGACGCCCGCGTCGCAGACGGCGACGACGCCGGGCTCCGCGCGTACGGACTCGAGCCAGGCGGCGACCCGCTCGGCGTGCGCGGCCAGGCTCTCACCGCCGTGCGGGGCCGCGTGCGGGTCGGTCAGCCAGCTCGCCAGCGCGTCCGGCTCCTCCCGGGCGACCCGCTCGTACGGCAGGCCCCGCCACCGGCCGCAATCCACCTCCGCCAGCGCCGGGACCGCCCGCGCCTCCAGCCCGAGCGCGGCGACGGTCTGGCAGGCGGCAACACTGGGAGCCGCCCACGCCACCACCCCGAGCGCAGCCACGACCGCCGGCTCGGCCACAGGCCCAGCCACGGCCGCCGACCCCGGCGCCGCCCCGGTCCCCGGCCCCACCGACCCGGCCACCACCGTCTGGGTCAACGCGGCGGCCCTGGCCAGGCTCGCCGTGTCGGCGTGGGCGTCGGACGCGGGGAAGCAGGCGGCCCGCATCCCCGGCGTGCTCGCGTGCCGTACGAACAGCACCCCGCTCAGCCCGGCGACGCGGCGGTCACCGGGCGGCGGGACGCCCGGTCGCAGGCCCACCCGAACAGCACGCCGAAGGCCGCCCAGAAGACGAGCTGCGTCCCCAGCGACGCGAGCCTGAACTGCCACAACAGCGTGGCGGGGAAACCGTCGGGCACCTCGTTCACGGGCGGCAGCAGGGTCCACGCCGCGATCACCGGCACCAGGAACGCCGCCACCGCCGCGCCCCACCGCGCCCACGGCCCGGCGGTGACCCGGCGCGCGGTGGCCACCGCGATCGCCGTCGCGGCCAGCCCGACGAGGATCGTGACCACGTAGAGCAGGGTGCGGCTGTTGATCGTCTCCGGGTCGCCCACAGCCGGTGGGTTGGCCGGATATTTCACGAACGGCACAAGGATCACCGCCACGAACGCCGTCCCGGCGGCGGCGAGGGCCAGCCCGCCGTCCGACCGGGGGCCGACCCGTCCGCGCAGGCCCGCGTACACGAGGGCGAAGATCCCTCCCACGGCCAGCCCGTACAGGCCCGTGGCCAGGAAGAGCCCGGCCTTCTGTCCCGGCCTGCCGACGAGTGCCTCCTCGCCGTGGTCATGGCCGGGCGCTTCCTGGGCGGCATGGGCCTCCTCCAGCGCGATGGCGCTGTCCACCCCCGGTTCCCCGAAGGCGAAGGCGAAGCCGCCCGCGATCAATCCGGCCAGCAGGCCCAGAAGCAGGCCCCTGACCAGCAGGGTGCGTACCATGCGCGTGCCTAGTGGCAGGGAACGCCGAGCAGGTGGCGTCCGTCGTGCATGAGTTCGTGCAGGTAGGCACCGGTTTGCGAGATGGCCCCGTTGTCCATCAGCACCAGGTAGGCGACCAGCAGCAGCACCGGAACGGCGAGCAGCCACAGCCGCAGACGGGGGAAGGGGATTGCCGAAGGAGTGGACAGACCACTCATACATGCCTCCTCAGGGATGACGCGTCCCAACCAACGAGGTCACGCAAGTCCAAGCGACCTGGCTCCCGGGATCTACGTCCCGGATACAGTGGCGCGTCCGCACCGGCATCTCACCGGATTTCCCTTGGACAACCGTGAAATCTACCGGAATGTATCTCTTACTCCCGTTCGAGTCAATGACGCGAGCTCCGCGTAAGGTACGGGGGATGAGGCGGTTCCTGGATGGGCCGGCCGCGGCGATCGTGGTCGGGATGTTCTGGTTGCCGCCGACGTTCGCCTCCGCGGACCGGTCACGGCTGGTGGCCGGGCTGGTGCTGGCCTGCGTCACAGGCGCGGTGATGGTCCTGCGGCGGCGACTGCCGACCGTGTCGCCGCTGCTCGCCGCGGGCGCGACCATCGCCGGGAGCGTCCTGGGGGTGTGCCAGGACCCGATGCTGGCCGCGGCGTGGTGCCTGTATCCGCTCGCGGTCGCGCGCGCCGGCCGCACCCGTACGATCGTCCTCGTCCTCGCCGGCCTCCTCACGGCGCTGGCGGCGGTGGCGGCGGTCCCGGGCGAGGACGCGAGCGGCGCCGGGCAGCGGCTGACGCTGGCCGTGGCCGCGTTGAGCGTGTCCTGGCTGCTCGGCACGGCGGTCGGCAGGCAGATCGCGGCCGCTCAGGAGGCGGAGCGGGCCCGGGTGCAACTGGCGGTGGCGCGTGACGTGCACGACGTCGTCGGCCATGCGCTCGGCGTGATCAGCGCGGAGGCGGGGGTGACGCGGAGCCTGGCCGACGCGAGCGAGCAGGAGTTACGCGACACGCTGGCCGGCGTCGAGTCGCACGCGAGGAGGGCACTGGAGGAGATGCAGGCACTCGTACGCGGGCTGCGGTCCGAGCCCGGCGCGCCGGAGGGTGTCGCGGGGATCGCGCGGCTGGACGGACTCGTGGCGGCGACCCGCGCGGCGGGCGTGGGCGTCGAGGCGCGGATCGAGGTGAACGGCCCGGTCGACGACGTGGCCGGGACGGTGGCGTACCGGATCGTCCAGGAGTCGCTGAGCAACGTGGTGCGGTACGCGGCGGGCGCGGCCTGCTCGGTGGACCTTCGGCAGGACGGCGGGGAGATCGTCGTGCGGGTGCGCGACCACGGCCCCGGGGCCCGGCCGGCGCGCGGCGAAAACGGGTCGGCGCGCGGCGGGGACGGGTCGGGGCTGCGGGGGATGCGTGAGCGGGCCCGGCTGGTGGGCGGCACGGTGACCTGGGGAAACCATCCGGAGGGCGGGTTCGAGGTGCGCGCCAGGCTGCCGGTCCGGAGCGCGCCTTGAGCGGGGCCGTCAGCGTCTTCCTGGCCGATGACGACGACCGTTTCCGGGCCGCGTACCGGAAGCTGTTCGACCGGACCGAGGGATTCCGGGTCGCCGGGGAGGCGGGCGACGGGGAGACGGCCGCGCGGCTCGTCGGCGCGCTCAAGCCCGCGGTGGCGCTGCTCGACGTTCAGATGCCGGGCGTGAGCGGCCTGGAGGCGGCGCGCCGCATCCTCACGGACACGGCCACTCGGGTGATCATGCTGACGACCTTCGACCTGGACGAGTACGTCTATGAGGCGCTGACCCTCGGCGCGTCGGGGTTCCTGCTGAAGAACGCGTCCCCGCAGGAGGTGCTTCAGGCCGTCCGCACGGTCCACGCCGGCCACGCCATGCTGGCGCCGGAGGTCACCGCGCGGCTGATCCGCCGCTTCGCGCCCGAGCGGCCCGCGCGGCGGCACGCGTTCGCCGGGCAGGTGCTGTCCGAGCGCGAGGTGCAGGTCGTGCGGCTCGTCGCACGCGGGCACTCCAACCAGCAGATCGCCGACGAGCTGTTCCTGAGCGTGGAGACGGTCCGCACGTACCTGCGGCGCATGTTCGCCAAGCTCGGCGTGAACGACCGCACGCACCTGGCCGTGCTCGCCCACGAGGCGGGACTGCTGTACGAACCCCGGTAGGTGTCTCCTTTCGGGGGACGCGAGCAGGTGCCCTCCCGCCCGAGGCTGGCGACGTCCATCCGAGGCGAGGCAGGCGATGATCGAGATCTCACGACTCAGCAAGCGTTACGGGGCCAAGACGGCCGTGGAAGATGTCAGCTTCACCGCGCGTCCCGGCCGGGTCACCGGCTTCCTGGGCCCGAACGGCGCCGGCAAGTCCAGCACGCTGCGCGTCCTGCTGGGCCTGGACGCGGCGAGCGCCGGCACCGCGTTGGTCAACGGGATGCGGTACCGCGACCTGAGGCATCCCCTGCGCACGGTGGGGGCGCTGCTGGACGGAGCCGGCCCGGTGCCCGAGCGCCGCGGCGTCGATCACCTCACCTGGATCGCGCAGTCCAACCGGATCCCGCGGCGCAGGGTCCGGGAGGTGCTCGAACTCGTGGGGCTGGGCGAGGCGGCGCGGCGGCGGGTGAGGACGTACTCGCTGGGGATGGGGCAGCGGCTCGGCCTGGCCGCGGCGCTGCTCGGCGAGCCCGAGATCCTGGTGCTCGACGAGCCGGTGAACGGGCTGGACCCGGAGGGCATCCGCTGGATCCGGCGCTTCCTGAGGGACTACGCGGCGGGCGGGCGTACCGTGCTGCTCTCCAGCCACCTGATGACGGAAATGTCCGGCACCGCGGATGACGTGGTCGTCATCAACCGCGGGCGCGTCGTCACCAACGGCTCGCTCGCCCAGGTCACCGCCGGGCACCGCTCGCTGGAGGAGGCGTTCTTCGCGCTGACCGGCGACCCCGCGAGGCCGGGGTGGTGAGCGCCGTGCGGGCCGAGCTGACCAAGATCCTCACCCTGCCGCGCGTGTGGATCGCCACCGGCGTCGTCCTCGGCCTCCACGCGCTGGTCCTGATCCAGTCGGTCCGGCTGAACGCCGAGGCGGTCGCGGACATCACCCCCGACGGCGTCATCGAGATCTTCATCGGGACGCCGCAACCGGCGACCGAGGCGATCCTCGGTCTCCTCGCCGCGTCCTCGCTGCAGATGGGCCTGCTCGTACCGGTCCTCGCCGCGATGATCGCCGGGCAGGAGTTCCGCTCGAACCAGCTCGGGGTGACGGTGCTCGCCATGCCGCGGCGAGGCCGGCTGATCGCGGCCAAGGCCCTGGCGACCGCCACGTACCTGCTCCTCGTGGCCGTCCTGATCGCGGGGATCAGCTCCGCCTTCATGTACGCCGCCGTCGAGGACTGGAACCCGGGCCTGCTCGTGACGGGCGCCGCGTTCCTCGGCCACGGGAAGTTCGTGGCCTTCGCGGTCCTGTCCGGGCTGACCGGCTTCGGGATCACCGTCATCGCGCGCAGCACGCTCGTCGGCGTCATCGTCACCATCGCCCAGATCGCCGTCACCATGACACAGGCACTGGCCGGGGCCGCTCCCGCCCTGGACGCGCTCCTCCCCGTCAGCGCCGCCCGGAACCTGCTGCTCGACCCCGGGATCAACCGACTCACCGCCGGCCCCGTGCACGCCCTCCTCGTGCTGATCGCGTGGGCGGGGATCACGACGGCGGCCGCCGGGATCACGCTCAGCAGGAGGGATGCGCGATGAGCGCCATCCGGCTCGCGGATCTGCTGCGCGCGGAGCTCACCAAGACCCGCACGCTCCCGGCGACCTGGGTCGCCCTGGGCGTCGCCTCCGCCGCGAACACCGTGCTCGGCCTCCTGGCGGCGACGGACTCCGTACGGCTCGCCGGGCCGGACGGGCCGGTCGCGATCGGGCAGCTGGGCACCCTCATGGTCGCGCCGGTCTACGTCTTCGTCGCGATCGCCGTCTTCGCGGCGGGCAGCGAGTACCGCGCCGGGCAGCTGCGCGTCACCCTGGCCGCCGTCCCCGGCCGGCACCGGCTGGCCGCCGCCAAGCTCGCCGCGGTCACGGCGGCCTGCCTGCTCGCGGCGGGCCCCGCGGTCCTGCCCGGCCACCTCGTCCGGCCGGTCGCCGATCCGGCCGCCCTCCTGACGGTGTATCTCCTGCTCAGCCTCATCGGATACGGCTTCGCCGTCGTCGCGAGGGGCGTCGTGGCGCCGCTCGCCGTGCTGTTCGTCACGCCGGTCCTCATCTCGCCGGCGCTGCGCGGCAGCATGCCGGACGCGGTGCGGCTCCTCCCCCACGAGGCGGCCCTCAGCCTCCTCGGCCTGCCCGCGGACCCGGCCACCGCCCTGGACCGCACGGGCGGGCTGCTGACGCTGATCGCCTGGGCCGGCCTGTCCGTCGGAGCCGGCTGGGCGGCCCTCGTCAGGCGGGACGCCTGAGGTGTTACGTTACGTTCCTTGCTCTTTGATCGGTTGAGGACTGCTGATGAGACAGGACGTGCGCGTACCGCTGCCGGACGGCGGTTCGCTGGAGGCGACGATGGCGCTGCCGCAGGGGACGGCGCCCGCCGCCGGGTGGCCGGGCGTGGTGGTCCTGCACGAGATCTACGGCATCGAACCGGACATGCTGGACGTGGTGGACCTGTTCGCCGAGCACGGGTACGGGGCCGTCTTACCGGACCTGTACAGCCACGGCACCAGGGTCGGGTGCCTGACGCGGGCCATGCACCAGTTCGTGACGGAGAAGCCGGGTCAGCCGGCCGCCGACATCGACGCCACCCGGCAGTGGCTGGCCGGCCGCGACGACGTCGACGGCGGCCGGCTCGGCGTGATCGGCTTCTGCATGGGCGGCGGGTTCGCCCTCGCGTACGCGGCGAGCGCGCCGCCCGGCATACGGGCCGCGTCGGTCAACTACGGCGCGGTCCCCCGCGACCAGGAGCGGCTGCGGTCGGTGTGCCCGGTCGTGGGCTCCTACGGCGGCCGCGACCAGGGCTTCGGGCGGCACGGCACGCGGCTGCGCGAGCACATGCGGGCGCTCGGCCTCGAGCACGACGTCGAGATCTATCCGGACGCCGGGCACTCCTTCATGACCGACGGCCATCACCCCGTCGCGAAGCTCGCGCTGTTCCCGCTGCGTCACGGCCTCGTCCGCGCGGCGGCGGACGACGCGTGGCGGCGCACGTTCGCCTTCTTCGACAGGTACGTGGCGGGCGGCGAGTAGCGCATGAAGGGCGGGAGGCCGCGCGGCCTCCCGCCTGTGGGGTCAGACCAGCGGCAGGCGCCGCACGCCGGTCATGGTCGGCATGGGCATGAACACCACGGGGTCCTCCGGATCGGTGCGCAGGTGGTCGAACCGGTCGAGCAGGATGTTGAGGGCGACCCGGCCCTCCAGCCGGGCCAGGGGGGCGCCCAGGCAGAAGTGGATGCCGCGGCCGAAGGCGAGATGCGGGTTGGGGTCGCGGTCGGGGTCGAAGACGTCGGGGTCGGCGAACTGCCGGGCGTCCCGGTTGGCCGCCCCGAGCCAGAGCAGGACCGTCTGATCGGCCGGTATCGTCACGCCGCCGAGCTCGGCCTCGCGGGTGGTGCCGCGGGCGATCAGGGCGAACGGGGTGAAGAAGCGCAGGGACTCCTCGATGATCGCCGGGATCGCCGCGCGGTCTGCCCGCGCCCTGTCCTGGTGCTCGGGGAAGGCGTCCAGGGCCAGGACCGTGTTGCCGAGCAGCATCGTCGTGGTGACGTGCCCGGCCAGCAGCAGGACGATCGCGAAGTTGACCACCTGCTCGTCGGGCAGGTGCTCGCCGTCCACCTCGGCCTCGACCAGCTTCGTGAGCAGGTCGGCGCGCGGCCGGCGCCGGCGTTCGGCGGCGTGGCCGGCGAGGTAGGCGGACATCTCCCACCACGACTTCATCGTGGTCTCCGTGTCCTGCTCCCGCCGTTCGAAGAGGTCGTCGAACGAGACCTTGGTGTCCTGCCGGAACAGCGTGTCGGCCCACTGCTTGAACAGCTCGCGATCGCTGCTGGGCACGCCCAGCAGCTCGGCGATGACGATGACCGGGAGCGGATAGGCCAGGTCGCGCACCAGCTCGAACCCGCCGCGCTCGCGCGCCGCGTCGAGCAGTTCGTTGGTGACGGCGGCGATCCTCGGCTCGAGGTCCGCGACGACCTTGCGGGTGAAGGCGCTGCTGACCAGCTTGCGCAGCTTGCCGTGCTCCGGCGGGTCGATCTGGGTGATGAAGCCCTCCAGTGACAGCCCTTCCGGCTTCTGGTCCTCGGGGGCCAGGCGAAGGGTGTCGGAGGAGTACGTCGCGGGGTCGCCGAAGATCTCGTGCGTCTCGGGGTAACCGTAGACGTTCCACATTCCGGCGGCGGCGTTGTGCTCGACCGGCCCGCCCGGCCGCGGGCCGTGCAGCCAGAAGTGCTGTTCGGGGATGTTGTACCGCTCGACGATGTCAGACATCGTCACTCCCTTGATCGTTGGATGATTGTTCGGTTGAGCGGATCGCACGACCCGGCAGGGGACGCGGTGGCGTCGTGCCGGGGTCCTGCGGTGAACGGCACGTGCTCCTCGACGATCATGTTCACCCGGAGCCCTGATCGTCGTCTTTCAGCCGTTTGCGATACTCCTCCCAGCGCTGGAGCGACTCGTCCGCGTCGCGCATGAGGAACTCGAAGAAGTCCCTGGTGTCCTGCAACAGCGCCCGCTGCTCGGCGCGGTCGTCACCGATGATCGACAGTCCGAGGCTCAGCGCCTCCGCGATCGGCTCGACGCCGGCCAGCCGGCCCCGCATGATCTGGGCCCATCCTCCGCGAACGACCTGGTAGCGGTGCTCACGAGCCGACGTGGGGACGCGCTCGACCATCCCGCCGGCCTCCAGCTGCCTGGCGACCGTGCTGACCATGGTCTTGCTGACGCCGAGCTCGGCGGCCAGATCGGTGAGCGACTGGTCCGGCGGGTCGCAGATCAGCAGCCACGCGTACAGGCGGCCCATCGTCCGGCCCCCGGCGATGCGCTCCATGACGAGCCCCATCCGGTCGACGAACTCGGTCTCCTTCTGATCCACCTTGCCAACTCCGTGAGCGTCGTAAAGCACGTACTTGATGAAGTCTACGTCGCTGACTCGTCCCTCGCGTTGCCGGGTGCTCGCAGATCGAGATACCGTGAACATCCGGATGATGTCATCATTCAGTTCAGGGAGTGGATATGACCGATGTGCCCGAGGTCGACCTGACCGATCCCGCCGTGCTGGCGGACCCGTTCACCGCGTACACGAGCGCCAGGGAGCGGTCGCCCGTGGCGCGGCTGGTGGCGCCCGGGTTCGGCCCGTTCTGGGCGGTGACCCGGCACGAGGAGGCCAGGGCCATGCTGAGCGACCCCAGGCTGACGACGAACGAGCACAGCTACCAGCGGCCCGACGTGCCGGAGCACTGCCTGCCGTACCTGCGGACCATGTCGGAGATGAACGGCGCCGAGCACGCCCGGCTGCGCCGGCTGGTCGCGCCCGCGTTCACGCGGCGCAGGGCGGCCGAGTTCGGGCCGCGCATCGAGGCGATCGTGGAGCGGCTGCTCGACGAGCTGCCCGCGGAGCCGGATCTGCTGGCCCACTTCGCCGGCCCGCTGCCGATCGAGGTGATCTGCGAACTGGTCGGCATCCCCGTCGCCGACCGTCCCCGGTGGCGCGAGTACGGCGCCGCCATCGTGGCCGGACACGGCGAGAGCTTCCGTGACGCCATCCCGCGGATCCTCGAGGGCGCCACCGCCGCGGTCGCCAGGGGCCGGGCGGAGCCGGGCGAGGACCTGATCTCCGACCTGGCCCGCGTCATGGAGGCGGACGGCGACCGGCTCTCCGAGACCGAGCTGATCACCATGGTCTGGACGCTCGTCATGGCCGGCCAGACGCCCACGAACCTCATCGCCAACTCCGTCGCCGCCCTGCTGTCCCACCCCGGCCAGCTCGCCGCGCTGCGCGCCGACCCCGCCCTCATGCCGCGGGCGGTGGAGGAGCTGATGCGCTGGTGCGGGCCGCAGCTGCTGACCATCCCCCGCTTCACCGCGGAGGACATCGAGATCGGCGGCGTGACCGTTCCCAAGGGCGTGCCGGTCACGGCCTCGATCGCCTCGGCGAACCGCGACCCGCGCGCCTTCGACGAGCCGGACCGGTTCGACCTGCGGCGCGAGGAGTCGGGGCATCTCGGGTTCGCGCACGGGGCGCACTTCTGCGTCGGGGCCTCGCTGGCCCGCGTACAGGCCGGGATCGCGATCGGGGCCCTGCTGCGCCGCTTCCCCGGCCTGGCGCTCGCCGGCGAGGTGCGGCACATGCCCGACCCCGGCACCTGGCGCCTGACGTCGCTGCCCGTGACCTTGTGAGACGGCGGTTCAGTAGCCGATCGTGAACCTGGCGCGGTGGTGCCGGGGGCGCTCGGCCTCGTCGAGCAGCGCGACGGCGAAGTCCTCCATGGAGATCGCCGACCTGCCCTCGGCGTCCACCAGCAGCTCGTCGCCCCCGAGCCGGTAGCGTCCGGTACGCTCCCCCGGCTCCAGCAGCGCGGGCGGGCTCACGTAAGCCCAGTCGACGCCCGGCTCGGCCCGGCAGACCTCCAGCTGGGCGTTGCAGGCCAGCGCGATGGGCCGCCACGAGGGCGGGAAGTCCGGGGTCTCGACGACGGTGAGGCCGCCGGTGCCCGGCACGGTCAGCCCGGCCGCGCCGCCGACGAGCAGCAGCCGCACGCCGGTCCTCGCCACCCCGGCCAGCAGCGCCTTGGCGGTCGTGACCAGGTCGGCCTCGTGGCCGGGCGCGGGCCGGGTGGCGCTGATGACAAGGTCCTGCCCGGCGCTGAGCGCGGCCACGTCCGCCACGTCCGCCACGTCCGAGGCGTCGCCGGTGCGGGCGTGCGCGGCGGGAGGCAGCAGGGGGAAGCGGGCGGGGTCGCGGACGACGGCGGTGACCTCGTGGCCGCGCGCCAGCGCTTCGGCCACGACCCTGCCGCCCACGGCTCCGGCGGCTCCGAAGACGGTGATGCGCATGTCAGGACTCCTTTCCGGCCCTTCCGGCCCTTCCGGCCAGGACGCGGGGCTTCTCGGTCAACGTGCGGGCAGGCTGGCGCTGGGCCACGACCAGGGCGGCCAGGACGACGAGCGCGCCGAACGCCTGGGCCGCGGTCAGCTCCTGGCCGAGGACGAGCCAGCCGAGCGCGGTGGCGACCACGGGGCTGAGCAGGCCCAGGAATGTGACCTTGGTCGCCGACAGCAGCCGCAGGCCCCGGAACCACAGGACGTAGGCGAGCGCGGATCCGATGATCGTGAGGTAGGCGTACCCGGCGAGGTTCGCGCTGGTCAGGGTGGCCGGCGGCGCGCCCTCGACGAGGAACGCCACCGGGAGCAGCAGCAGGCCACCGGCCACGAGCTGCCAGCCGGTGGTGGCCAGCAGCGGCGCGGGCGACTGCCACCGCTTGCTCAGCACCACGCCCAAGGCCATCACGACGGCGCCGCCGAGCGCCGCGGCCACGCCGAGCGCGTCCAGCCGGGCGTCGGCCCGCAGCACGAGCAGGCTCACCCCGGCCACGCCCGCCACGGCGGCCAGCGTCGTACGCATGGACAGGCGTTCGCCGAGGAGCCCGGCCGACAGCAACGCGACCAGCAGGGGCTGGATGGCGCCCACGGTGGCGGCCACCCCTCCGGGCAGCCGGTACGCCCCCACGAACAGCAGCGCGAAGAACACCCCGATGTTCAGCGCGCCGAGCACCAGGGCGCGCCACCACCAGATGCCCGCGGGCAGGCGGCGGGTGATGGCGACCAGGAGGAGACCGGCGGGCAGCGCGCGGATCACGGCGGCCAGCAGCGGGCGGCCGGGCGGCAGCAGTTCGGTCGTGACGAGGTACGTGGTCCCCCAGATGGCGGGGGTCAGCGCGGTCAGCAGGACGGTTCCCGATTGATTTCTTAGCACTAAGACAAAGTATCTCAGCGCTAAGTTACTTGGCGAGGTGATTTACCTCACCGCTAAGGCATCGTTAGGCTGGAGTGGTGGCTGATCACGTCGACCTGATACTCAAGCAATGGGACGCCCAGCGCCCTGACCTGGACGTCTCGCCGATGGCGGTGATCGGCCGGCTGTCGCGGCTGATCCGGCTGATCGACGCGGAGCTGGGCCGTACGTTCGCCGCGCACGGGCTCGACCGGGCCTCCTTCGACGTGCTGGCCACCTTGCGCCGCAGCGACCCGCCGCACCGGCTGACGCCGGCCGAGCTGATGCGGGCCTCCATGGTCACGTCGGGGGCGATCACGCAGCGGCTCGACCGCCTGGAGTCCAGGGGGCTGGTGACCCGCACGCCCAGCGAGGCCGACGGGCGGGTGGTCTACGTGACGCTCACCGACGAGGGGTACGCCCTGATCGACCGGGCCCTGCCGGACCATGTCGCGACGGAGGACCGCGTGCTCTCGGCCCTGCCGAAGGAGCGCCGGGACGAGCTCGCCCACACGCTGCGCGACCTGCTGGAGTCCCTCGGGGACACCACCACGCTCACCTGACCAGGGGCGCCATCAGATTCGGCCTGCGAGGCGCCTCGCCCACCTGTCCCGGGACTCGGCTGTTATCGCATTGCGCGCCTGCGGGCCGGCCGACGAAGATCGCGCCATGGAGCGAAATGGGATCAAAGCAGGCTGGCTTGCCCTGCGGCCGTTCAAACCGGCGGACATCCCGTGGGTCTATGAGGTGTCCCTGGATCCGGCCTTGCAGCACTTCGTGGAGTTGCCGGCGCCCTACCGCATGGAAGATGCGGCGTTCTTCGTGGAGCAGCTGGCCATCGCCGGCGCGCAGAGTGGCCAGCGTCTGGAGTTCCTCGCCGAGGAGGTGTCCACGAGAGAACGCCTTGGCCGCGTAGGTCTGTGGTTGGGCGCACCGGGTACGGCCGAGATCGGATACTGGGTTGATCCGAAAGCCCGCGGACGTGGCGTTGCGACCGATGCGGTGCGAGCTGTGTGTCGGTGGGCCTTCCGCACCCATGGTCTGGAACTGATCGAGTGGCGCGCCGAGGTAGGCAACTGGGCTTCCCGCCGGGTTGCGGAGAAGGCAGGCTTCACCGTGGAGGCCACGCTCCGGAAGCGACTTCTGCACCGAGGAATCCGGGTGGACGCATGGGTCGGCTCCCTGCTTAAGGGGGAGGCTCTGTGAACTCGCGCCGGCGGTTCCACCCGGTGCGCCTTGATGGCGTCTGGTTCCCGATCGGATCGTTCTCGTCCAGCACACGCGCCCTGAGGCACCCGGCCCTTCCTTCCCTTACGAAGATCATCAGCCTGTGCGGGCCGGGGTGCTCACTGCCACCACCAGTCGATCGCTGGAACGCTGGGAGCGCCCGTCGCGGCCGGGATGGCCGAGACGGTGGCCACGGTGCGGACGGCGCCAGGGTGGTCGCCGTCGGGATCGGTGTAGCGCTCGGCGATCAGGCCCCATTCGAAGTTGCCGCGCAACAGGCAGGTGAGGTTGTCCAGGTACCGGTACAGCGCGGGTGAGGCGGACGGCATGACCTGGTCTCGCACCTCGACGAAGCGGGCGACGATCCGGTCTCGGAGGACGGCGGCGGCATGCAGCGCCCGGTCGCGGGGCAGGGTGTGGTCGCGCATGTAGAGGTCGATGAGGTTGCTGATCACGGGCCGGCTGGAGAGGGTCCGCCGCTGGGCGAGCCACTGCTCCTTGCCGTGCGAGTAGAGGTCGTTGTCGAGGGCGGCGGCCATGCCGGCCATCTCGGTCAGCGCCCGTACGCGTGCGCTGGTGATCTCGCCTTCGCTGATCGTGTCCGGTTCGGCCAGTTGGAAGAACCGCAGGGTGGGTTCGGCGGCGGAGTACATCAGCCGTAGGGCGAGGTACTCGTTCGCGTTCAGCGGGGCGGCGCGGGCTGCGGCGCAGAGCTCGCAGGCGGCGCCGAGCAGCCATTTGAGGTGGCTGTCGGCGAGGCGGCGCACCTGTTCGGGGACGGCTGCCTGGTGGATGCGGCGGGCGAGGTCGGTGACGGGTGCCGTCATGGGGTGTCCGGGCGGCAGCAGGCCCGCGTCGGGGGTTTGCAGGGTGCGGATGTTGCGTACGGCCATGTCAAGGAAGCCAGAGTCGGCCCCGGCGGTGGCGTCCCAGGGGACGTCGTCGAAGACGAACATGAGATAGCCCCAGTCGACGGCTATCTGGAGGCGGTCGGGGTCGGCCTGGGGGCACAGGTAGCCGAAGAAGTGCGCGGTGCGGGTGCCGGTGATGCGGCGGGCCAGGGTCGGGTCGTCGCACAAGCCATGGCTTGCCATCCAGTCCAGGCCGCGCCGCTGCATCACCTCGATCTGCGGGTGCCGGCGCAGGGGAGCCGGGAAGTACATCGGGGGCAGGTGCACGGTGATGGCCGGATCGGCGGCGTTGGCCATTGCGGGTCCCTCGCGGTGGATGGTGGTCGTCAGGGGCGGGCGGGAAGTGGGTCGTCACGGCGGCTCAGCCGCAGGCTCAGGTGGTGGGGATGCAAAGCGGTGCGCGCCAGCGGCCTGACCTGCCGTCCCGGGACCGGGTGCAGGTGCCAGCGGCCGGTGATGGTGGCCAGGGCGAGGATGAGCTCGATGGTGGCGAACTGGTCGCCGATGCATCGGCGGGCGCCGTCGCCGAAGGCGAGGAAGTTCTTCGGCGATGGGGGCTTGGGGGCGCCGGAAGGGGTGAGAAAGCGTTCCGGGCGGAAGGTGTCGGGGTCGGGATAGTGGGCCGGCAGCCGGTGGATCAGGTAGGGGCTGTAGATGATCGTGGTGCCCGCGGCCAGGTGGTGGCCGCCGAGATGGGTGTCGGCGGTGGTGTGGCGGGTGAGCAACCAGGCCGGTGGATACAGCCGCAGGGTTTCGCTGACCACGGCACTGGCGTAGCGCAGCTGCGGCAGATCCTCGCCGGCGGCGGCGCGCCCGCCGAGGACGCGCCGGCTCTCGTCGGCCACCCGGTCCTGTACGTCGAGGTGCTCGGCCAGCAGGTGCAGAGCCCAGCTCAGAGCGGCGCTGGTGGTCTCGGCGCCGGCGAGGAACAGGCTGGCGACGAGTTCCCCCAGCTCCCTGTCGGTGCGTGGCCGGCCCGTGCCCGACGGGGTGGGCGAGTCGACGGTGGGGCTGTTGGCCAGCAGCACCGAGAGCATGTCGCCGCGGTTGAGGCCGGCGCTGCGGTAGTCACGTACGGCTTGGGTGGTGATGTCGTGCAGCCGCCGCTCAGTACGGTGGTAGGCGCGGTTGGCCGGGGTGGGCAGCCGATCCAGCGGGGGCGGGGTGATCATGCGGCGGAAGATGCCGCGCACCATCGCCGGAAGCGCCTGGCGGATCTCAGCCAGGGATCGACGGCTCGTGGAGGCGGGGAACAAGGTTCGCGTCATGGCCTCACAGCTGATCTGGAGGGCTGCCGTGGGGACGTCGAGGATCTGGCCGTCGCGCCAGGAGTCGGCGACGTGGGCCAGATACCGCCCGAAGATGGTGGCGTAGCCGGGCAGGCGGGTGCGTTGAAAGGCGGGCTGGGCCAATCGGCGCAGGGGGCGGTGTTCGGCACGGCGTGCGCACACGAGCCCACCGTCGCCTTCGACCTCTCGTACGCGCCGCCACAGGGCGCCGTCCTTGTCGAAGACGCGTTCGTCGCCGATCATCTGCCGGGCCAGATCCAGCCGGCAGACCACGACCGCATCGACGGGGCCGAGCGTGATCCGCACCAGGTCTCCGTGGGCGGGCAGCGAGCTGAGGAACTTCAGCGGATCACGAAGCAGGGCCGGGGCATGGCCCAGCAGTGGCCAGGCTCCCGGCGCGCGGGGAAGAGGAGCGACCTCGTCAACCGCCGCCGGGCCGCTCTGCCGGATCTCGCCGTGCGGTGGGTGGCCCGTGCCGGGGTCGGCGGGTACGGCGGACGAGTTGGGCGGTGGGTCGTCGATGGGTGCGGCCAAGGGATGCTCCCGCGTGCGCGATGACAGGTGAAGTGGTCAGTGCCGGCGGTGGACGGTGATCTGGGCCAGTCGGCGGCCGAGCGGTCCGGGCATGGACAGGGCCGCGATCACCGGTGCGGTCATCTTCCGTTCGAGAAGGTCCTGCTGGGCCGGTTTGCCGGTGCGGGCCGGATCCCCCCGAATTCCGACGGCGGCTCGTGTGGGGCAGCCGCAGCCGGTGCTGCCGCACCCGGCTGTGGGCCGCGAAGAACTCGGACCGGCGATGCTGGCGGGTGAGCATTCCCCCGGAGAAATCACATCTTTTCTCTACCAATCCCTACGTACTGTAATCTCCCCTGCGTGATAGGTAATCATCGCTGGCAGTGCTGCCGTTCTCGCCTCTTGCGGCGTAACGCCGATCCGCTCAGTGAGGGCGACCGGTCCGCCTCGCCCAGGTGTCGCTGACCGAGGCGGGGCAGGACAAGGGCGACGATCAGCTGGAGTTCGGCGGCTGGATGATGTCATCGACCACGATGACCATTGCCGGTCGAGAGCCACCCTGGTCGTCCGCGTTCACGTTCATTTCCCACTGATCTTTCCGTCGTGATGTCGCGACGGCCGGATCGGCTCCGACCTTCTCGTGACGGCACCGGGTGGCGGCGCCGCCGGATCGGAGGAAGGCGCGCGATGAGCAAGGTAGTGCTGGATGTGTCGATGTCCCTGGACGGGTTCACGGCGGGACCGAACGTCCGGAAGGAGGAGCCGATGGGGGACGGCGGCGAACGGCTGCACGAGTGGATGGCCGGGGAAGGGCCGGGCGGCGGGGTCGACCTCGGCATCCGCCGGCAGGTGGACGCGGCGGTGGGAGCCGTCGTCATCGGACGGCGTACCTTCGACCTCGGCGTGGTCCCGTGGGGCGGCACACCGTGGCCCGGCGTCCCGAGCTTCGTGGTCACCCACCGGACCAGGGAGGACCTCCTCGGCGACAACGGCGGGACGTTCGCCTTCGACGGACTGGAGGCCGCAGTCCGACGTGCCAAGGATGCCGCCGGGGACAAGGACGTCCTGGTGCTGGGTGCGGACGTCGCCCGGCAGTTGCTCACGGCGGGCCTGCTCGACGAGGTGTGGCTCCACCTCGTCCCCCTGCTGATGGGGGCGGGCACGCCGCTGTTCGCCGGGGAGCGGGCCGAGCTGATCCCGGAGGGGGAACCCGTCGCGGGAACCGGGTCCGTGACCCACCTGCGCTACCGCGTACTGAAGCCCTGACGCCCTTGACGCCCGCTGCCTCGCGGTGTGACGAGGGGGTGAGGTGTCCACGGCGGTTGAGCGCGGGCGAGGACGGACCTGGCCGGCGCATCGGTCTCCTGCGCGTCCGGATCGTCCGGAGCCGACGACGAGGACCTGGCAGGCGGCGGCCGGGCCAGGTCCGGGTGCCGCGTGACCGGTTCAGCCCAGGTCGAGTTTGGCCAGTTCCGCCCAGTACCAGGGCACGACCTCGCGCCCGGCGTCGGAGCGGGGGTCGGACCAGTCTCGGATCCATTCGCCGAGAATGCCGAGGAAGGAGTTGGGGATGCTGCCCGCCTGGATCACGCGCTGGATGCCGGCTTCGTGCGCGGCCCGGCTGGTGCCGCCGACCGCGCCGGTGACGACCATGGTCCGATAGCCGTCGCGCTGGGCGTGCACGACGGGGAAGGCGAGGCAGATCTCGGTCCATAACGCGGCGAAGACGACGTTGCGGCGCCCGGTCGCCTTGATGGCACGGCGTACGGGTTCGTCCTCCCAGGCGTTCATGGTCATGCGGTCGTACTCGATGAGGGTGGGCACCTCCTCGCGTAGGGAGGGGATGGTGGGGTGGTTGACCCCCGCTTTGACGCCCACGGTGGTGAGCACGGTGGGGATCTTGAGCAACCGGGCGATCCGGGCCAGGGCCTTGACGTTGAGCTGGAGCAGGTCCTTGTTCATCGAGGTGACGCCGTTGACCATCTCGGGCTGGTAGTCGATCAGCACCAGCATGGAGTTCTCCTGGCTGAACAGCGGGTTGGACTCGCTCGTGCCGCTCTCGGCGGACGCGGTGCCGGCCAGGGCGGGGGCGATCGCCGCGGCGGCCCCGACAGCACCGACAGCGCCTGCGGTGAGTGCTTGCCTGCGGGTTGGACTGCTCATGTCGAAATCCTTTACTTGGGGAAGATTGAATCTTTAAGTAGAAAGTAATGCGCAGGCATCCAGAAGCCGTAGACGACACGTATACGTGCTTTCAGCCGACTCGTCGGTGATCTCGTCCTCGTTGCCGACCCCGAGGTAGCGCAGATCGAAGGGCTCGGGGTGGCCGAGCGCGGGAGCGGCTCCTGGTGTTCAGCCGGGCGCGGTGTTCAGCCGCGGCGCCGGCGGCCGGAGCCGCGGCCCGAACGCCGCCCCGAGCCGGAAGTGCGGCTGGAATCGGAGCCGGTCCCTCGTGCGGAGGCCGTGCCGCGTGCGGAGCCGGGGTCGCGGCGGGGGCCCGTGCCGCGGGACGGCCGTTCGTAGCGGGTGGCGGGCCAGTGGGCGGGACGGGTGAGCGCGGCCGGCAGGCGGGTGGCAGCGTCGCCGGTGGCGGCGTTGAGCTGGGGCTGGGTGAGGAAGAGCGCCCCCGACAGGTCCGCGCCCGACAGGTCGGCCCCCCGCAGGTCAGCCCCGATCAGGTCGGACTCCCGGAGGTCCGCACCCCGCAGATCGGCGCCGATCAGGTACGCCCCGCGAAGGTTGGCACCCCGCAGGTCGGCGCCCGACAGCTTGGCCCCGATCAGATCCGCTCCCCTGCGCTCCTTGCCTTTGCGCCCGGCCCGGACCAGCTCACTCGTCCGCAGCAGCAGCACGTTGACCTCGGCCCGGTGCGCCGGCACGTCCAGCTCCTTCAGCGCGTCCGGACTTTCCCGGGTGAGCCGCTCCGTCGCGTCGAACGCGCCCTGCAGCTCGGCGTGGACGGGCCTGGCGGCCTCCAGCGTCAGCGCCTCCGCCAGATACCACAGCAGCTCGTGCAACTGCCGCACCACGGGGAAGATCGCGTACATCTCCCCGGCCGTGCCCGGCGCCTGCCGCCAGCTCGTGCCCTGGAAGGTGACCTGCGAGACCTTCTGGCCCGCCCCGAAGCAGTCGTACACGGTGCAGCCGGGAAAGCCGCGCTCCCTGAGCTCCGCGTGAATGGAGCAACGGAAGTCGTCACGCAGGTTGCGGCAGGGCTCCCCGGCCTTCTTGTCCACCGCGAAATCGGCCGACGCCGCGAACGGCAGCGCGACGCAGCAGAGCCCGAAGCAGCTCTCGCAGTCGGCCAGCAGGCCGAGCTCGCGCGGGTTCGTTCCAGGCAACGTGCGGGCCTCCTCCGGCGGATACGGTCAGGCCATCAAGGGTACTCACTCGTGGACGTACGGCGTCGTCGTGGTGATCGCCTCGAACCCCAGCCGCAGCAGGATCGGACGGCTCTGGCTGGAGGCGTCCACCTGCAGATGGTCGTAGCCGCGGGCGACCGCCTCGCGGGCCCGGTAGGCGACCAACGCCCGGTAGATGCCGCGCCCGCGCCACTCCGGCACGGTGCCGCCGCCCCACAGGCTCGCGAACCGGGTGCCCGGATGCAGGTCCATGCGGGCCGCGCTCACCGGCACGTCACCGGCCATCGCGAGGAGGGCGACGACCTCGCCCCCGGCGAGCTGGTCGAGCAGCCGTTCCCGGAAGTGCGCGTCAGGGGTGCCGAAGGCGCTCTCGTGAACGTCGGCCATCAGCTCCACACCGTCGGAACCGGTCACCGGCACCAGCCGCACCCCCTCGGGCGGCTCCCCTCCGAGGGGCAGGCGCGGGATCTCGGCGATCATCAGCGTCTCGGCGGGCTCCGGGGTGAATCCGGCGGCCAGGAGGCGCCGGTCGAGGTCGCCGGGCCGGTCGTAGCCGTACAGCTTCCACTCGAAGGGCCGCCCCAGCTCCCCGAAGTAGCGCACCTGCTCGGCGATCTCCGCGTCCGCGTTCCGCTCGTCGAGGCCGGACCAGAGCACGCCGTTCCAGCCGTGCTCGGGCGCGACCTGCCGCACCACGTTGCCGACCCGCTCCACTTTGGCGTCCGGCCCGTCGGCGCGGGCCTCCTGGCGCAGCTGCCGGTCGAAGAGTTCCAGCATCTCAGCCCCCGAACCGTCGCTGCCGGGCGGCGAAGCTGCGCAGCGCCCGCAGGAAGTCGATCTCGCGGAAGGCCGGCCAGTACGCCTCGCAGAAGTACAGCTCGGAGTAGGCGGACTGCCAGAGCAGGAAGTTCGACAGGCGCTGCTCGCCGCTGGTGCGGATCACCAGGTCGGGGTCGGGCTGACCGGCCGTGTAGAGGTGGGGCGCGATGTCGTCCACGCTCAACGTCGAGGCCAGCTCCACCATGGACTGCCCGGTCTCGGCCCGCTCGTACAGCAGCTCGCGCAGGGCGTCGATCACCTCCTGGCGACCGCCGTACCCGATGGCCAGCGTGAGGTGGAAGCCGGTGGCACACGTACGGGTGGCCTCGACGGCGCTCTTGAGCGCGCGGGCCGTGGTGTCGGGCAACATGTCGAGCAGGCCCGCCACATGGACGCGCCAGCGCGCGTCAGGCCGGTCCAGCCGCTCGGCGACCATCTCCTCGATCACCCGCAACAGGTAGGCGACCTCCTCGTCACCGCGGCGCTGAAGGTTCTCCGTCGAGCACAGGAACACTGTCACGTGCTCGATCCCCAGCCCCTCACACCACGACAGCACGTGGTCGATGTGCTCGGCGCCGTACTTGTGGCCGATGCTCGGGCTGGCCAGACCCTGCTGCCTGGCCCAGCGCCGGTTGCCGTCCATGATCAAACCGACGTGGCGGGGCAGCGGACCCGCCGTGGCCTGGCGGCGCAGCCGCCGGGCATAGAGGGAATGAAGAAGATCAGTCGTCCACATCCTCCAAGGATGGCCCACCCGCCGAACCGGAACCGCCCCCTTACCCATTTCCGTGACCGAGCCGCAAACCGTCGTCGCCCCAGCCGTCCCCCCAGTCGGCGTCCCTGGCCGCGCGGTAGAGGTCGCCCTGCCGCTTGGACACGATCACGTCGCGGATCCCCTCCTCCCCGGCGCACAGCCGCAGGGACACCACGCCCTTGCGTTTGACCGGGTGGCGCAGGATCCGGGTGTCGGCCCGCTCCCCCGGGACCGTCATGGCGGCCACGTAGGAGAACTTCTCGTCCTCGAAGCTGAGCGTGCCCGCCTTGATCCGGCGGTGCAGGGACGTCCTGGGCAGCCTGACGGAGAAGTGGCACCAGTCGCGTCCCTGCTCGATCGGGCAGCGGCCGTCGTGGGGGCAGGGGGCGGCGACGCTCAGCCCCTGGTCGACCAGGACCTCTCTGGCCTCGGCGACGGTGGCGTAACCCGCCGGGGTGCCGGGCTCGATGACGATCACCATGGCCGCGTCCGCGGCCAGCCAGCGGACGATCTCCCGGCGCTTGTCCTGGGGGAGCTCGCCCAGGGCGTACGACATGGTCACCAGGTCGGCCACGGGCCGGTCGAGGCCGGGTCGCACCGACGCCTGCCGCCAGGTGGCCCCGCGCAGGGCCTCGGACGTACGGGCGAGGCGTTTGCCCAGGTCGATGATCTGCGGGTCGTGCTCGATGACCGTGACCCGCTCGATGGACGACCAGGTCTCGCCCGCCGCCCAGATCGCCGCCCCCGTGCCACCGCCGACGTCGAGGTGGCTCCCCGGCCGGAAGCCCGGGGTCATGACGGCCGCCTGGCGCATGGCCGTGGCCGCGGCGGCGTAGGTGGCGGGCATCCGGTACGCGGCGTAGGCCGCCACGTCGGCCTGGGACCTGATGTGGGTGCCTCCACCGGTGGCGGCGTTCGTACGGTAACGCTCGGTGAGCCGCGCCACGGAGTCGGACAGCTCCTGCGGCGCGTAGCCGGACAGGGCCTTGTCCAGGGCGGCTCTGAGTTCTTCTGGAAGCATGGATGGGTTCACCTGTGGTCCGTACGTGGCTTGCCTGCGTCAATGATGCTCGCGATTCGACGGTGCTCGGAACTCATGCGGCCCGCGCGGCTGCGCCCCTGGCGAACAGGCCGATCCTCCGGCCCGCGCGGCTGCGCCTCTGGCGAACAGGCCGATCTCCCGGCCGCACGCGGCGGTAGCGTGCCGAGCATGCTGATCATCGACGACGTCAAGATCGCGTACGAGGAGGCCGGCCCCGCAACACCCGTGGGCACCGTCGTGCTCGTGCATGGCGGGACGACCGACATGCGCCTCTGGGAGCACCAGTTCCGCGCCCTCTCGGAGCGCTACCGCGTGATCCGCTACGACTGGCGGGGCCGCGGGCGATCCGGCGGCGCCGCAGGCGAGGTGTGCCATCACGAGGACCTGCTCGCCGTCATGGACGCGCTGGGAGTCGAGCGGGCGGCGCTGGTCGGCAACTCGATGGGCGGCGCGTACGCGACCGAGGTCGCCCTGACCGCCCCTTCCCGGGTGGCCGCGCTCGCCCTGATCAGCTCGGGTCTGGCCGGCCACCCATGGCCGCAGGAGATGCTGGACCAGGCGCGCGAGCGCGTCCACGGCTCGGTGCCCGCCGACCGCCTGGCCCGCTACCGCGCCGGCACCGCCGACCACGTGGATCCCGCCGACGTACGCGCGATGGCGGAGGCCCACACGCTCTGGCAGACCGCCGGGCCCGACCGTGGCCGCGACGCGCTCTCCGACGAGGTGTGGGAGTCGGCGGTGGAGATGTGCGGCCTGGTGTTCGAGCGCTCCTGGAGCGGCCCCCGATCCACGGAACGCCACCTGGTCCCGCCCGCCGTGACGCGCCTGCCCGAGATCACCGCCCCCACCCTGGTGGTCAACGGCCTGTCGGACGTGCCCGGCATCCAGCAGATGTCCGACCTGCTCAGCGCCGGCATTCCCGCCGCCCGCCGCATCGACCTCCCCGAGACGGGCCACCTGCCGCCGCTCGAACGCCCCACGGAGGTGACCGAGGCCCTGACGGCATTCCTCGCGACCGTCTTCACCTCCTGACCCACGCCCCCGCTTCCAGCTCGCCCCGGCCTTCCAAGGGCGCCACTTCCCCTGCCCCGATCGACGCCACCGCACCTCAACGGGCCCCTCTCGACCATCGCGGCATGGTGAGCGCGGGCGTCACCGGGTCGGCGACCGGCGGGGCACGTCAGGCGGGCGAAGCCGGGGCGTCAAGCCGGTGACGGTGGAGGCGGAGGTCCAGCCAGTCACGGCGGGGGCAGGGGCCAGGCCAGTGACGGCAAGGCGGGTCACGGTGACGGCGGGAGTCGGGCCGGGCATGGCGGGGCGGGGCCAGGCCAGTGACGGCGGGGCGGGTCAGGGCGGTGACGGCGGGGGTCAGGCCGGGGATGGCGGGGGTGGGGGTCAGGCCGGTGTAGCAGGGGTGCGGTCGGGCTGGGGGCGGGTGCGACCGGTCGTGGAGGCGTACTCGGCGAGGATCCCGTCGATGGCGGACGCCAGCAGCTCCCGATGCTCCACCGGCAGCTCCCCCGTCAACGCCTCCAGCCGCGCCTCGACCCCGTCGTGCGCCAGCGCCCCGACGCGCTCCCCTTCGGGGGTCAGCTCGACGAGCCAGGCCCGCCGATCCCGGGAATCACGCGTGCGGGCCACGAGCCCCCGCTTCTCCGCCCGGTCGACGAGCCCCGTCAGGCTCGACTTCTCCAGGTGCAGCGTACGCGTCAGCTCCGTCATCCCCACCGGCCCGCCGACGAGCAGGCACAGCAGCTGCGCCTGCTGCGGCGTAAGGTCCTGGTCCCTGCCGACGTCCCCGAACACCTGCTGCACCAGGTGCCCCAGACGTACGAGGGCGGTAGTGAACGTCGCGGCCACGGCATCGAGTCTAGTTGACAATGGTTCACAATACGAACTAATTTAGTTCTTATTACCAACTGTTCGCACTACCAACCAAAGTCCGGCGGCGAACGGCACATCCAAGGAGCCCCCATGCCCGACTACGGCCACGAGCTGCTCTTCAGCGTCAGCTTCGCGCCCTCCGCCCACCAGGCCGACACCGTCGTCGCCCTCTCCCAGCTCGCCGAGCGCGCCGGACTCGACCTCGTCACCTTCTCGGACCACCCGTACCAGCCCACCTTCCTCGACACCTGGACCCTGCTCGGCTACGTCGCGGCCGCCACCGAGAACATCCGGCTGGCCGGCAACGTGCATCCGCTGCCGCTCCGGCCGCCCGCCATGCTCGCGCAGGCCGCCGCCAGCCTCGACATCCTCAGCCACGGCCGCTTCGAGCTCGCCCTGGGCACCGGCGGATACCGGGACGCCATCGCCTCCATGGGCGCCCCGCGCCTGTCCCCCCGCCAGGCCGTGGACGCGCTCGAGGAGGCCATCCCGATCATCCGCGCCGCCTGGGACACCGACGCCCCCGGCGCCATCGGCCACCACGGCGAGCACTACCAGGTCACCGCCCCGCGAGGCCCGCGCCCGGCCCACGACATCGGCATCTGGCTCGGCGCGTACAAGCCGCGCATGCTCCGCGTGACCGGCCGCCTCGCGGACGGCTGGCTCCCCTCCCTCCCCTACCTCCAGGACGTCGGCAAGATCGGCGAGGGCAACGCCGTCATCGACGAGGCCGCCGCCGAGGCGGGCCGCTCGCCCCGCGACATCCGCCGCCTGCTCAATCTCGGCGAGGAACTGCCCGCCGCCCAGCTCGCCGAGATCGCCCTCACGTACGGAGTCAGCGTCTTCATCCTCGCGGCCAACGACCCCAGCCGTCTCCAGCGCTTCGCCCAGGAGACCGCCCCGGCCGTACGCGAACTCGTCGCCGCGGAACGCACCCAGGCCACCCCGCCGCCACCCACCGCCGCGGCAAAAACCGCAAGCCCGACCGCCGCCTTGGGCGCCACCCCGACCCCCGACGACGGTGTACGGCTCACCGACGTACGCGTCTGGGACGAGACCACCCGCCCCACCGGCCCCGCCCCCGACCCCACCAGGCGCTATACCCCCGCCGAACAGGCCAACGGCCGGCACCTCATCGACGTGCACGACCACCTGCGCGCCGAACTCGCCCAGCTCCGCGACCTCATCGACCAGGTAGCCTCCGGAGCGATCGACGCGGGCACCGCCCGCTCGCACATCAACACCATGACCATGCGCCAGAACAACTGGACCCTCGGCGCCTACTGCGAGTCCTACTGCCGCCTCGTCACCATGCACCACACCGCCGAGGACACCATGTTCTTCCCCCACCTCCGCCGCACGGAGCCCGCCCTGGCCCCCGTGCTCGACCGCCTCCAGGAAGAGCACCACGCCATCCACAAGATCATCGAACGCGTCGACCGCGCCCTCGTCTCGTTCGTCGGCGACCCTGACGGCCTCGGCCACCTGCGCGAGACCGTGGACCTGCTCACCGACAGCCTGCTGTCCCACCTGTCGTACGAGGAGCGCGAACTCGTCGAACCCCTGGCCAGGAACGGCCTCTAGGACCGGCGGGCGGGGAACGCGCGACGGCGCGCCGCGACCACGACCGCCAGGGCCACCGCCACCAGTGGCAACGAGGTCCACGGCAGCGCACCCGCCCCGGCGCCCTCCAGCACCAGCCCGCCGGCCAGCGACCCCGCGGCGATCCCCGCGTTGTACACGGTCGTCTGCATGGACGTGGCCGCATCCGCGTTCCCCGCCCCGGAGGCGTCCACCAGCGCCGACTGCAGCAACGTCGGCACTCCGCCGAAGGCCGCCCCCCACAGCGCGACCGCGCCCAGCGGTGCCCAGCCCGGCCCACCTGAGACGGCCAGCACGGCCATGGCCCCCGCCACCACGGCCAGCACCACCACGAGCGTCACCCGCGGGAACCGGTCGATCACCACCCCGGTCACCCAGATCCCCGCCACCGTCCCGACCCCGAACACGAGCAGCACGACACTCGTCCGCCCCAACCCGGCGAAGGCCACGAACGGCGCCAGGTACGTGTACATCGCCTGATGCCCGACCAGCACCAGCACCGTCACCCCCAGGATCGTCCGGACACCGGGCAGCACCGCCACTCGCCGCAACGGAACCCGCACCGTGGCCGCCTCACCGGGAAAGTCCGGCACCTTCCACAGCACCCACCCCACCAGCGCGACCGCCACGACCGCCAGCCCCAGAAAAGCGGTCCGCCACCCGAACGCCGAGGCCAGCGCCGCGCCCGCCGGAATCCCCGCGCACAGCGCCACCGTGATCCCCGCCGAGACGATCGCGATGGCCCGCCCCCGCCGCTCGACCGGCACCATCCGGGCCGCGTACCCGACCAGCATCGCCCACAGGATCCCGCCCATGACGCCGGCCAGGACCCGCGCCCCGAAGGTCACCGCATAGGACGACGAGAGCCCGGTCACCGTGTTGAACAGGGCGAATCCCACCAGCGTCCCCACCAGTACGGGCCGCCGCGGCAGCCCGCGCAGCAACGCCGTCAGCGGGATCGCCGACAGGGTCGAGGCCACCGCGTACGCCGTCACCAGGAACCCGGCCCGCCCCTCCGGCACCCCCAGGGCCGCGCCGAGCTGCGGCAGCAGCCCCGCCGGAAGCAGCTCCGTCATCACCGCCGTGAACGCCGCCGAGAACAGCGCCAGCAGTCCCGACCAGGGCATTCTCCCGACGCGTACGGCGTCGGCGATCGTCGCACCAGACATGTCGAATATGCTGAAACGTTCACATCAATGTGAAGGCAAGCCGGGAGGCCCCGCCGTGAGAATCGGTGAACTGTCGCGACTGACGGGCGTGCCGACCCGCATGCTCCGCTACTACGAGGAGCAGGACCTCCTCCACCCGGAGCGCGCCGACAACGGCTACCGCCATTATCCGGAGCCGGCCGTCTACCGGGTTCAGCAGATCCGCGGCCTGCTCGACTCCGGACTCACCACGGAGATCATCCGCCGTGTCCTGCCGTTCCTGAACAAGCCCGACGAGATCCACCTGCACCCGCAGTGCCTCACCCCGGAGCTGGCCGACCTCCTGGAGGCCGAGGCCGACCGCATCCAGCAGCGCATCGAGTGCCTCTCCCGCAACCGCGACGCGATCCACGCCTACCTGGCGGCCGTGCGATCTTCCTGAGCCGACGCCTTTACAATGTAGATCACTTGTACATCCGGGTTACTGATCAACGGTGGCCTGTTGATCGAAAACGGGGTGTGGCGCTGCACCTGCCCCCCAAGATCGCTACGTATAGTGATCTCCGATGTCACTTCGTGATTACAGGGGGAGATCATGAGGAATAGCCTCATCGCCGTCGGCGGTGCGCTACTCGCCGCGACCGCACTGTACGGAAGCGCCACGCCCGCCACGGCCGACGACCACGGGAAGCACCACAACTCGAAGCACTGCGGCCTCGGGGTGGGCGACGACATTACGTATCACCACGTCACCGACCACGGCGTGTTCGCCGGGACCCGCAAGACCAAGGCCTGCAAGGACGACGGCGGCGCCGGCTGGGACTGGTCGTGGGACCCCCACTGGCATCACCGCAACTGGCCCACCAGCGGCAACGGCAACTGGGTCGGCTCCTGGCCCGACCACGGCTTCCACCACGACGACTGATCAAGCCCCGCATCACGCGCTCGTCCCGGTGCCCGCCACGCAGGCACCGGGACGAGCGCGTTCAGGGCCCGCCTCCGTTCAGACCCCTGCCGCCGGGACGGGCGCGTTCAGGCGCTCGCCTCCGTTCAGACCCCTGCCGCCGGGACGGGCGCGTTCAGGCGCTCGCCGCCGTGCCTTCCCCCGACCGGTTCGGTGTTCCGGGGACGTTGCCGCCATGCTGGGACGATGGATGATCCACTGAGCTGGTTGGCCCAGGACGCCGAATCAGGACCTCTCCCCGTCCGCGAGGGGCAGTTCCATCGGGTCGTAATGGGCTCGGACCGGGTCGTGTGCCTGCCCCGCACCAAGGCGGCGGCTGCCCGGCTGCCGCACCGGGCGGCCATGCTGCGCGTGCTCGCCGGGCTCGGACTCGGCTTCCGCATCCCCCGGCCGCTGTCCGAAGGCGCGGGCAAGGCGCCGTACCTGGTGCTCAGCCGCGTCCCCGGCGCGCCGCTGGAGGACGGCGCGCTCGACGACCCGGCGGTGGCCGGGGCGGCGGCGGAGCAGTACGCCGAGCTGCTGGCCGCGCTGGCCCGGGCGGGGGCCGACGAGCGGGCGCGGGCGGCACTGCCGTGGACGCCGGAGGATCGGTGGCGGCGGTTCGAGGCGGATGTCCACGCCGAGTTGTTCGGGCTCATGTCGGACGGCGGACGCCGGCGGGCCGAGCGGGAGCTCGCCGCGGCCGCGGGTCTCCCCCACGTCGCCACAGCGGTGGCGCACGGCGACCTCGGCGCCGAGAACGTGCTGTGGGAGATCGACGGCGGGCGGCCCCGGCTCAGCGGCGTGATCGACTGGGACGAGGCCACCATCGGCGACCCCGCCGAGGACCTCGCCGCCGTCGGCGCCGGCCACGGCGACACGTTCCTGGGCCGGGTGCTCGCGCTGGGCGGCTGGGCCGACGACGAGACGGCGGCCCGCATCGCCGCCATCCGCGGCACGTTCGCCCTGCAACAGGCCCTCGACGCCCACCGGGACGGCGACACGGAACAACTGGCGGACGGCCTGACCGCCTACCGCTGAGCGCCACCGCACGGTCCATCCGAGGGGCCGCTACCCGACCCACCGCTCGCCACGCCCGCGGGCTGGCCGCCGCTCTCGCGCACCACAGCCGGGCAGGCGGCAAACCGCAGACGGCTGAGGCAGCCGAGGAGGCAGCTGAGGGCCGGGAGACCGGAGGGGCGGGGAAGGCAGAGGCTCGGAAGGCCGGAGGGGTGGGATGGTCAGGGTCTGAGGCGGGAGGAGGGGGTGGCGGGGGAGGTCGGGCGGCCGACTCGGGCCACGTGGAGGAGGGTCCGGGGGTCCGTGACGCCCAGCCGGTCCGCGAGGGCCTGCCTGGTCGGCTCGCAGTCGATGATCTGGCTCAGCGGGTGCGTGGCATAGCCGCGCGCGGACAGGGTGAGCCAGTGCCGCATCAGCACGCGCCCCAGCTCCAGCTCGTCCTCGACCGCCCCCACCAGCACCAGGACGTCCCCGTCGTAGTCCAGCAGATCACGCGAGGCCCCGGCCAGCACCCTCGGGAGGCCCAGGGGACGCAGGGCCGGGTAGAGGGCCAGCGAGGCGCGCAGGCCGATGGCCTCCGCCCTGCTGAGGGACAGGGCCCGGTCGGTGAGGCCGTCGAGCAGGTAGCGGCGGTGGCGGCGGGTGAGCCGCAGCCAGGCGCGCAGCTCCCGCGTCACCTCCTGGTCGCCGAACTGGTGCAGGTCGGCCGCGTGCAGCAGGTCCGCGAGGTCGCGGCAGGCCAGCCGCCGCATCCCGGTGAGCTCGACGACCAGCGGGTCCGGGAGGCGTCCCGGGTGGTACTCGCCGCGGTTGGCGCCGCGCGCCCGGACGTCCGCCGTCGTGAAGGGCGTCCGGTACGGCTGCGCGGCGGCGTACAGGACGCCCACCCGGTGCGGACCCGGATCGGGACGGAAGCCGACCGGCAGGCCGGCGTCGGCGCAGACGATCAGGCAGCACTCCACGAAGGCGCCCAGGCTCAGGCGCAGGTCGCGGCCCGTGGGGTCGCTGATGGGCAGGGCGCGTGACGGGTCCCAGCCGACCTCGGCCCCGGCGGCCGTGTAGGTGAGGGTCCAGGGCTGGGTGTTGTGGGCGCTGGGGGCACGCCAGAAGTCCGGCTCCAGCGGCCGCAGCCGGTCTTTCACGCCGTCAGGCCCTTCTCGTAGAACGTGTAGCCGTGCAGGGGCCGGCCGCCCATCGCGGTGTACTGGGCGGCGGAGCCGGGGTTCGTGCGCTCGACGTACGTGCTGCGCAGTGCCCGGTAGCCGCCCCGGCGCAGCCCCTCGTGCAGTTCCCGGGCCAGCAGTCGCATGTAGCCGTGGCCCTGCTCCCCGGGGACCGTGCCCTTGATGATGAGCACGGCCTCGCTGCGGTAGCGGGACCGGGTGGCCAGCAGGCGGAGCTGATTCAGGAGGTGGAGATTGCCACGAATTTTCGCGATAAATCGTGAAATGTCGGGCAAGCACAGCACGAACGCGATCGGCCGCTCCTCCTTCGTCAGGTACAGCAGCAACGACTCGTCCAGCAGGTACGCCAGCCCGTCCGTCTGCGCCGCGAGCTGCTCCGCCGAGATCTCCGTGTAGTAGCCGAGCTGCGCGAAACTGGCGTTCAGCATCTCCCGCAGGATCGGCAACTGCTCCGCCACCCGCCGCCGGTCGCCCCGGTGCACGCGCAGCCCCTCGGCCGCGATCCGCCCGTCGTCGAACGCGAACACCGGCTCCTCCGGCACCGGGCAGATCCAGGTGTCGGACTCGAAGCGGCGGGCGAAGCCGCACGCCTCGTACGCCACCGGATAGTACGGGTGGTTCCAGGCGCTGTCGATGAAGCCGCGCTCGTCGAAACCGGAGGTGATGACCCCGCCCGCCTGGTTGGGCAGCAGCGACACCGGCCCGAACACTGCCTCCTTCCCGGCGTCGCGCCCGGCCGCGAGGATGCCGTCGAACAGTTCCTCCGCCGCCTCCTCCGCGAACTCGGTCAGCCCGAACAGCTGCGTGGCCCGGCCCAGCTTGGCGTCCAGCGCGGCGTCGGTGTGCAGGGTGGTCCGCGCGACCACCCGCCCGCGCCGCCTGAGCAGGAACAGCCGTACCCCCTGCCGGTGCCACGTGCGTACCTGCGCGTGCAGCGGCGGGATGAAGCGCGGCTCGCCCGCGTAGACGCGGTCGGTCAGCGCGAGGAAGTCGCGCAGGTCGCGGCGGCTCTCGACGGGATGCAGCGTCACCCGCGCCTCACCCGGGGACCCTCGCCATCCTCGACGGACAGCGGGGTGAACGTCTCGATGTGCGCCATCGGCCCGCCCTCCGCGCGCCAGACCCCGTTGCTGTAGCCCTCCGGCTCGGCGTTGTAGAGCCGGATGTAGCCGCCGGTGGCGTTCCTGGTGCCGTCCGTCACCCACTGCATGAGCTTGCGGTGGTGGCGGCTGCGGGCGAAGCGCAGCAGCGCGTCGCGGTCCTCGAAGAACGCGAGCGTGCCCAGCGTGAACGGGAACTCCCAGTAGACCTTGTGCCAGCAGTAGCCGCGCATCCGCTTCATGTCCCGCACCATGCGGAACCAGGTCAGGGTGAGCGTGACTATCGACAGCGGCCCCCGGTAGCGGGTCGCGCCGACGAACATCGCCGTCGCCCGCCCCTGCGCCGGTGCCTTGCTGAAGTCCGTGGTCCTCATGCGTCCTTCACCAGGTAGACGTTCTTCATCTTCGTGAGGCCGGCGAACGGCCCCTCGCCCGGGTCGAAGACCTTGACGCGCAGGTCGGCGGCCGTCGGGTCCTCCTTGAGCGACTCGGCGAAGTCGCGCGAGACGGCGCTCAGGTGGGCGACCACGCCCTTGCGGCAGATCTCGGCGAGTTCGTCGCGGTCGGCGGCGTCAGGGCCGCGCAGCTCGATGTTGATCACCGGGCGGTACTCCAGGCCCGGGAGCTCCTCCAGCGACAGGCAGAACCGGTTGATCGCGGCCGCGTACGGATTGCCCTGGTAGAGGCCGTACTCGACGTCCTGCGGATACAGGTTGGCCCCCATGTAGGAGATCGTCGAGTCCTTGCGGCCGAACAGGAACAGCAGCGGCAGGTTCATCCGCTCGTCGGTCCACGCGCGCTCGTATTCGTCGGCGCCGAGCGCCCGCCTGACGTCGGCGAGGGTGTGCAGCCTGGCCTCGTCGCCGACGTTGTAACGCAGCTTGGGCTGCAGGCAGCTCTTGGTGTTGATGGTGCAGAGCAGCTCGCCCTCGCCGTTGACCTCCAGGAACGTCTCCAGCGGGTTGTAGTGGAAGATCATCGGCAGCCGCTGCTCCCCCGGTCCGAGTAACAGCTCGCGCAGCCGCTGGTCGGTGGCCAGGCGCTTGCGCAGCCACACGCTGAACCCGCTCTCCGCGCCCATCCCGATCGTCAGGTCGCTGGCGCCGTAACCGGAGCGGACCTCCTCGAAGCGCTCCTCCAGGTAGTCGCGCAGCGCCTCGGTCATGCCCTCGCCGCCGACCATGCCGCGGATGCGGTAGTCCCGCCACGGGAAACCGCTCTCGTCCAGGCGGTCGCGCAGGTGCTTGAGGAACGGCGGGTACGCGGCCACCACGTAGTCGTAGCCGGGCCCGAAGTGCTCCAGCGTGTCGGCGATCTTCTCCAGGTCGGGGCCGGTGTTCTTGACCATCGCGACGCGCGCCATGGCGGTGCCCGTGGTGGTGCCGGTGGCCCAGGCGCCCATCGAGTACGCGTTGATCACGAACAGCCGCTTGCCGGGGAAGACCAGCTCGATGTAGCCGGCCGCGTTGCGGTAGATGCCCTTGAGCTCGCGCGGCCCGCGTACCCAGTTGTACGGCTTGCCGCTGGACCCCGACGACTCGTCCACGATCACGCCGGGCCGGTGCAACCTGCCTTCCTGGCAGCGGCTCTCCTCGTCGTACACGGCGGCGTAGTTCTGCTTGCTGGTCTCGGGGAAGTCCGCCAGCCTCCTGGCGTGCCCGGCGCCGTTCGCCCCCAGGAAGTGCCGGTAGGCGGGCACGTCCACGGCGGCGAACTGGCAGGCCAGCCTGGCGTGCCGGGCCGCCAGCCAGTCAAAGGCCGGGTGGTAGCTCCGGGCGACGAGCCGCCAGATGGCGGGGTGCATCGCGCCCAGCCGGTACGCGCCGGTCAGGGACCAGGAGTAGGCCTGGAGGCGGACCCTCCGCCAGCGCTGGCGGGGGGTGAGCGGCCCGAGAGCCGGGCTGAGGCGGGTCATGAACGGTGAGACTAGTGGGCCGAATAGAAGATCGCTTTACGCCCGCTTTCACCCGCTTTATTCATTCCCTATCCTTCCCTATTGTGTGCCATCATAGGGAGCGATATGGAGTATTACACCGTCGAACAGGTGGCGGCCCTGCTGGGGTTGCACGTCAAGACCGTCCGCAACTACGTACGCGACGGGCGGCTGCCGGCCGTGCGCATCGGCAAGCAGTACCGGATCGCCAAGGAGGACCTGGCGGCCTTCACCGGCACGCCGCTCGTCACGCCCCGCCGCGCGGAGGCGTCGAGCATCGTGCAGGTCGACGGCATCGCCAGGCGCGACATGGACCGGGTCAGCACGATGGTCCTGGGGTCGCTGGCGAGCCGCCCCCATGGCCTGCGCGTGGAGTTCGTCTACGACGAGGAACGCGAGCACCTGAAGGTCATCGTGCTGGGCACGCTGGAGGAGAGCGCCCAGGTCCTGAGGATCATCGACGCGCTGGTGAGGGAGTGAGGCCCGTGGTCGCGATCTACGCCTCGCCGGAGGGCGCGGGGGCCGTCGAACGGCGCTACCGGGAGCTCCTCGAGCGCTGGCCGGTGCCGTACGAGCATGTGCGGGTGCCGACCGGGCACGGGGAGACGTTCGTGGTGGCGTGCGGGCCCGCCGGCGCGCCGCCGCTGCTGCTCCTGCACGGGTCGGGCACCAACAGCGCCATGTGGCTGGCGGACGTCGCCGCGTGGGCACGGCGGTTCCGGGTCCACGCGGTCGACCTCATCGGCGAGCCGGGGCTGAGCGCGCCGTCACGGCCGCCGCTGGAGCCCGGCGTCTACGCCGGCTGGCTGGCGGAGGTGCTGGCCGGGCTGGGCATCGAACGGGTCTCGATCGCCGCGGTGTCGCTGGGCGGGTGGATGGCGCTCGACTACGCCACCTGCCGGCCTGACCGGGTCGAACGGCTCGCGCTGATGTGCCCGAGCGGCATCGGCCGGCAGCGGTGGCTGCCGCTGCTCGGGGCGCTGCCGCTGCTGGCGTTCGGCGGGGAACGGGGCCGCCGCCGGGCGATGCGCCTCGTCCTCGGCCCCGCCACCGGTCCCGCGCCCCCGGACGACGACTTCACCGAGTTCGCGCTGCTGATCCACCGGAGCTTCCGGCCCCGCCGCGGCAAGCTGCCGATCTTCCCCGACGCGGCCCTGAGCCGCCTCACGATGCCGCTGCTGGTCATCGCCGGAGGCCGCGACCGGATGCTCGACTCGTACGGCACCCGCCGTCGCCTGCTGCGTGCCGCGCCGGACGCGGACGTACGGCTCCTGCCCGGCACCGGCCACCTGCTCCCCGCCCACACCCAAGAGATCATGGACTTCCTGGAGACCGCACATGCTTGACGACCGCGTATACGTCTGCGAGCCGCACGGCGAGCCGCTGCGCGAGACCCGCGACGCGCTCGACCTGCTCGGCGAGGCCTTCGGCAGGGGCGCGAGCTGGGTGGCCGTCCCCGCCGGGCGGCTGCACGACGACTTCTTCGCGCTGCGCACGGGCGTGGCGGGCGAGATCGCGCAGAAGTTCGTCAACTACCGCGTCGGCCTGGCCGTCGTGGGGGACATCTCCCGCTTCACCGCCGCCAGCTCGGCGCTGCGCGACTGGGTGTTCGAGTCGAACCGGGGCGGGCACATCTGGTTCGTCGGCGACCTGGAGGAGCTGGCGGCGCGGCTGCCGGCCCGCGAGGATCCCGCGGGCCGGCCCTGAGGCGAGCCTGCTCTGAGGCGCCTCAGGTGCGGCGGGCGGCCACGGCGGCGAGCATCTCCCAGGCCGCCTCGGGGTGCAGCGTCTCGTCCGGGTCCGAGTGGAACGGGTCGAGGACGACCGTCTCCGCGCCGAGCAGCCGCAGCTCCTCCAGGTCGGCCATGACCTGCTCGATCGTGCCCTCGCCCGCGCGCCGCTCCGCCGGCGGCGCGTCGGTGACGCGCAGCAGGATCCTGGGCGTCAGGGCGGGCACCGGCCGGCCCTCCTCGGCGGCGATCTCCTTCAGACGCGACCAGTTCTCGCGCAGCCAGGGCAGGGTGCTCCTGAGCGGGTGCCACCCATCGCCGTAACGCACCGCCCTGCGCAGCCCCGCCTCGCTGCCGCCGCCGACCCAGATCGGCACGCCGCCGGAACGGTAGTCGCCCTCGTCGGCCCAGGCGGTGCGGATGGCGGCGAGGTATTCGTCGGTCACCTTGCCGCGCCGCTCGTACACCGCTCCGAGCGCCTCGAACTCCTGCCGAGCCCACCCGATCCCCACGCCCAGCACCAGCCGCCCGCCGCTGAGGTCGTTGAGGTTGGCCGCCATGCGGGCGGTGAGCAGCGGGTGGCGGTACGGCACGATGAGCACCGTGGTGCCGAGCCCGATCCGGGTGGTGGAGCCGGCGAGCCAGGCCAGAGTCGTGAACGGCTCGTAGAACGGCGCGGGATACTGCTTGGCGACGTCTGAGGTGATGGCCACGTGGTCGGAGACCATGAGCAGGTCGTATCCGAGCCCCTCGACGGTCTGCGCCCAGCTGCGCAGCACGTCAGGGTTGGCGCCGGGGCCGAAATTGGGAACATTCACGCCTATTCGCACCGGGTCAGGTTATCCCAGCGATCATCGCGTCAGCCGCAGGCGGCACGCACGTCCGCCATGAGGCCCGCCGCGGCGTCGATCGTCCGGGCGATCTCCTCCGGGGTACGCCCCACCTCCGCCAGCAGCGCCTGGGCCCGCTCGCCGAAGCCGGGCGGGGCCGAGGGGAGCCGGGCGGCCGCGGCGACCATGCCCTTCTCGTTGATCAGCCAGGCGCCGTCGGCGGCGTGCAGGGCATGGCAGGCGACGCCGACGGCACGGAAGAGCGCACCGGCCGCGTACGCCGGGTCCTGGCCCTTGGCGCCGTAGCCGCCGATCATCAGGGCGAAGTCGGCCTCCCACAACCCGCTGATCAGCGCCTGGCGCAGCGCGGGCGGGTATCCGTCCGCGACGTCCCGCCGCAGGGCGGCGAGCTCGCCGGTGGGGTCGGCGAGGACCCGGCACAGGGCGACCTCGCCGGCGTAGGCGTGGGAGTAGAAGCCGAGAGGGTGTCCGGGCTGGAAGCCGATCTCGTAACGGCCCTGGCGGCAGTCGTCCCAGACGCGGTGGACGCGGTCGAGGTCGCGGTAGATCCAGTCGACCCGCAGGCCGTCCACGGTGAGCCAGCCGCCGCCGTCCACCCACGGCCCCCAGCCGCCCGGCTCGGTCACCTCGGTCGGCTCGCCCGTCACCTCCCGCGCCAGGGCGCGCAGGGCGGCCACGTCGAGCGGGCCCCGGTAGTAGAGGCCGAGGTCGATGTCGGAGTCCGGCCGGTGCGTGCCGCGCGCCCGGCTCCCACCCAGGACGACGGCCACCACCCCGCGCACCTCGACCAGTCGGGCGGCTATGGCGTGAATGTCCGGCTCCTGCACGGGTCGATCTTAGAGCGGGGCGAGGTACCGCGAGCGTGGAGCGGGCAGGGAAGGGTCGTGAGAGTCGTCGCGTTGTCGGACACGCACGCGCCCAGGCGCTGGCGTTCCTGCCCGCCCCGCGTCGCCGCGCACCTGCGCGCCGCGGACGTCATCCTGCACGCGGGCGACGTCTGCGTGGCCTCCGTGCTGGACGAACTGGCCGCGTACGCCCCCGTCCACGTCGTGAAGGGCAACAACGACGGCCCGGACGTGGTGGCGCCGGAGACGCTGGAGCTGACCCTGGACGGGCTGCGGATCGGCATGATCCACGACAGCGGCCCGGCCAAGGGGCGCCTCGACCGCCTGCGGCGCCGCTTCCCTCAGGCGGACCTGGTCGTCTTCGGCCACTCGCACATCCCGCTGGACGAGTCGGGCGACGGCCTGCGTATCTTCAACCCCGGCTCCCCCACCGACCGCCGCCGTCAGCCGCACGGCACGCTGGGCCTGCTCACCATCGAGGACGGCGTCCTGACCGCCGCCGAGATCGTACCCGTCACCTGACCGCGCCAAGGACGGCGGATCAGTCTGGCCGTACGACCGTCGGTGTAGTACGGGGGGCGGCGGCGCGCAGGCCCCTACGTCCCGCGGCGTACCGGAGACGGAGACGGCGGGCGGATTCTGTCACCGCCGCTTGCGAGGATCCTCGGGACTTAAGGGCCGCGGTAAGTCGACGGGAATGAAGCCGTAAGCGCCCTCCAGCACAGTGATCTCAGATCACAGGAGAGAAGGGCCGAGAGATGAGCCAGCCGTACACCATCCAGGACGAGATCACGCTCCCCGGGTTCGCCGGGGCCGTCCACCTGCCGGGCGAGGCCGGGTACGAGGAGCTGCGCCGCTCGCTCAACCCGCGCGTGGACGCCCACCCGGCCCTGGTGGCCGAGGCGTACGGCGTGGCCGACCTGCGCGGCGCGCTGCTGGCGGCGCGGCAGCACGGGGTGCCGTTCGCGGTGCAGGCGACCGGGCACGGCACGCACGAGGCGTGCGACGGCGGCGTCCTGGTCAGGACCTCCCCCATGGCCTCGGTCCTGGTGGACCCGGACCGGCGGATCGCCCGGGTGGGGCCGGGGGCGCTCTGGGGCGAGGTGGTCGCGGCCGTCGCGCCGTTCGGGCTGGCGCCGCTGTCGGGGTCGTCGCCGTCGGTCGGCGTCACCGGCTACACGCTCGGCGGCGGGCTCGGGTGGCTGGCGCGCAAGCACGGGTTCGCGGCCGACAGCGTGGTGCGCGCCGAGGTGCTGCTGGCCGACGGCCGGCACGTCGTGGCGAGCGCGGACAGCCACCCCGAGCTGTTCTGGACGCTGCGCGGCGGCGGTGGCGGGTTCGGCGTCGTCACCTCGCTGGAGTTCCGCCTCCACCCGGTCGAGCGGGTGTTCTCGGGGTTCGCGTACTTCCCGATCGAGGCGGCGGCCGAGACGCTGACCGCGTACCGGAGCTGGATCGAGGACGCCCCCGACGAGATCAGCACGGCGGTGGTGCTCAGGCGGATGCCCGAGGACGCGCCGGAGGCGGTGCGCGGCAGGCACGTCGTCATGGTCAAGGTGGTGCACGCCGGCGAGGCCGAGGAGGCCAGGCGGCTGCTCGCGCCGCTGTGGCGGGCGGCCGGCCCGGCACTGCTGGACGAGACGCGCTCCAGCACGTACGCGGCCACCTCCATGGGCGGCACGCCCAACCGGCACATGGACATGTTCGAGTCGGTGCCCGACGAGGTGATCGGCACGCTGGTGCGGGCCGCGGAGCACGCGCAGACAGTGGAGATCCGCCACTGGGGCGGCGCGATGGCCCGCCCGGGTCAGGACGCCGGCCCGGTCAGCCACCGCGGCACGAAGCTGTCGGTCATCGTGGACACCGTCGTGCCGGGGCTGGCGGAGGAGCTGCGCCCGTACGCCAACGGCGGCACGTTCCTCAACTTCCTGGCCGACCCGGCAAGGACGGCGGCGGCGTACACGACCGGCGACTTCCGGCGGCTGCGCGAGGTCAAGCGGGCCTACGACCCGGACGGCTTCTTCCGCGTCGGTCACGTCACCCGTTGATCGAGCGGGTTCATGACCGCGCGGTGAGGCCGGACATGACGAGCGCGAAGAGGTGGTCGCGGCGCGAGGCGAGGGACGGCGCCTGGTCGGTGATCCAGCTGAGCGCGTTGGCCAGCGCGAACACGTCCGTCCCGTCGACGTCGGCCCGGATGCGCCCGGCCCCCTGGGCGCGTTCCAGGAGGTGGCCGGCCGCCGAGCGCATCGCCGCGCACGAGGCGTGCAGCGGGGACTCCTCGTCGTTGATCGTGGCCATCATGGACGCGGCCAGCCCCCGGTAGGCCGCCGCGCCCCCGATGAGGTCCTCCAGGAACGCCACCAGCGCCTCGTACGGCGCCTCGCTCTCGCCCAGGGCCTGCGCCCGCGCGGCGAGCCGGTCGAAGCTCTGCCGCAGCAGCGCCTCCAGCAGCGCCTCCCGGGTGGGGAAGTGCCGGTAGAGCGTCCCGAGCCCGACCTGCGCGCGCCGGGCGATGTCGCGCAGGGACGCCTCGGTCCCCTGCTCCTCGACGACGACCCGCGCCACGGCGAGGATGCGCTCCCGGTTGCGCCGCGCGTCGGCGCGCAGCTCGGGGGAGGTTTTCGGCGCGGCGGTATCCGGTGATTCGCCCGGCATGCACGGTCCTTCCATTGACAAGTGGAGCAGTGCTCCAGTTATGATCCGGAGCACTGCTCCACATCATAGTGGGGCCGATTCCGTTGGGAGAAGCCATGCCCGCGACCATGCATGCCGTGCGCCTCCACGCCCCGGGTGGCCCGGAGGTGCTCGTGTACGAGGAGATCGCCCGGCCCGAGCCGGGGCCCGGCGAGGTCCTGGTCCGCGTCCACGCCGCCGGGATGAACCCGCCGGACTGGTACGCCCGGAAGGGCTTCACCCTCATCCCCGAGGACCGGCGGCCGGAGCTGCCCCTGCCGTACACGCCGGGGACCGACGTGTCGGGCGTCGTGGCCGCGCTCGGGCCCGGCGTCACCGAGTGGCAGGTGGGGGACGAGGTGTTCGGGCTGCTCCGCTTCCCGAGCCTGGGCGCCCGGGCGTACGCCGAGTACACCACCTCGCCCGCCGGGGACCTCGCCAGGAAGCCCGAGTCGGTCGATCACCTGCGGGCGGCGGGCGTGCCGATGGCGGGGCTCACGGCGTACCAGTTCCTGTTCGACTACATCAAGCTCGAGCCGGGCAGCCGGGTGCTCGTGAACGGCGCGGCCGGCGGCGTGGGGCACTTCGCCGCGCAGCTCGCCGTCGACGCCGGCTGCCACGTGATCGGCGTCGCCTCCGGGCGCCATGAGGCGTTCCTGAAGGATCTGGGGGTGGCCGAGTTCGTCGACTACACGCGGGCCGCCGTCGGGGAGGTGGTCCGGGACGTGGACTACGTGCTCGACACCGTCGGCGGGCCCCAGGCGTACCGGCTGCTGCCCGCGATCAGGGACGGCGGCGTCTACAGCCCCGTCTTCCTCGGGGAGTACGGCGAGGAGGAGATGGCCCGGCGGGGCATCGAGAAGCGCGGGGGCCAGGTGCGCTCGGACGGGGCGCAGATGGGGGAGCTGGCCCGGCTGATGGACGAGGGCCGCCTCCGGGTCGGCGTCGACTCCGTCTTCCCGCTCCGGGACGCGGCCAAGGCGCACGAACGGGCCGAACAGGGTCACATCCAGGGCAAGATCGTGTTGCAGGTGACCGCCTAGCCGGGCCTGCCTCTAGCATTTCGCAGGTGACCACCTTCGACGATCCTGACGCGTTCGAGTATCTGGACTTCTCGGCCCTGCCGCCGCGCCAGCAGCGGATCCTGGCCATGATCCGCGACTGGGTGGTCAGGTACGGCTATCCCCCGGGCACGCGCGAGATCGGCCACGCGGTCGGGCTGCGGTCGTCCTCCTCGGTGTCGAAGCACCTGAAGAGCCTGGAGGAGAAGGGGTTCCTGCGCCGGGGCGCGACCATGACCCGGCCGATCGACGTACGCCTGTTCCTGCGGGGCTCGGCGCCGGAGCCCGCCGGCGACGTGGTGAGCGTGCCCGTGGTCGGCGACATCGCCGCGGGCACTCCCATCCTGGCCGACGAGCACGTGGACGACACGCTGACCCTGCCCCGCGACCTCACCGGGCGCGGCACCGTGTTCGCCCTGCGCGTGCGGGGCGATTCGATGATCGACGCCGCGATCTGCGACGGCGACATGGTCGTGGTGCGGCAGCAGCCCGAGGCCCACTCGGGCCAGATCGTCGCCGCGATGATCGACGGCGAGGCCACGGTCAAGGTGTTCCGCCGGCGCGGCGGGCACGTCTTCCTCGAACCGCGCAACCCCGCCTACGACGTCATCGACGGCGACGGCGCCGCGGTGCTGGGCATCGTGGTCTCGGTCCTGCGCAGCGTGTGAGCGCCCCCGTCAGGCGAGGACGACCGGCTTGAGCACCTCCTCGCACCACTGACGGAAGGTGGTGGGGGTGCTCGTCCGAGGGGTGCGGACGGCGCCGTTGTCGAGTCCGGCGTCCTTGGCCAGCGCCATGTCCAGCATCCCCTGGGCCATGACTTCGGACATCCCCGACCCCACCAGCCCGGCCTTGAACGCTTCGCCCGACAACTGCTCGAAGCGGATCGGGCGGCTCAGCACCTCGGACATGATCCGCGCCATGTCCTCGAAGGAGAGGTCCTCGGGGCCGAGCACCGGGACCTCCTCGACACCGCTCCAGGTGTCGTCGAGCAGCAGGCCGGCGGCGACCGCGGCGATGTCGCGGGTGGCGCAGCTCGGAGCCTTGTGGTCGCCGGAGATCGGCGAGGTGAACATGGACCGGTTCCTGATCAGCTCGGCCTGGCGCAGCAGGTTGTCCATGAACGAGGGCATCGCCAGCGCCCGGTAGCTCACGCCCGTGCTCGCGATCAGGTCGTCCATGGCGAGGGACGCCGTCACGTACCCGGCGTTCCCGGCCACCGCCGTCCCGCGGCCCAGGGCCGAGACTCCGACCACCCGCTCGACCCCCTGGGTCGCGATGGCCTCGCACGCGGGCCGGCTGAAGCCGGGGTAGGCGGCATCGACGCTCGCGGAGCGAGGGTCGGACGGCACCAGCCAGAAGACGGTGCGGGCGCCGGCGAACGCCTTGGTGACCACGTCGAGCTCGCGGTGCGAGCCCTCGACGACCTCGGCGTACGCGCGCACCGCGGCGGGCAGCCGGTCGGGCTCGCGCGCGATCACCCGGGTGGGTGCGCCGGCGGCCATGAGGCGGTCGAGGACCTGGCGGCCGATCTTACCGGTGGGCGTAGTGACGACGATCATGAAAACCCCTGGAGGGAAGTATGGACGGGAAGAACGAGAGCCCAGTCAACCCGGCGCCGCGGCAGACCTGAAGGACCGATTCGATCACCATTGATACTGTCGAGGTATGAATGACCTGGAGGTCCGGCAACTCCGCTACTTCGTGGCCGTCGCCGAGGAGCTGCATTTCGGGCGCGCGGCCGAGCGGCTCGGCATGGCGCAGCCGCCGCTGTCCCGCGCGATCCGGGCCCTGGAGCGGCAGCTGGGCGTGCCGCTGCTGGAGCGCACCACGCGCCACGTCGCGCTCACCCCCGCCGGCGAGACCCTGCTGCGCGACGCCCGGATCGCGCTCGACGCGGTGGCCGCGGCCGCCCGGCGGGCCCGGCACGCCGGCCGGTCCGACCCCGGGCTGCGCCTGGCGCTGAAGGCCGACTACGACGGCGGGCTGCTGCCGCGGATCCTCGCCGCGTACCGGAGCGAGCCGGCCGCCCTCCCGGTGGAGCTCGTGCTGGGCGGGAAGGGGGAGCAACTGTCGGCGCTGCACGACGGCCGCGCGGACGTCGCCCTGGTGCCCGCTCCCCTTGACGAACCCCTTGACGCACGTGGCCTGGACGTCGAACCGCTGCTGACCGAGCCCCGGCTGGTCGCGCTGGCCGCCTCCGATCCGCTGGCCTCCCGCTCGCACCTGCGCCTGGCCGACCTGACCGGCAGGGTCCTCCCCGACGGGACACCCGCCGACGGCCAGGAAGCCTGCCCCGCGACGGCAGGGACCCGGCCGAGACGCCTGGACCTGGCAGAGATCTTCAACCTGGTCGAGGTGGGCAGCATCGTCTGGTTCCCCCCGGCCTCGGTCGCGCCGCGCCACCCCCGGCCCGGCATCGCGTACCGGATCGTCAGCGACCTGGCGCCGCTCACCCTCACCCTGGCCTGGCCGCACCACAGCCGCTCACCGGCCGTCGCCGCCTTCGTCCGCACGGCCACCGACATGGCCAGCGACATGGCCGCTGCCATGCATCCCGGGGACGCACCGGCGCCCCAGCCCGCCCCGAGCTGAACAACGCCCGCCGCTCCGCTACGCCGCCGGGCGGAGGCGGGCGGCGGTCGTGACGCTCAGGAGGGTGCGGGCCAGGGCGTCCGTCTGGCGGAACAGCGGGGCGTCGACGCCCGGGCGGGCGAATCCGGCCGTGCCGGGGCCGCCCGCCGTCCACATGCCGAGGGCGAAGCGGCGGGGATGGACGGCGCCGGTGCGGGCGACGAGGCGGCGGTCCGGGAGGCGGACGTCCAGGAGGCCGGACTCCTCGCGGCACTCGCCCCGGGCGAAGAGCGCGCCGAGGAGCGGGTCGCTGCTGCGGGCGACGGTCGGCTCCGGCAACCGGGCCTCCACCAGCGCCCGCGCCTCCACCGCGCCGGGCACGCTCGTGCTGACCGCCCGCCAGGCCCCCGCCCGCTCGTCCCGCCCGACCCGGATGCCCTCGCCCAGGAACGTGACCACCCCGGCCCGCGCCAGCGCCCGCAGCTCGGCCAGCCGGGACGCGGGCGGGCCGCTGGCGAGGTAGTTGTACAGGCCCTGGAACCAGGGATCCGCCGGCACCACCCCGCGCAGCGCGTTCAGGCCGTGGATCAGGGCCAGGTCCGCGCTGTGCGCCGGGTCGGCCCGGCGCTCCAGGTCGGCCGTCAGGTAGCCGCCCATCCAGCGCCCCAGCCCGGCCAGGTCGCCGAAGCGCATCCCGTGCAGCGGCCGTTCCAGCCGGTCCAGCCGCAGCCGGTCGGCGAAGCGCGGCACCGACCTGGTGACGAGCGCGCGCATCTCCTTCCCGCCCCACTCGACCTGCGCGAAGGCGGGCTCGAACGCGTCCCAGCCGATCCGGGTCCGCGACGGGTGCCCGTTGAACAGCTCGAAGTAGTACGCGTACGCCAGCTCCTTGGCCACCGCCCGCCGCAGCTCCCCGGCAGGCGTGCCCGGGGTGACGAACCCGGGCAGGCCGGGCGGCGGCGCGGCGAGCCGGTAGCCGGTCTTGGCGTGGTACGGCACTCCCCTGCGCGACCCCACGTACAGCCGCGGCTCGGACCCGCCGGGCACATAGTGCAGCTCGCCGCCGTATTCGGTGAAACGGCCGCCGCGTCCCGCCGTGAGCAGCGCCAGCAGGTCGGCGAACGCCAGCCCGGCACCCCGTACGAGCACCGGCTCCCCGGCCGGGATCACGCCCGGGTCGAGGTCGGCGGCGTACCCGGCGGGGAGGTAGGACAGGCCGTGCCGGGCGGCGAAGGCGAGCTCCTCCGCCTCCGGCGGCGAGGGCAGCGCGCCCTGGTGGCCCTGCGCGAGCACCACCGCGTCCACCTCCAGCGCTCCCCCGCCGGACAGCTCCACCCGCTGGCCCCCGCGCACGTCGGCCAGGCCGACGGCGGTGGCCCGGTGCAGCCGCACCCGTACGTTGGGCGGCGCGGTCCGCACCACCTGACCGAAGGCGAAGGAGAGATAGCGGCCGAGGACCGGGCGCGGCGCGAAGTACCCGGGCTCGCTCCCGAGCCATTCGGCCAGCGACGGCCCGGGACGGAGCGGGCCCTCGCAGCGCACCGACCCGTCGGTGAAGACCGTGATGTCGGCCGCCGCCGAGTTGGCCCACAGCAGGTCCGGCTGGCCCGCGCGCCAGACCCGGCCCGCGCCGTGCGGGTACGGGTCCACCACGTGCACGTCCAGCACGTGGTCTCCGAGCAGCTCGGGAGCGTTGGCGCAGATCCGCTCCACGACGGACGTCCCCGTGGGACCGGCCCCGATCACCGCTACAGCGCTCACCCCGACCCGCCCTCCCGTGACAATACCCACCTTAACAGTAGGGATTACGGGAAAGATCGTCAACCCGGCTGCCGCTCGTCCAGAGGCAGGCAGACCGTGAGCGCACCCGCGGCGGCCTCGGCCTTGAGCCGGCGGGTGGGCTCGCGTTCCCCGCCGTCGAGCTCGTACATCAGCGGCACCCCGAACCGGGCCGACACCTTCCTGGCCCGCGTGATCCGGACGAGCGGCGAGTCGTCGGAGCGCCCCGCGGCCATCCTGCCGATCACCCGCGCCCATTCGAGCGGCCCCTGAGCGGTCGAGACGCCGACCTCCAGCCAGCCGTCGTCCGGCCGCGCGTCGTCGAACGCCTGGACGCCGCCGGCGATCGTGCTCACGTTGCCCAGCAGCAGGCAGCTCGCCCGGCCCTCGAACCAGGTCGTCCCGTCGATCTTGATCTTCATCGGCACGAGCGGCTCGCCGACGTGCCGGACGGCCGCCTTGACATAGCTCAGCTTGCCGAGCCGCTTCTTGGCCCGCCCGCCGGCGTCGGCGACCATCTCGGCCTCGAACCCGGCCCCCGCCATCACCGCGAAGTGCTCGCCGTTGAGCACCCCCAGGTCCAGCTTCTCCCGCCGGCCGTGGAAGCCGATCCGCACCGCCTCGTCGAGGTCGGCGGGGATGCCGAGGTTGGCGGCGAACAGGTTCGCCGTCCCCGCGGGGAGCACGGCCATCGGCACGCCGGAGCCGGCCATCGCGTCGGCACAGCGCTGCACCATGCCGTCGCCGCCCCAGACGAACACCAGCTCGGCGCCCTGATCGAGGGCTTGCCGGACCTTCTTGGGGGCCTTCTTGCTCTTGGGCACCTCGTACCAGAGGAGCTCGGCGACGCCCTCCTCGGTGATGAGCACGCGTAGTCTGTCCAGACCCGCGCCGAGGGTCTTCTTGCGGTGCGCGACAACGGCCACGATGGGGGACATGCGTTCCGGACTACCCCGGGCGCCGGATTTCAGGCGGAGGAATCAATCCCGCGTGCCGGGGTAGCCGTGCGCGAATGAGTATCCACGGCGACCGCGGACTGGGATTGCGACTGACGCTCGCCAGCTTGGCGGTGGCGCTCATCATGGTCCCGTTCACCCTGCTGCTCGTCGTGGCCAAGATGCCCGTCGACGGACTGGACGCGGGAGCCGCGCGATATCTGCACGCGTATGCGCTCACCCATCCCGAGGTGACGAGGTTCCTCATCGTGTGGACGGATCTCTTCGGGCCGTGGCCGTGGCGCGTCGCGGTCATCGCGTACGCCGTCTGGCTGCTGTACGAGGGCGCGCCGAGGCTGGCCGTCTGGGCGGTCACCACCATCACCGTGGGCGGGCTGCTCGGCCTGGCGCTCAAGATCGTCGTGGCCCGGGCCAGGCCGCACCTTCCGGACCCCGTCGCACTGGCGCCGGGCGACTCCTTCCCCTCGGGCCACGCGGTGAACGTGACGCTCGGCGCGGGAGTGATCGTCCTGCTCGTCCTGCCCTTGCTGCCCCGGTGGGGGCGGGTGGTGGCGTGGGCCGTCGCCTGCTTCCTGGTGTTGTCCGTCGGCTACACGAGGATCGCGCTCGGCGTGCACTGGGTGAGCGATGTGGTCGCCGGGATCGTGCTGGGCGTGGCCGTGATCGCCGCGACGGCGGCGGCGTTCGAGACGTGGCGGCGCGAGCAGGGACGCAGGCCCGCCTCGCCGCCGGTCGAGGGAGTGGAACCCGAGTTCGTGAAAGCGGGCGATGAGAAGAAGTGAAGCGCTACGCGTTATCGATCGTGCTGCCGATGATCCTGATGGCCGCGGTGACGTACGGCGTGGGCAGGGCGATCCTCGCCTGGCCCACCGGTGAGGCGTCAGTGAGCCGGAGCCTGGCCGCCGGCCGCACCTCGCTGTGGAACACGCTCACCGACGTCGGCAGCAGCCTGTCGGACACCCCGTACATCGTGGCGCTCACCGTGATCGCCGCGATCGTCTTCAGACTGGTCTACCGGCGCCGGCGCGAATCGATCTTCATCGTCGCGGCCGTCTGGAGCCAGTCCCTCATCTTCCTGGCCACCACCGAGGCCGTCGGCCGGCACCGGCCGCCCGTGCGGCACATCGACCCGGCCCCGCCCACCTCCAGCTTCCCGTCGGGGCACGTCAGCGCCGCCGTCGCGTTCTACTGCGGGATGGCGCTCGTCCTGACCACGCATGTCCGCAACAGGGTGCTCCAGGTGCTGATCTGGACGCTCGGAATCGCCGCTCCGCTCGCCGTCGGCCTGTCGCGCCTGTACCGCGGCATGCACTTCCTCACCGACGTGGTCTGCGGCGCGCTGCTCGGCGTGGGCTGCGTCGTCATGGCCGCCCGGGCGATCCTGTACGCACGGAGGCGGCGGCGCTCAGAACTCGTTCGACCTGCGTAAACGCGAGGGCCGCCCGTCGGGGTCCACGACGATCCGGTACAGCGGCATGGCCAGCGCCCGGCGGACGCGGTCGAGCCCGGGCCGCGGATGCGGGCGCAGCCGGCCCGGCGGGCGGGGCCCCCGGCAGCCGTCCCGGTGCCAGGCCTCGAGCCGCGCGGCGGACTCGGCGAACGCCTCGTAGGCGCTTTCCGGGTCGAGCAGATCGTCCAGGTCGCCGGGGTCGCGGTCCAGGTGCTCGGCGGCGAGCGTGAGCCGCAGCTCCCTGGCGAACCTGCGGGCTCCCGAGGGCGGACGCGGGTCGGGCTGCGCGTCGAGGACGGCGCAGCTCAGCTCGGAGTCGAACGTCCACGAGCGCAGGTTCACGTTGTCGGAGCCGACGCTCGCCCACACGTCGTCGACCACGCAGACCTTGGCGTGCACGTACACCGGCGTGCCCCGGTGGTTCTCCAGGTCGTAGATCGCGACCCGGCCGTCGCCCGCGCGCGTCAGCCTGGCCAGCGCTTCCGACCTGCCGATCAGGCTGGCCGGGCCGGCCAGCCAGCCGTCCTGGTCGGGATGGCGGGGCACCACGATGATCATGCGCAGGCCCGGCTCGCGCTCCAGCGCCTCGGCGAACGGCTCGATCACCTCCGTGGACCACAGGTACTGGTCCTCCAGGTAGACCAGCGACCTCGCCCGCGTCAGAACCTTGCGGTACGCCCTGGCCACGCTGCGCTCCCCCTCCGGCGCGAACGGATAGGCGTGGCGCAGGTGGGGATAGGTCCTCAGGAGCTGCACGGCATGCGTCCCGGCCGCCGGCGGCGCGGGGCCGGGCTCCGGCAGCGGCGGCACGTCGGCCATCCGGGTCATACGGTCACGCAGCCGCCTGAACGGCTGGCGGGTCTCCGGCGCCGGGTCCTCCCAGCGCTCGCAGAAGACCTTCTCCACCTCGGCCACCGCCGGGCCGCTGATCGCCACCTGGACGTCGTGCCACGGCGGGCGATCGCCGTACGCGCCCGGCATCGGCGCCGCCTGCGGGTCGCCCAGGTGCTCGGCGTCGTCGCGGCGGCTGTGGCACAGGTCGATGCCGCCGACGAACGCCACGTCCCGGCCCGGTCCCCGGTCATGGCGCAGGACGACGAACTTCTGGTGGTGCGAGCCCCCACGCCGCACCCGGGTGTCGAGCAGCGCCTGCCCGCCGGCCGCCTCGATGTCCTCGCCGAGGTGCCGGTTCTCGGCCGAGCTGAAGCGCAGGAAGTCCAGGTGCGAGCGCCAGATCAGTCCTCGGACCAGGGCTCCCCTCTCGGCCGCCCGCGCCATCGCGGCCGCCACCTCGGGGCCGTCCGGCGTGAGCCGCTCGTCGGGGTCGCCGCGCCAGTCGGAGAACAGCAGCAGGTCGTCCTCTCCGAGGCCGGCCAGCCGCGCGGCGAGCTCGGCGAAGTAGGTGGCGCCGTGGACGAGCGGGCGCACCAGGTTGCCCTCCGTCCAGGGTGCGAGCCTGGTCGCGTCGTTCCCGCGTTCGGGGCCGGTGAGGAACCAGTCGTCCAGCCTCATGTACGCCGCCAGCGGGCCTCTCCGAAGCAGTATCCGGCGAACAGCAGCAGCCCGAGGGCCACCACCGCCAGCAGCCAGGGCCCGGCCGGCGTGTCGGCGAACGCCCTGAGCGTGGCGTCGATGCCCCCGGCCTTGTCCGGGTCGAAGGTGACGGCCGCCTGGACCAGGAAGACGCCGGCCAGCCCGGCGATCAGCCCGCGCGCGAGGTAGCCGGCGAGCCCGAGCCGGTCCATCACCGAGCCGGCCCGCCTCGGCATCGGCCTGAGCTCCTTGCGGAACTCCTTCTTGACGCCGTACCGCAGCCAATAGACGCCGAGCGCGACGACGCCGAGCCCGATCGCGCCCACCAGGACCTGCCCCGCGGGCAGGTCGAGCAGCTTTCCCGTGAGGTCCTGGGTCCGCTGGTCGTCGGAGGCGGTCTCGTGCGTCAGCAGCATGGTCAGCAGCGCGGTGCACACGAACGCGTAGACCACGACCCGGCCGGCCGCCTCCGCCCGGTCCTTGAGTTCATGGGCGCCGAAGATCGCCTCCGACGCCTGCCACAGGGTCAGGGCGGCGAACCCCACGACCATGACCCACAAGATCACGGCCCCGAACGGCAGCGACGCGACCGTGCTGATCGCCCCGCTCTTGTCGGCCTCCCGCCCGCCGTCCCCGAACGCGATCTGCACGGCCAGCACCCCGATCAGCCCGTACAGCACACCGCGGCAGACCAGCCCGACCCGCGCCAGCCTGTCCATGGCAGGGCTGTCCGCCGCCTGTCTCGCCTTGGCTCCGGCTTCGGTCATGACTTCTCCCAAGAGCTCGTCAAAACCGGCGAACTGCCCTGAATTGCGCGTCCTAGACCTTCACCCGCCGGGACCGGCGGATTTGAGCGTCGGGATCACTCGCCGAGGTCGAGATCGGGCGGGCAGTCGATGGGCTCGTAGGAGCCATCGGGCCGCTGCATCTCGCACTGGGTCTGCCGGTCGCCCTGCTGGTCGCTCTCCCCCGGGCCGGAGGATGCGGCAAAGCCGGAGAAGCCCGCGAAGAAGGCCAGGCCGATGACGACGGCGACGCATCCGACGATGATCCCGCCGTAGCCTCCGCCGGGGTTGGCCGCGGGCACGGCCCTGGTCGGGTTCTGCGGGTCGTAGAGCACCTCGGTCTCGTTGCCGACGCCGAGGCCGGAGGTGGTCGCCGCTTCGGTGGTGATCTCCTGCCCCTCCAGGGTCGTGAAGGTCAGGACCGGCCGCTGCCTCGCCCTCAGGTGCTCCCCTTGCCCCGTGAACGTGGTCCGGACGTCGCTGACCACGCCCGGCACCCGCTGCGCCCGCCGGACGAACTGCCTGCTGTCGACGGTCCCCTTGATCGAGCCCAGAACGATCACTATGCCCACCGCCACGAACAGCAGCGGGAAGTACTGGAACAGATTTTCCACCGCGGATCTCCTTGGGTCGGCCTGCACTTTAGAACGTCCGGGCGAGCCACAGGTTCCCTGCGGGAGATCTCGGTGGCGGCGGCGCGGAGTACCGTTGATCGACGGGCCGAGTGGCCCGGCGGCGGGACTGACGGGGGCGGCTTTGACCGAAGGCGAGCTCGAACAGCGCTTACGCGGGCATCCGGCGGTGACCGAGTGTGTCGTGGTCGAGGGCGAGCAGCTGATCGCCTACATCGTGGCCGACGAGAAGGACCGGGATCGGGTCACCGAGTTCCTGACGGAGTTGGTGCCGCGGCGGCGGCTGCCCGAGGTGGTCGCGGTGGTACCCGCGTTGCCGCGCACGCCTGAGGGCGAGATCGACGTCGCGGCGCTGCCCCTGCCGGTGGTGGAGGGGCAGCGGCCCGCGGGCGGCAAGGGCGGCGGCGCGACGGCCGGGAGCGGGTCGATGGTGGTCGGGGGCACGCTCCTGTTCGGCTTCCTGGCTTTTTCGACCACCAACGTCTTCTGGCCCTATTCCACCGACCTGTCCGGTGTGCCGCTGCCGTGGGCGGCACTGTTCTTCGGGCTCTACCTTTTCGAGTGCGCCTCGTTCGGGCTGGGCGTGATGGTCCTGCTGCGGGGCCGCTCGGCGCTGGCCCGGCGGGGCCGCTCCGCACCGCTGACCACGGCGGCCTGGCTGGCGCTCGCCTGGCTGCTGCTGGCGTGGTGGCCGCAGGACAACTTCTACCGCCTGGCCGCCAAGACCGACTGGCCGCAGCAGGCCGCCCTGGTCTACGGGTTCAACGTCACCCTGATGATCGCCGCGGCGGTGCTCGTCGCCTTCGTCACCGACCGACGGCGATGAACATGGCGCGGAGCGCCTCGTTGGCGGCCCGCACGGCCCGCTCCGCCGCGTCGAGCTCCCGGATCGTCCGGGCGGCGAGCGCGATCCCCAGGTAGGGAAAGGGGTCGAACGCGGCGGTCGGGATGGTGACCAGGAGGATCGCGCCGAGCTCCCGGCAGTGCGCGGCCAGCCGCGTGACGTGCTCGCGCAGCGCGGTCGACGGCAGCCGCGCGCCCAGCGGCAGGCAGTCCAGGGTGCGCACCAGGTGCCCGGCGCCGTGCAGGCCGTCCAGCGCCGTCTGAATGGTGAAGGCCGCGCAGGGTCCGGTGAGCCGCAGATTGATCTCGGTGGGCGCCAGCAGGCCCGCCCGGTCGGCCACGAAGTCCACGTCGTACCAGCCGCGGTAGCCGTGGCGGGCCAGTGCCGCGCCCACGTCGGCGCCGAACGCGGCCGCGGTCCGCGCCTGCTCGGCGGGCAGCGTGCCGGGTCCGACGGTGACGCCCTGGTAGCGGGTGCCGTCGATCGCCATCGCTCCCGTACCGACCGGGTGCACCTGCCCGTCGGCGGCGACGACGGCGTCGAACGTGGGGTTGGCGACGCCCGCGATGTACTCCTCCAGCAGCAGGCCGCGCACCCTGCGGGGCGGCGGGGACGTCGTCACGACCTGGGTGCCCGTGCCGCCCACTCCGTACTCGGTTTTGAGCACGTACGGCATGGCCGCCCCTCGCAGCTCCCGGCGTGCGGCGATCCGGCGCTGTGCCGCGATCCGGATCCCGCGATGGCCCGGAGCCAGCTCGCGGAAGAGCTCGTGGGAGCCGCGTTTGGACTCGAAGCGGCGGACGCACTCCAGCACCCCGGCGGGAGCGGGCCGGATCCGGTCGAACGCGGGTGTGCGGCCCCAGGACAGCACCGCCATCCCGGGCGGGACGAGCTCGGGCAGGCCCGCCAGAGCCGCCGACACCTGCCCGTCCGCCGCGATCCCGTCGCGTACCCGCACCTCGCCCCAGCCCAGCGTCCCGGCCAGGTGCCGGACCCACCAGTCCGGCACGGGCAGCGGCAGCACGACGAGGGCGGGCCGCGGACTGGCGAAGGCCGCCAGGCACGAGTAGTGGTCACGCGCGGCCGGTATCCCGCCGAAGGCGGCGTTGAACTCGGCGGCGTTGCCGACATGAACGGCGGGCAGCCCACCCGTCCAGGCCTTCACCCACGACGGCTCGGCACTCATCCGGTCAGGAAATCCCATGGATCACCCGACGTGCAAGTGACCCGCAAGCGCGCGGAAACGGCTTGTGGGGATAGTCACGGTTCGTGAGCGCGATCGTCCTCGACCCCGGCCTCCCCGAGGGGCACCGCCGGCTGATGGCCACCCGGCCGGAGCTCCTGCCGCCTGCTCCCGAGCGGCCCGCCTGGGGCGGGCGGACGCTCGGTGACGTCCTGGCCGTCCTGCCTCAGTCGGCGCTGTGGGGTTTCCTCCCCCTCGTCGTCGGCCTGGCCCAACGTGGCCGGATCGTGCTCCTCACCGGGCTGCTGCTGCAGGGGGCCATGCTCGGCGTCTGGATCCGGTACGGCTTCACGGCGTTCTTCCTCGCCGGATTGGCCGTGCAGGCATTGGCCTTCCTCGCGCTCCTGGCGCTGGCGGGCGAGTCGCCGGTGGCGGGGTACGGCCGCCGCCACCGCGGCAGGTACGTGACCGCCGCGATGCTGGAACCGCCGGACGCCGCGCTGCTGGAGCGGACGGTGGCCGCCACCGCGACGGTCCTGCGGTCCAGGCTCGATCGGGACGGCCTGCTCGACGGCATCGCCAACCGGGTGATCCTGCCCCGCCAGGAGTGGGAGATCGCCGAGACGCTGACCGAGCTGACCCGGCTGCGGCGCGAGCAGGCGGGCGCGCGGTCGGGACGTGTCACCGAGCGCATCGCCGCCATGCTCGAATCCCAGGAGGAGGCGCTCGACGTGGCGACCCGCGCGCTGGCCCGGCGGATCTCCTCCCTGGAGGAGTACGCGCGGCGTACCGAGGAGCCCGAGGAGGTCTACGCGGAGTGGCGGACCCTGCGGGACCTGGCGGATGACGGCGACGCCTACCGCGAGCTGCTCTCCAGGACCGTACGCGACGACCTGGCGGCCGGCGAGGTCGGCGAGCTGGCCGAGCGCGCCGACCTCCTCGAGGCGTCCCTGCGCGAGAGCGTCGAGCAGGCCCGGCTCGCCGGCCTCACCCTGATCCCCCGGGAGGGCTGACCCATGCCGCGCACCTCCGACCGCATGAAGCGGCTCCTGGCGCCGTTCCCGAGGTGGGTCCCGCTCCTCGGCTCCGCGGTCCTCCTCGCCGAGCTCGTCATCGGCCTCCCCATGGCGGTCGGCGGCGGATCCGCCCGGGAGCCCCGTTCGATGCCGAGCCCTCCCCCGAGCGTGACGGCCGTTCCGCCGAGTCCCGCATCCGCCGAGCCGGCGCCCACCCCCACCCTCGCGACGGCCACCCCGACGCCGAGCGGGCTCGCGGTCACGAGGATTCCCGAGGGGAGCGTCGTCAAGCTCCCCCGCCGGCCGGGCCAGGGTTCACCCGTCATCGACAGGGTGACCGACCCCAAGACCGGCCTGTCGTTCGCCGAGCTGGGCTCCCCGTGGCGGCCGAGCCGCCCGATCGGCGACGGCCCCATCCAGGACGGCCGCTACAACCTCCGCCAGACGCTGCTGACCGAGACCTACGGCACGGACGGCGATCGCGAGTGGTGGGCCGACATCGACTCCCAACATCTGTGGTCCGACCTCGACGCCGGTGACAGCCTCTACGACGCCGCCCGGGCGATGCTGGACTACAAGCAGGGCAGCGCCTTCCCCTCCGGGACGACCGGCCGTGACATCGCCTCGCAGCCGGTACGGCGTGGCTGGCTGCTCGCCCGGATGATCCGGATGCCGCCGAGCCCGGACGGCCGCAAGGCCAGGCAGGAGCTGTCGGTCGTCATCGCGGTCGACACGGGACGCCCTCGGCCCGCGATCCTGTGGATCACCATTCCCGACACGCACCGGCGCCTGTGGCCGGACGTCGACACGCTGGTGAAGTCCCTCAAGATCGTTCCCCGGCGCTGAGCCGCCGGCCCGGCCGAAAGTCCGTTGAATGCCCTGCTGCTGCCCTGGTCGGCCCTGTTCCCCGTGCCGAGAATCAGTGCGGGAAACCTGAGGAGGCGGACATGGCACACACCGGATCGCGATCGAAGAAGCCGACCATCGTCCTGAGCACGGCGGCAATGCTGAGCACCGCCATCGCGCTGCTCGCGGGCGGGACGGCGCGCGCCGACCAGGCGTCATCGGACGTGGCGCTCGCGGTCACCTGCGGAGACGGCTCGCTGTCGGCCGACTGGTACTTCGACTCCTCGCACTACAACCCCAACGCGTGCGCCAAGTGCCAGGAGGCGGGCGCCAGACTCGAGGCGACAGGTATCTGGCGCGCCTACTGCAAACGGCGGTACAACCCGGCAGGCACGCTCACCCGGGTGGACCTCTATCGCTACTGCGTGGGTTGCCGGAGCACCGAGGCGGCCCTCACCACGGAGCCGTCGCTCCAGCGGGTCAGCCGTCCGGTCCCCGCCTGACGAGGACGAGCACCAGGACCAGCACGGCCACGCCGGCCAGGCCCACGACGTCGCAGGCGTCGGTGAACGCCGGCGGATGTCCTCACGATGAGCTGCGTCATCACGGTTCCACACGGGTCGAGGGGGCTCTGCGGGCCCGGGGGACGAAGACGCCGGCGAGCGCCATCAGGGCCGCGGTGACCAGCAGCGCAGGCGGGTAGCCGGTCAGGGGTGCCAGGAGGCCGACCGCGAACGCGCCGGTGGCCATGCCGCTGTCGTAGGCGGCGTTCCACAGGGCGCTGACGGTGCTGAACATCTCCGGACGGACGCGCCCGTACATGACGGTCATGGTGGCGTTCTGCAGGACGCCGAACCCGGCGCCGAAGACGGCGGCGCCGGCGACGACGCTCAGGCTCCAGTGCGTCAGCGACACGGCGGCCATCCCGGCCGAGGACAGGACGAGCCCGGAGAGCAGCAGCCCCTCGTGCCCGCGGCGGTCGCCGACCCGGCCGGCGACCCACTTGGCCAGCGTCGCGGTGGCCGACTGGGCCAGCAGCGCGGCCGGCGCGACCCAGACGGGTCCGCCGCGCACCGCGAGCGGCACGAAGGTGCACAGGATCCCGGTCCCGGCGGCCGACGCGGCGAACACTGCCGCCGGCCACATCAGGTACGGCGAGCGCAGCCCGGCCATCACCCCCGCGGCCCGCCCCACGACGGCCGGACGGCCCGGCAGGAACGGGACGGTGAGGACGGACAGGACGGGGACGGCGGCGGTGGCGACGAAGACGGCGTCGTAGCCCGCGACCTGCGCGAGCCACGTGCCTGCGGGCAGCGCCAGGAGCGCGCTGACCCCGCTGACCAGGCCCACCAGCGCCAGCCCCTCGCCGCGCCGCTCGGCCGGCACGAGCTCGGCGGTGAGCGCGCCGCCCGCCACGACCGTGACCGCGAAGCCGACGCCGCGCAGCGCGCTGACGGCGATGATGGCCGCGGCGTCCGAGGACGTCAGCAGCACGAGAGTGGGCCCGCCCAGGGCGACGAGGCCCAGGCCGAGCGCCCACCGGTAGCCGAGCCTGGCCACCAGGGCCGGTGCGGCCAGTTCGACGGCCACGGTGATCACCAGCAGCGCGGCGTTCGCGGCGCCGGCGACGGTGGCGCCCGCCGACCGCTCGGCGTACTCGGGGACGACGGCGAACGGCAGGAAGAACCCGATCGACGAGGCCACCACGGTGGCCATCCGCACCAGCAGCGCCCCGGTGACGATCGGCGTCCGCGCCGCCGCGCGGGCGGTGGTGATCATGACCGCGACTCCCCGCCGGGGAGGGGCCCGGCGGCGTCCCGCCGGGCGGCCGGTGGCGCGGGCCTGGCGGAGTCCCGCCCGGTGGCTGGTGGCGCCGGCCCGCCCAGCTCCGCCTCCAGCGACTTCAGCGCGTCGCGCATGTGCTGCTCGAGCTGGGAGGTGTCGTCCTCGGTGAGGAAGGCGGCCTGCTCGGTGTGGACGAGCCTGGTGCCCGGCCCGTGCCGGGCGAACTCGATCGTGGCCAGCGAGACCAGGACGCGTACCTGGTCGAGCAGCACGTCGTAGCTGTAGAGGATGCGTTTGCTCGGCACGATGTCGAGGTAGCGGGCCCGGACCGTGTGCGCGGGACCGCCGACCTGGGTGCCGTGGTACCGCTCCACTCCGTCGACGCGGAAGTCCAGGTCGAGGCGCGGGTTCCAGCCGGGGGGACCGCCGGCCCAGCGGGCCTTGACGGCCGGGTCGGCCCAGGCGGAGAAGACCTCGACCGGCGGGACGGCGTACACGTGCTCGGCCACGAAGATGGCGTGCCTGATCATGGGAGCCTCTCGTCGTCGGTTCGCTGCCTGCGACTCTGGCCTGCCGCGACCGACGGGGACATCCGTGGGGACCCCCTGATCGCCACGGAGGAGGTACGGATCCGCCGCGGAAAGGGCACGGAGCCACCGGTCCCCCGACGAGGAGGGCTACTCGTCGATGATCCCCAGCTCGGTCAGCGCCGCCGCCGGCGCCGGCGTGCCCCTGCCTGCCCTCTGAGCCTCGTCTCCCGATCTCGGCCCGTACGAGGTCCCGCTCAGCGCTGATGCCTGGTGGCAGCGGCGTGGACAAGATCGTCAACGCCGGTGCGGACGCGGTCCTCGGCCATCCTGGCCAGCGTCGCGCGGGGCTCGGACCGCCTGCCTTCCAGCCGCACGGGCGGTACGGGGGCGGACAGCGTCACCTCCACGACCAGGTCACGGGTCCCGGCCACCCGGACCATGGAGGCGAGCAGCGAATCGTCACCGACGTAGCAGGCGCGGGTCGAGGTCGCCGTCCCTTCGCGGTAGCGCAGCGTGGCCGGGCGGACCGCGGCGCCCGTGTCGACGGCCGCCTGGAACACCGCGGGCCGGAACCGGCCCATCCCCCGCCCGCACCACGTGGTGCCCTCAGGGAAGGCGACGACGGTGTCGCCTTCCCTGAGCGCGTCCGCGACGGCCGCGACAGCAGCGGGCAGCGCGGAGAGCCGTTCCCGGTCGATGAACAGCGCCCCCGAGCCCCTCGCCAGCGTGCGGATGACCGGCCACTCGCCGATCTCGCGCTTGGCCAGCGGCCTGGACGGCAGCGTGGCCGCGACGACCAGCGGGTCGAGCCAGGACACGTGGTTGGCCACGACCAGGGCTCCCCCGTCCGAGACGGCCGGGGCGCCGGTGACCTCGAGCCGGATCCCGAGCGCGCGCAGGAGCAGCCGCGCCCAGGCCATGGTCAGCTTCGCCCGCCACGCCGTCCGTACCCGCCCCACGAGGGACACCGGCACCCCGGCGAGCACCACGAGGAGCGCGGCGCACAGGCGGGCGACCAGGAGGAAGGGCCTGGTCGCGCGGGCGGCGGGCGCGAGGCAGGCCTGCGCGGTGCACGGGGCGAACGGGTGCCAGGGGCCGGGGGCGGCCGCCGGAGCCGGCGCCGAAGCGGGGGCCGGGGCCAGGATGTCGACGGCCGTGTTCACAGCGGCTCTCCCAGGAAGTGGCGCAGGTAGCGGGTGTTCACGTTGGCCATCGAGAGCAGGACGAAGAAGTCGGCGGTGCCGAAGTCCCGGTCGTGCGCGGGGGCCCCGCACACCCACGACCCCAGCCGCAGGTAGCCGCGCAGGAGCGCGGGCGGCACGAACCGGTCGGAGCGCACCGCGCCCCGGGGACGCCACGGCACGCGCGGCGTGACCCGGTACTCCTCCGGCCCGAGCGGCACCCGCTCCACCACGGCGGCGGCCACCTCGCCCCCGTCGTCGAGCGGCACCGAGCAGCAGCCCGCCAGCCACTGGTGACCGCCGGAGACCATGTAGCGCGCGATGCCCGCCCACATCAGCGCGACGACCGCGCCGCCCCGGTGGTCGGGGTGCACGCACGTGCGGCCCGCCTCGACCAGCCCCTTCCTGATGGGCGCGAGGTTGGCCAGGTCGAACTCGCCGTCGGAGTAGAGCCGCTCCGTGCGCCCCGGGGGAAGCAGCCGGTAGGTGCCGACGACCTCGCGGCCGTCGCGCACGAGGAGGTGGTCGCAGTACGCGTCGAACCTGTCCACGTCGAGGCCGGAGACCGGGCTGTCGAGCCGCGCCCCCATCTCCTCGGCGAAGACCTCGTGCCGCAGCCGCTGCGCGGCCTGGACGTCGGCGGGGCCGGTGGCCATGCCGATCGTGTAGCGACCGGTGTCAAGAGAGATCGTCATGGGCGCGGGTCCTTCCCTGAAAGCGTCTCACGCCTATGTCGACATGCGGAAATGACGGCTGAGCCGCACATCGGGGTCAGCGAGGCGACCGCGTGGTGAACCTCGCACGCACGCGATAAATCGCTTTCTCCACCCGCCACCGGTTCACTACACTCGCCACTGATCATCGACGAGGGAGAGGAGTACGGCCGTGCGCAACAGCACCGCTGCCGTCATTCCCCCGTCGCGCTACGAGGTGATCCTGGTGTCTCCGTCTCTCCGGTGCCGGCTGCGCGGCCGCCACTGGACGACGCCCTGACGACACCCGCCTCCTGGCCTTTCGTCAGGGGAATCGCGCTGTCCCGCTGAAGAATCCTCCCGAAAGGGTCTTGGGCCGTGCGTCCCCGAATACCTGACAATTCCCTTGCCATCGTCCGCAACCTCGGCATCCTCGCCCACGTCGATGCCGGCAAGACCACCGTCACCGAGCGCATGCTGTTCCTGGGCGGCGCCACGTACAAGCGCGGTGAGGTGCACGACGGCACGACCGTCACCGACTTCGACCCCCTGGAGCGCGACCGCGGCATCACGATCTTCGCCGCCGCGGTGAGCTTCGCCTGGGACGGGCACCGCGTCAACCTGATCGACACCCCCGGCCACGTCGACTTCTCCGACGAGGTGGAGCGCTCGCTGCGGGTGCTGGACGGGGCGATCGCGGTGTTCGACGCCGTCGCGGGCGTCGAACCGCAGAGCGAGTCCGTGTGGCGGCTGGCCGACCGGTACGGCGTGCCGCGCATCGCGTTCGTCAACAAGCTCGACCGGGCCGGCGCCGACCTGGACACGGCCGTCGAGTCGATCCGCCGCCGGCTGCACAAGGCCCCGCTGGTGGTCCAGCTGCCGATCGGGCAGGAGGGCCGGTTCACCGGGGTCGTCGACCTGGTGCGGATGCGTTCGCTGGTGTGGGCGGGCGGGGGTTGCTCCGCCGGGCCGGTGCCGGAGGAGCTGCTGGCGGAGGCGCGGCGGCGACGCCGGCTGCTCGAGGAGTCGGTGGCCGAGCTGCACGCCGGCGCGCTGGAGGAGTTCTGCGTGCGGCCGTCGATCTCCGACGGGACGCTGGCCGGCGCGCTGCGCGACCTCACGCGCAGCGGCGCGGGCCTGGTGGTGCTCTGCGGGTCGGCCTACCGCGACCGCGGGATCGAGCCGCTGCTCGACGCCGTGGTGGCGTACCTGCCGTCGCCGCTGGACGTGCCGCCGGTGCGCGGCGAGGACGGCGCGGAACGGGCCGCCGACCCGGAGGCGCCGCTGGCGGCGCTGGCGTTCAAGGTGAACGCCACCGCCACCGGGCGGCTGACCTACGTGCGGATCTACTCGGGAACGATGCGGAAGGGGGACACGGTACTGGTCACTGGGCTGGCCACCGGGCTGGACACCGGCGCGGGGCGCACCGAGCGCGTCAGCCGCATCCTGCGCGTGCAGGCCGACCGGCACACCGAGGTGGACCTGGCGACGGCCGGGGACATCGTCGCGGTCGTCGGCCTCAAGTCGGCCCGCCTCGGGACCACGCTGTGCGCGCCCGGCGCGCCGCTGGTGCTCGAACCGCCGAGCACGGCCGAGCCGGTGGTGTCCGTGGCGGTCGAGGCCCGCAGGAGCACCGACGCCGAGCGGCTGGTCTCCGGGCTGGCGCGGATGGCCGAGGAGGATCCGTCGCTGGCGGTCCGTACGGACGCCGAGACCGGGCAGACGCTGCTGTCCGGGATGGGCGAGCTGCACCTGGAGGTCGCGGTGGACAAGCTCCGGCGCGAGCACGTCCTGGACGTCGCCGTGGGCCGGCCGCAGGTGGCCCACCGGGAGACGGTCGTGCGCGGCGTGTCCGGGCTGCTGTACCGGCATGTCAAGCAGGACGGCGGCGCCGGGCAGTTCGCCCACGTCGTGCTGGACGTGGAGCCGCTGGACGGCGCCTTGGACGGTGCCTTGGACGGAGGCGGTTTCGCGTTCGCCTCGACCGTCGTCGGCGGCCGGGTGCCGCGCGAGTACGTGCGCGCGGTGGAGGCCGGTTGCCGGGACGCCCTGGCCGACGGCCCGCTCGGCGGCCACCCGGTGACCGGCCTGCGGGTCACGCTGACCGACGGGGCCACCCATCCGAAGGACTCCTCGGACCTGGCGTTCCGCACGGCCGGGCGGCTCGCGCTGCGCGAGGCGCTGCGGGCGAGCGCCATGGAGCTGCTGGAGCCGGTGGTGGAGGTCACGGTCACCGTGCCCGACGACGCGGCCGGCGCCGTGCTCGGCGACCTGGCCGCCAGGCGCGGCCGGATCTCGGGCTCGTCGGCACGGGCCGGGACCGTGGTGATCAACGCCGTGGTGCCGCTGGCCGAGGTGTTCGGGTACGCGACCCGGCTGCGCAGCCGTACGCAGGGCCGTGGCACGTTCACCACCCGGCCCGCCGGTTACGCCCCCGCCCGGTAGGGGGTGGCCCCGTCCGTACGCCGGGCGGGGCCACCTGCCTGGAACGGGGTCCACACGGCGGACGGCCCGCAGGCCGGCCCCGGACCTGCGGGCCCGGCGGTCCACGTCTTCAGCGGCGCAGGGCGACCAGTTCGCCCTTGCCCACGTTGATCGTCGTGCAGGTCAGGCGCGGCTCCCGAAGAAGAAGTTCGCGCAGCGGGGCGATCTCCTCGGGATGGGACAGGGCGTTATCGGCCACGAGCAGCCCGCCCTGGCTCAGCACCCGGTACGGGTGCGGCCACCAGGAGGCGTACTCGACCCGTTCGGCGTCGAGGAAGAGGAGGTCGACGGAGCCGTCCGGCATGCGGGCGAGCGCGGCGCCGCCGTCCTCGACCTGGAACTCGACGTGATGGGCCAGTCCGGCGTCGGTGACGGTGCGCCGGGCGTGCCCCTGGGCATCGGCGTCAGTGTCGAGGCTGAGGACGTGACCGCCGACCGCCCGGGCGGCGTCGGCCAGCCACAAGGTGGACACGCCGCGAGAGGTGCCGATCTCCACGACGATTCGAGCTCCGGCGCTCTGGGCCAGGAACCAGAGGAACTCCCCAGCGTCGGGCTCGAGCACCCGCCACCGGTCCAGCCGGTCCTGCTGACCGGCGTCGTGCCGGGCGGCGGCCTCGTTCAGCTCAGCGATGATCTTGCGCAGTGCGGCGTCCATAGACGGATTCTGCCCCGGTGGAAGGCTTTCCGGGCGGGGCTCCTGGCGTTCTTGGATACTTGGCCCATGCCCATGATTGCCAGGGTCTCGTTAGGGATGACACTCCTCGGCGGCCTGCTCACGGGGTGCGGTGCCGGCAGCCCTGCCGCGACCGGCTCACCTGCTGAGTCCGCCACGACGACCGGCTCACCTGCGGCGTCCGCCATGGCGACCGCGCCGACCGCATCGGTCACCACGACCGCGCCGACCACACCGGCACGGGCCTTCACCCTGCCGAAGGACTGCGACGATCCCCGGCTGGTCGCGGCCATGGGGGCGTTGATCAAGGGCAAGAAGTTCGACAAGCGGTATGACGCGGCCGACAAGCTGACCTGCTCGTGGGGGAAGAAGGTGCCCACCGCCGCGGTGACGATCGGCCTTCCGTCGGCGCCGACCAAGTACAACAAGGACTTCCCCGAGGTCGAGGTCCCCGAGCTGACCGCGCTGGGCGTGAAGGCGCAGTCCGGCGGCACCGAGATCGCCATCGGTGCCCGATCCCTGTACAACCAGGTGTTCGTGGTCGTCGCCCCGCAGTTCCGGCTCACCGTCGATCAGTTGAGCGAGGAGCGCCGCGACGACGATCTGCGAGAGGCCGCCGTCGCGTTCACCACCTGGTTGACGTCATAGCGGACCGGGTCAGGACGCCCCGAGCTCTCGGCTGCTCTCGACCCGGAAGGAGCTGCCGTCGGGGACCAGGTTGAGCCTGCTCACGGTCCCGTCCGCGCCGAGGCGGAACACCCGTGCGCCCGCGGAGGTGACCGCCTCCAGGGCGACGGCGCGCGCACCATTGCCTGATGCGGCCGACAGCAGCGCCGTCGCCCGGCCGGACGGCCACTCCCCTGTGGTCATCTCGGCCGAGTCCGGCCGCGGGCTCGCCGGCCAGACGTGGTCCAGCTTCCACATGGTCCCGACGCCGCGCATTTCCATGACCACACCGCCGCGACGGTAACCGCTGGTGGCATCCCTGGTCGTGACCGTCTGGCCCCAGACCAGCACGACGACCCGATCACTGCGTGCGGCGACGATCCCGCTCTCGGACGGCACCGCCTTCTGCACGATCTTCTCGTCGCGGATCTGCCGCGCCTCGTCCTGAAGCCGGCCGGTGTACTCCACGGCCGCGCGTCCCGTGGTCGCGTCCTCCACCGCCCGAAGATCCTTGTTGAGCGTCTTGTAGTCGAAGCTGTTGATGATGCCGTAGGCGCGCCGTGCCGCTTCTTCGGCCTCCTGGGCGTAGAGCGGCGGGGGCAGCACGCCCCCTGTCTCCATGCTCGCCTGCCCGCCTCCGCCGCCGGTCCACCCTTGCCAGATCGCCGCACCGCCCCCACCCGCGATCACCGCGGCCGCCGCCGCCACCGCCACGACCCATCCCCGCCGCCGGGCACGCGCCCGCGCCGGCTTGATCGGGGCGCGGTCGACAAGGTGATAGAGGAGGTCCTGGGCGGACGGACGGAGGGCCGGGTCCTTGGCCAGGCAGGTCTGGAGGATCGCGCGCAGGAAGCCGCCCAGCTCGGTGGGCGTGCCCAGGTCGGGTTCCTGATGGAGAACGCGGTAGACGACGGTCGGCACCGCGTCGTCGCCGAAAGGGGGACGGCCCGTCGCGGCGTAGGCGAGTGTCGCGGCCCAGGAGAAGACGTCGGCGGCGGTGGTCGGCGGATGCCCGGCCAGTTGCTCGGGCGCGATGAACGCGGGAGTGCCGGCGACGAGGGCATCCGCGGTGGGGCCGCGGATCGCGCGGGCAAGACCGAAGTCGACGACGCGGGGCCCGTCCGGGCCGATGATCACATTGCGGGGGGTCAGGTCGAGATGGGCGACGCCCTCGCGGTGGATCGCGGTCAACGCGGTGGCGGTGGCGACGGCCAGCCGCTCCAGCGCCTCTCCGCGACGTGGGCCCTCGTGCCCGACGAGCTCGGCCAGCGACGGGCCGGGGACGTACTCGGTGACGATATGTGGCAGGTCGGCGGTCAGATCGGCGTCGAGCACCTGGGCCGTACAGAACCCGGAGACCCTGCGAAGCAGGTCGAGCTCGGCGGCCAAGCGGTGCCGCGCGGCCTCGTCGGAGATCCGGGGCAGCGTTTTCACGGCGACCCGCCGTCCGTCGTCCCCCACCGCGAGAAAGACGACACCCTGGCCGCCCGCGCCGAGCCGTCCGAGCACCCGGTATCGTCCGATCCCTTCCGGATCACCTTGACGAAGCTTGGCTAAAGGGCTCATTTCGTACGCCGCTCGAACATGGACCGGTTGTCCTTCGGCGATGTGACGTCCTCCAGCCTCCATCGCCCGTCGACCCGGCGCAGGTGCAGTCGGTAGCCGACGACCTTGTGGTCGGGGGCTTTGGCCGAGTCTCCGAGGTGGATCAAGGTCGCGACGTCGGGCCCGTCGAACCGTTCGAAGGCCGTGCCGATCTCCCGGTACTGCCAGGTCCACCAGTCAGGAACCTGAGCGTCGGGGACCGCGGCCAGCTCTCGCCACCACTGCTCGGCCCGTCCCGTGGTGCAGCGGTCGAAGAAGTCCGGGCGCTCTTCCAGGCGGGGCCCGTTGATGAAGGCTTCGGTCTGGCAGCGGGCCGCGTCGGCGACCATCCGGCGGACGTCCGCGGACGGCCAGGCGGCGTCGGCGGGAACGGCGGAGCTGGACGGCGTGGTCCGCGCGTAGTCCATCTTCCAGCCTGCGCCGGAGGGCACCATCTCGGCGAACAGCAGGGGATCCTCCGACTGCGCGGGAGTTCCGTTCCGGGTGATGGTGCTGAGCCCGGTGATGATGACGGACACCCGCTGCGGCGAGGCCCATACGATGCCCGCGGCGGTCGCCCGTGCCGTCTGCTTCGCCTTCGCGGCCACCACCGCGTTCTTGGAATTGCCGGCCAGGTGCTGGTAGTCCTGCGCCGCCACCCCGGAGAGCAGAGCCAGCGTACGCCGCGCTCCGCCGTCGTAGTCCGTGTAGTCGAGGCTGTACCACGCCTCGAAGGCCGTCCGTGCCGTCCCCGCCGCCGCCTGGGCATACCCGGGAGGCTCGTCGCCCGTGACGGTCTGCGTGAGCGTCGTCGGCTCCTTTCCTCTCGCCAGCCAGACCGCGCCCACCGTCAGCGCGATCGCCGTGACGATGGCACCCGATGCCAGCATCGCCCGGCGCCGCACCCGTCGCGGCTTTGTTCGCGTCGGTAATCGTCCGGTGTGACGTGGCTCGGCTTGGGCGCCGAGATCCATGATGGAAAGCGGGAGCTCGGAAGCCGTGGGACGGTCGGCGGGGTCCTTGGAAAGGCAGCGCCCTACCAGGGAGCGGAGATGGCCTGGAAGGAAGCCGAGGTCGGGCGGCTCGTGGAGCACGCGGAACAGGACGGCCGGAAGCGTGTCAGCCTCGAACGGGGAACGGCCGGTGGCGGCGTAGACGATGGTGGCACCCCAGGCGAAGACGTCGGCGGCGGGGCCGAACTCCTCGCCCCTGATCTGCTCGGGAGCCATGTATCGGGGCGTGCCCACGTGGGCGCTGGCGAGGGCGGCACCGTCCTGGAGAACGCGGGCGATGCCGAAGTCGATGACGCGCGGCCCGTCGCGCCCCAGCAGGACGTTCTGCGGCTTGAAGTCGCGGTGGACGATGCCCGCCCGGTGGATCGCGATGAGAGCCGTGGCCGTCGCCACCGCGAGCCGGTCGAGCTCGCCTCCCGTGAGAGGCCCGTGTTCGGCGACGAAGGCGTGGAGAGATGGACCGGCGACGTACTCGCTGACGATGTAGGGCGGGTCGGCCGTCACATCGGCGTCGAGGACCTGCGCGGTGCAGAAGCTGGAGACGCGCCGCAGAACGGCGAACTCGCGCTCGAACAGGCGGCGCGCATCAGAGCCGACCTCGGCGTTGATGACCTTCAACGCCACCTGGGCGCCGTCTGGCGCACCGGCCAGATAGACGATGCCTTGGCCGCCGGCTCCCAGCCGTCCCGTCAACACATAACGCCCGACGTGCTTCGGGTCGCCAGGAAGCAGCCCTTCAACACTCATCACCGCACAGGGTAGTGGTCGTTCAACCTACCGGCCAGAGTGACGTCATGATTCCGGTGGACAGGCCGCGGTCGGCGCCACGTGCCGCGGGAACCGCCTCGCCACGGCCGCGGTGTTCGCCCTGGCCCCTACAGGGGGCGGGTGGCGGTCGCGGGGGACGACGGTCGCGGGGGGACGGGCTGGCGATCTCGAGCGTGGTGGCCGGGCTGGGTGATCAGGCCCGCCATAGTGGCAGTATGAGGGTGCTGGCCGGGGTCGACGTGGGGACCACGCATGTCAAGGTGGGCTTCTTCGACGAGCGGGGCGGCTGCGTCGCGGTCGTGCGGCAGCCGACCCCGCGCGAGCTGCCCGCCCTCGTCGCCGCGGTGACGGGGGCGCTCGGCGAGTGCGCCGCGCGGGCCGGGCGGGGGCCGGAGGCGATCGGGGTCGCGGGCATGGCCGAGACCGGCGTGCCCCTCGACCGCGCGGGGCGGCCGCTCACCCCGCTGCTGTGGTGGAACGACCCCCGGGCCGCGCACGAGGCCGCCGAGCTGGCCCGGGACGCCGTGCGGTTGTACGCGCTGACCGGCCGCCGCGCCGACCCCAAATCGCCGCTGGCCAAGTGGCTGTGGCTGCGGGCCCACTCGCCCGAGGTGCTGGAGTCGATGCGGTGGTGGGCGCACGTGCCGGACGCCGTGGCGTACGCGCTCACGGGGCGCCTGCGGACGCACGGGACGCTGGCCGCCCGCACCCTGGCCTACGACCTGGAGGCCGGAGACTACGACCCGGAGCTGCTCGCGCGGGCCGGGCTGCGCGGCGGGCAGCTGCCGGCTCCGGCCGGGTCCGTGGAGCCGGTCGGGCCGCTGACCGCGGAGGTGAGCGGGGTGACGGCCGGGGTCCCCGTGGTGATCGCGGGCCACGACCACGCGGTGGGGTCGTGGGCGGCGGGGGTGCGGCGGCCCGGCGACGTGGCCGACTCCCTCGGCACGGCGGAGGCGGTGATGGTGCTGTCGGACTCCCGCCCGGACGCGCGTACGGGACTGGCGCTCGGCATCACGACCGACCCGTCGCTGGACGGGACCCGCAAGGTGGTGGTCGGCGGCCTGCCCACCAGCGGGGCCATGCTCGACTGGCTGCTCTCCCTCACGGGGAACGGCGAGAGCGGGTACGCGGCGCTGCCCGGGCTGCTGGGCGGGGTGCGGTTGCCGACGGGGATCGTGGTGGAGCCGTACCTGCGGGGCCGGGTCGCGCCCGCGCCCGACCCGGCCCGGCGCGTGACGGTGTCGGGGCTCGGGACCGAGCACACCTCGGGCGACCTGCTGGCGGCGGCCGTCGAGGGCACCTGCCTGCACGCCCGCTGGATGCTCGACGAGCTCGCCGCCGTCACCGGCACCGCTCCCGAGCGCCTCGTGGTCCTCGGCGGGCAGGTCAGGATCCCGCTGTGGATGCGGGTCAAGGCCGCGGTCTCGCCTGTCCCGGTCGAGGTGGTGCGATCCGATGACGCGGTCTGCGCGGGGGCGGCGCTCGTCGCCGGGCAGGCGGGCGGGTCGCTCGACGACGTGCCCGTGCTCCCCCGTGATCGCCTGCCGCCCGAACCCGAGCTCGCCGCCGCCTACGTCCCCCTTTACGAGCGCTTCCTGGCCTCGGCCCGCACACCCCGATGACGGACCGGCGCCTCAGGTGACGCGCAGGACGATCCGGCCGCCGGCCGCGCCCGCCGCCTGGCGCCGCCAGGCCGCTCCCGCCTCCTCCAGCGGCACCACCTCGTGGGCCACCGACAGCCGCCCCCGCGCCGCGTGTTCCGCGATGAGCGTGATGGCCTGGGCGCGTTGCTCCCGGGTCAGCTCGTTGTTGGTGTACCCGAGCACCCGCAACGACCGGCCGCGCAGGGTGGAGGAGTCGAGCGGGCACGTCTCGGAGGCCGAGCCGCCGAGGTTGACGAGCCGGCCGCCCGGCCGGAGGGTGCGGGCCGCCGCGGCGGCCGGGGCGCCGAAGAGCGGGTCGAGCACCAGGTCCACCGGCCCGTCGCAGGCGTCCGAGAGGCAGGCGGCGAGGCCGGCCACGTCCTGCGTGCCGAGCTCCACCACCGCGTCCGCGCCCGCCTGTTTCGCCCGTTCCCGGCCTTCGGGAGAGCGGGCGGCCGCGACGACCCGGCGCGCTCCGGCGAGGCGGGCGAGCTGGACGGCCGCCTGGCCCACCACGCCCCCGGCGCCCAGCACCACCACCTGCTCCCCCGCCGCGAGCTCGCCGCGCCAGGTCAGGGCCATGTGGGCGGCCACGGCCGACAGTCCGAGCGCGGCGACGGCGTACGGGTCGGCGCCGGCGGGCAGCTCCACCAGGTCCTCCGAACGCACCACCGCCAGCCCGGCCATGCTCCCGTCGCCGGGCGCCATTCCCGCCGAGGTCGGGAACCACACGGCCGTCTCCCCGACGGTCCCGACGCCCTGGACGCCGGGAACGTAGGGGACGGCGGGCGTGCCGAAGTAGGAGGCGCCGCCCGCGCACAGCAGGTCCAGCGGCGTGACCGGGGCGGCACGTACGCGCACCAGGGTCTCCCCCGGCCCGGCCACCGGCACGGGGACGTCGCCGACCACGGGCGGCCGGCCGCACGTCTCGACCCGGGCCGCCCGCATCCGGCCGTGCTCGCCGGTCATCAGGTCGCGATGTCCGGGTACGGAAGCCGAAAACCGGCCAGCCGCCGCGCGTACTCCGTCTGGAAGCCCAGCGGCGGGTGGTCGCGCTCGAACATCGCGATGAACAGGGTCAGCGTGAGGAACGGGTGCGCCCCCAGCTCGAACAGCTTCGGGTAGTCGTGCGCGGCCAGCGCCTCGCGCTCGGCGTCGTCGAGGCGCAACCAGGTGGAGGACTCGCCGGTGTGGCAGCCGAGGATGCGGTTGGCGTACTCGGACTCCCACCACTCGACGGTGGCGCGCGGCTCCTCGCGGTAACGCTCGACCAGCTCGGGGTCGCGGTCGACGGTGAAGAGGAACTTGTTCAGCAGGTATTTGCTCATGAAGAACCCCCACTCGGATACCAGGTGAAGTACGCCTCCATGGTGTGGAACAGGTCGTACGTGTCCACGTAGTCGGCCTTGCGGCCCTCCCCCGCCACCCCCATCATCAGCATGAAGTCCATGAACCCGTGCGTGGCGTTCCCCGGCTGGTGGAGGCTGTCCAGGGTGACCTCCGACAGGCAGCCCTCGATGTCCCCGGTGGAGATCCACTCGACGGCCTTGCGGTCGAACTCCGGGTCGGGCCCGTGCGGCCCGAACTGGCGCGGCCCGCCGAGCTCCAGCGACAGGTGCCCCGTGCCGATGACCGCCACCCGCCGGTCCGCCGGCCAGGACTCCACGAGCTGCCTGATCGTCCGTCCGAGCTGCACGAACCGCTGGGGACGCGGCAGCGGCGGGGCGAAGATGTTGGTGTAGACGGGCACGATCGGCAGGTCGGCCTCGGGGCGCAGGGTGATGATCGGGCACGTGATCGAGTGGTCGATGCGCAGCTCGTTACTGAAGGCGAGGTCGAAGCCGGCGTCCAGGCCCTCGCGCAGGATGTACGCCGACAGGTCCTCCTGGCCCTTCAGCACCATCCGCGGCAACCCGAACTCGCGTTCCTCGTTGTAGAAGTTCGCGTCGTAGAAGGGCGCCTTGCCGACCAGGAACTGCGGCATGTTGTCCAGCCACAGCTGGTGGAAGTGGTCGGAGCCGACCATCACCAGCACGTCGGGCCGCGCCTTCGTGAGGGTCTCCCTGAACGCCTCCACCTTGCGCACCCACTCGTCGGCGAACGGCGGGCGGTCCTCGCCGGTGGAGGTGCTGGCGCGGTAGTAGAAGGGGTGGTGGGTGGATGCGATGACCGCGACGACTTCAGCCATGCGTACCTCCGTTGGCGGCATACGGCTCGGGCGGGACGGGACGGTTGTTGAGGTCCACCGAGAGGAAGATGTCGTTGGCCACGGGACGGCGCAGCTCCTCGGCGAGCTGCCCGATCAGCCCGGCCGTCCTGGCCAGCAGCGCGAAGCCGCGCAGCAGCTCCAGCGGCAGCCCCAGGTCGGCCAGCGCCGCGCCGCACGCGCCCGCCCCGTTGAGCGGCAGCGTCCGGCCCAGGATCTGGGGGTGCACGCGGCCGACGGCGGCGAAGAGCGACAGGTGCGGCCCGAACAGGCCCTCCTCGGCCGCGATCTCGAACAGCCGGGCCGTGCGCGGGTCGCCGTCCTTGTGCACGTGGTGGCCGAGGCCGGGGACGCGCCCGCCCGCCTCGCGCCGGGCCCGTACGGTCTCCAGCGCCAGGGCATCCCAGCCGGCGTCGTCGGCCGGGAGAGGGCTCTGGTCCCGCAGCACGTCGTTGAGGAAGCGGCCGCAGTCCTCGGTGACGCCGAGGAAGCGGGAGCCGCCGCCGAGCAGCCCAGCCGCCAGCGCTCCCTGGACGGAGTCGGGCGCCGACAGGTACGTCAGCCGCGTCACGATCGCGGTGGGCGTGAACCCGTGGTCGGCCAGCGCGGCCAGCACGGCCTCGAACACGCGCACCTCGCCGCGGGCCGGGCGGCGCTGCGTGGCCAGCCAGAACGCCAGCTCCCCGAAGCCCACCTCGCCCATGACGTCGGCGGCCAGGTCATGGCCGAGCAGGGTGATCGTCTTCAGCGAGGACGCCCCGAGCGCAGTCGGATACTCCTTCGGCTCCCCGCCACGACCGCCGACCCCGACGACCGCCTCCTCCGCGTTCCCGCCGGTGCCGACCCCGTCGCCGCCGCTCACGACCGCGCCTCTTCGGAGGATCCCGAGGTCGGCTCGGTGAGGGTGAGCCACTTGCGCAGCTCCGTGCCGTGCTCGTCGAGCTCCGGCGGCGGCAGCCGGTAGCCCGCGGGCGTCTCCGAGAACCGGATCGGATGCCGCGTCGTCGGCACGGCCCGCTCCCCCTCCCCCACCACGACCACCGGTTCGAGCCCGAACCGCTCGGCCACCGCGAACCCGCCGTCGATCGTGTTGATCGGCCCGCTCGGCACCCCCGCCTCCACCAGCAGGTCGAACCACTCCTCCGCCCGCCGGGTCACGAGCCGCTCCTCGAGGATCGGCCTCAGCTCCTCCCGCCGCGCGGTCCGGTCGGCGTTGCGGGCGAAGCGCGGGTCGTCGGCCACCTCGGGGATGCCCAGCACCTCGCACAGCTTGCGGAACTGCCCGTCGTTGGCGGCCGCGACGATCAGCTCGTGGTCCGCCGTCGGCAACGGCTCGTACGGGAACACGCTCGGATGCGCGTTGCCCATCCGGTACGGCACCACACCCCCGGCCACGTACGCCGAGCTCTGGTTGACCAGCCCCGTCAACGCCGACGACAGCAGGTTGACCTCGACGTGCTGCCCCTGCCCGGTGGCCTCCCGGTGCCGCAGCGCGGCGAGGATGCCGATGACGGCGTGGTTGCCCGCCATCACGTCGAACACCGAGATCCCGGCCCGGTACGGCGGCCCGCCGGGATCGCCGGTCAGGCTCATCAGCCCCGACATGGCCTGCACCATCAGGTCGTACCCCGGCACTCGCGCGCCCGCCCCGGCGCCGAACCCGCTGATGGAGGCGTACACGACACCGGGGTTCAGGGCCCGCACGGCCGGGAAGTCCAGCCCGTACTTGGCGAGCCCGCCCGGCCGGAAGTTCTCCACCAGCACGTCCGCGCGCCGGGCCAGCTCCCTGGCCGCCTCCGCGTCGGCCGGGTCGCGCAGGTCGAGGGCGATCGACCGCTTCCCCCGGTTGACCCCGAGGTAGTACGTGGACACCTCGCCCCGCGCGGGCGGCGTCCACGACCGGGTGTCGTCCCCGCCGGGAGACTCGACCTTGACGACGTCGGCCCCCAGGTCGGCCAGGAGCATCGTGGCGTACGGCCCCGCCAGGACCCTGGAGAAGTCGGCCACCAGCAGGCCGGACAGCGGCCCCTCAGGCACGATGGAACTCCCCTTCCCGCGTCCGTTCAACGGACAGATGTCCGCTGAGCCCGATCTCATCACCGACGCGAGCTCGCGTCAACCGTCTTGACACGTAGGCGAGCGCTCATCACAGTGGCTGTGACCGTATAGCGGACAATCGTTCGCAAGGAGCGTGTGCCATGAACGAGTTCGAGGCCGGACGGCCCGTGGTGCTGCGCGGCGGCACCGTGCTGCCCATGTCATCCAGTGGGAGCAGGCGGGTTCTGCCCCGTACGGACGTCCTCGTGACCGGGGACAGGATCGCCGCCGTCGGCCCCGAGCTGGAGGCGCCCGAGGACGCGGTCGTGATCGACGCGTCCGGCGGCCTGGTCATGCCGGGCATGATCGACACCCACCGGCACATGTGGCAGACGGCGCTGCGCGGCTACGGCGCCGACTGGACGCTCACCCAGTACTTCGTCTGGTTCTACCTGGAGCACGGCAAGCTCTTCCGGCCCGAGGACATCCACGCGGGCAACACCCTGGCCGCGATCGAGGCGCTGGACGCCGGCGTCACCACCGTCGTGGACTGGTCGCACGGCCTGCGGACCGTCGACCACGCCGACGCCGCGGCCGACGCGCTGGAGTCCGTGCCCGGCCGGTACGTGCTCGCCTACGGCAACATCCAGCAGCCGCCCGCCGAGTGGACGGCCGCGCCCGAGTTCCGCGACTTCGTGCGCCGGCGTGTCTCCGGCGGCGACATGCTCGGCTTCCAGATCGCCTTCGACGTGCTCGGCGACCCGTCCTTCCCGGAGAGGCCCGCGTTCGAGGTCGCCCGCGAGCTCGGCGCCGCCGTCACCACGCACGCCGGTGTGTGGGGCGCCACCAGCGACGACGGCATCCGCCTGATGCACGAGCACGGCTTCATGACGCCGGAGACGATCTACGTGCACGCCGCCTCGCTGTCGGCCGACTCCTACCACCGCATCGCGGCCACCGGCGGCTCGATCTCGGTCTCCACGGAGAGCGAGCAGAGCGCCGGCCAGGGTTACCCGCCCACCTGGGCCGTCCGCGCCCACGGCATCCCGGTGTCGCTGTCCATGGACACCAGCGTGTGGTGGAGCGGCGACCTGTTCTCGGCCATGCGCACCACGCTCGGCGCCGACCGCTCGCGCGAGCACCTGGAGGCGCACGCCAAGGGCGAGACGGTCACGCACTGCGGCCTGCGCGCCGACCAGGTCGTGGAGTGGGCGACCCGGGGCGGCGCCCGGGCGCTGGGCCGCGACGACCTGGGCGTCATCGAGCCCGGTAAGAAGGCCGACCTCGTGCTCGTCAAGAACGAGCACTCGCCGGTGTCGTTCCCGATCCTCAACCCGTTCGGGCACGTCGCGTTCCAGGCCCAGCGCGGCGACGTGCACACCGTGATCGTCGATGGCCGCGTGGTCAAACATGAGCACCGCCTGCTCGGCGTCGACCTCGCCGGGGCCCGTGCGCAGGTCGAGCGCACGGTCGAGCACCTGCGCTCGACGATGGGCGACGAGGCCTGGGAGAAGGGCATGAACCCGGACATCCCCTCGGCCAAGGTCCTCGACAACCCGTACACGTACACCGACTACCGCAGCGACGCCACCCACCGCCTCTGATCGGCCGCTCTGCGGACGGGCGACCGTCTAGAGTCTGATCGAACGGATTCCGAGCGAGGCGAGGGCGTAGATGGCACGTGGTGACACCGGACCTGACTTCATCGAGGCGCTGGCCCGCGGCCTCGATGTCATCAGGGCATTCCAGCCGGGGCGCCCGGTCATGTCCCTGACGGAGGTGGCGACGGCCGCCGGCCTGGCCCGGCCGACGGCCCGCCGCATCCTGCTCACCCTCCAGGAGCTGGGGTACGCCAGGTCGGAGCAGGGCGGGTTCGCGCTCACGCCGAGGGTGCTGGAGCTGGGCGTCACCTACGTCCGCTCGATGGGGCTGTGGGAGGTGGCCAGACCGCACCTGGAGCGGCTCGTCACCCAGACCAACGAGTCGTCCTCGATCGCCCAGCTCGACGGCTCCGACATCGTCTACGTCGCCCGGGTCGCGGTGCCGAAGATCGTGTCGCTCCAGGTGCAGATCGGCACCCGCTTCCCCGCGCTCCAGACGTCGCTGGGCAAGGTGCTGCTGGCCGCGCTGCCGCCGGCCGAGGTGGAGCGGGTGCTGGCCGAGCCGGGCCGCTCGGGCATCGAGCCGCGCTGGCGCCCGGACGCCAAGGAGCGCGAGGCGGCGCTGCGCGCGGTCCGCGCCAAGGGGTGGGCCGCCACGGACGAGCAGCTCGCGCTGGGGATCCGGTCGGTGGCGGCGCCGCTCAGGGACGGGCTCGGCAACGTCATCGCGGCCGTCAACGTCAACGCCCACGCCGCCGAGACGTCCATGGAGAAGCTGACCGAGGAATACCTGCCGCTGCTGCTGACGACGGCCGGCGCGATCAGCGCCGACTGGGCGCTCTACCAGGCGGTCCCGCACGTCACGGCCTCCTGAGATCCATCCCCGCGCCGCCTGGGTCTTGCCGGTTTGGGCAACTCCGCCTTGAATGTGCCCCATACGGGTGATCCAGGAGGGGCAGATGCGTGGTTTACGGGCGTCCGCAGTCGTTCTGTTGATCGTTCTCACGACGTTCGTGGCCGCGGAGCCATCCGTCCCGGCGGTCGCCGGGCCGGGTGACCCGGAGCCGGCCTCGCTGGTCACGCTCTCCGTGCCCGACCGCGCCGCGATGGAGCGGCTGGTGGCCTCGGGAGCCGACCTCACCGAGCGGGTGCGCCCGCAGGCGGACGGCAGCGTCCAGGTGGACGCGGTGGCCACGCCCAGCCAGCTCACCTCCTACGCCGCGCTCGGCGCGACCCTGGCGCCGGGCACGCCGCCCCAGGCGAAGGCCAAGGCCACCGCCGCCCAGGACCGGCTGGTCATCGAACGGGCCGTCTGGATGAAGTCCCGCGACGGCTACTTCCTGTCGGTGGAGGCGTCCAGCAGCGCGGGCGAGGCGGCCACGCTCACCGTGACGTGGAAGGGCAAGGGCGGCTCGACCGGGCAGGCGCCGATGGTCGCGTACGTGGACGCGGGCGCGTACCTGGGCCACCAGTTCAGCACCCCGGTGCCCGCCGACGCCCGGCCGCAGTGGGTCACCGTGACCTCCGCCGGCGGCGGCACGGCCGAGGCGAGGGTCAGGGAGTGGCCCGACGGCGACCAGCCGGACCGCGCCGGTCCCGGCTACCAGAAGGACTTCGTCACCCAGTACATGCCGCCCGCGCAGCTCAACGAGCGGATCAAGGCGCTGCACCAGCGCTACCCCAAGCTCACCGAGCTGATCACGCTGCCGTACCCGACCAACGGCTACCGGCGGCACGCCCAGGCGCTGATCGGCACGCCGCCCGCCGCCGCCGTCGTGATCACCTCGGACGCGTACGGCTCCGAGGGCGGCAACGACCTGGCCGCCGAGCTGGTGAACCCCGGCGCGCCCGGCCGCCCGCTGCAGGTCACCGTGAACGGCAAGCTCATCACCGTCAGCCTGGCCACCGACGCCTCGGGCGCCCCCGCCAGCACCGCCGCCCAGGTCACGGCCGCGATCAACGCCACCGTGCCGAACTCCACTGGCGGCACCGGCGTCAAGGCCACCACCTACCGCGGCAACGCGGGCGACGGCGTCATGGCAACCGCGCCGCTCACCCAGCTCAGCGACTTCCTCAACGCGCCCGCGAGCGTCTCCCGCGCGCCCGCCCGGGTGCTGGCCCTCCGGATCGGCGCGCACCGCGACGGCAGCCGCACCGGAGTGCTGGCATACGCCCAGGAGCACGCCCGCGAGTGGGTGGCGCCCCTCGTCGTGGTCGAGGCGGCCGAACGGCTGCTGCGCAACTACGCCCGCGACAAGGCCACCCGCAGGCTGCTGGAGCGCACCGACGTCTTCATCGTGCCGACCGTCAACCCGGACGGCGCCAACTACAGCTTCTACGACTTCAACGGCCAGCGGAAGAACATGACGAACCACTGCCCGGCGCAGCAGTCCGACCCGGCGCTGCGCAACACCTGGGGCGTGGACGTCAACCGCAACTACGCCGTCGGCTCGCTGTCCGACGGGTACTTCGGCGCCTCGGCCAACTGCCAGAGCGGCACGTACGCGGGCCCCGCCGAGCATTCCGAGCCCGAGAGCCGCAACGTCATGTGGCTGGCCGAGAAGCACCGCAACATCAGGTTCGCCATGAACGTGCACAGCTACGGCGGCTACTTCATGTGGCCGCCCGGCGCGTACCGGCTGGACGGCCGCGTCACCCTGCCCAGGCCCACGACGCAGCAGGAGGCGTACTTCCTGCGCTCGGCCCGCACGATCGAGCAGGCCATCGCCGCCGAGCGCGGCACCGTCATCTGGCCCCAGCAGACCGGGCCCGTGACGGACGTGCTCTACTCCGCGGCCGGCAACTCCGCCGACGAGCTCTGGTACGACCACGGCGTCTATGGGTGGGACTTCGAGGTGGGCGCCGACCTGTGGGACCCCGGCACGCGGACGTGGCAGGCCGTGGGCTTCCAGCCGCCGTTCGCGGAGGGGCACGCGGAGGCGCTGGAGTTCGCGTCCGGGCTGATCTCCCTGGTGGGGGTCGCCGCCGACTACCGGGAACCCTGATCCGCACAATCTGGAGGACTCCCTTGCGCCTGCCCCCTGCCCTGCTCCCGGCTCTGCTCACCGGGCTCCTCGTGATCCCGCTCGTCCCGAACGCGGTGTCGGCCGACCCGGTCGCGCCGCCGGCCCCGGCCGTGCGCGACTTCGGCAACGGCCCGGAACGGAACGAGGTCGCCGCCGACGTGCCCGAGCGGGCCGAGGCGCGCGCAGCCGCCCGGTCCGAGCAGGCCGAGCAGCCCGGCATCCTGTCGCACGACCGGGGCTACCCCCGCCGGACCCGGCTGCCGGTGCCCCCCGAGAACCCGGCCGACGCCTCGATCAAGCTGGGCCTGGTGCCCCACCACGGCATCGCGCCCCGGCTGAACGACCTGCAGCAGCGCGGCGACCGGGTCAGCGCGCAGGTCATCGGCCGCTCGTACGGGGGCCGCGACCTCTACCTGGTGACCGTCACCGCGCCGGAGAGCGCCGCCGCGACGCGCGAGCAGGAGCGCATCCGCGACCGCATCGAGAACGACCCGGCCGCCGCCGCCCGCGACCGGAAGCTGGTCAAGAGGTACAAGGCGCCGGTGTTCGTCAACGCCAACATCCACGGCAACGAGTGGGAGGGCACCGACGCCGCCCTGCGCGTCATCGAGGAGCTCGCCACCAGCAAGGATCCCAAGGTCGCCGACCTGCTGGCGCGCACCCGCCTGTACTTCAACGTCACCGCCAACCCCGACGGCCGCGTCACCGGCGTACGCCAGAACGGCGCCGGCTTCGACCTGAACCGCGACTTCGTCACCGCCTCCCAGCCCGAGGTGCGGGCGATGCGCCAGATCATGATCGACGCCCAGCCGGTCACCATGATCGACCTGCACGGCTACGTCAACGGCACGCTCATCGAGCCGACCACGCCGCCGCACGGCGCCAACTACGAGTACGACCTGTTCATCCAGAACACCTACGCCAACGGCCTCGGCATGGAGGCCGCCGTGAACGGGCTGGGCTACACCGTCGAGAAGGACGGCGTGTACCCGGCGCAGATCCCGTTCCGCGACTCCGCGGAGGGCTGGGACGACTGGCCGCCGATCTTCACCCCGCAGTACGCGCCCTTCCACGGCGCGGTGGCCGCGCACACCGTCGAGATCCCGCTGCGGGTCAACGGCTCCGACTACACCCAGCTGCCGGTCGAGGAGCTGCGCCGCCGCTCCGCGATCAACACCGCCGTGGCCGCCGCCGCCATCCGGTCCACCTACGCCTTCGTGCGCGACCGGCACGACCGGCTGATCGCCGACCAGATCGAGGTGTTCCGGCGCGGCGCGGCCGGGGAGCCGTCCAAGACGGTGCCGCTCGGCATCGTACCCGGGTTCGGGCCGGAGGACGTCTACACCACCACCTTCCCCCGGGCGTACGTCATCACCGGCCGGCGCTCGGAGGCGGCCGCCGCGCGCCTGGTGGACCACCTGATCGCGAACGACGTGCGGGTCGAACGGGCCAGACACGCGTTCCGGGCGGACGGCAGGACGTATCCGGCCGGTTCATACGTGGTGGACATGCGCCAGCCGAAGCGCGGGCTGGCCAATGTCATGCTGGAGGCCGGCGCGGACATCTCGCCCAGGGTGGACGCCATGTACGACATCTCCGGCTGGAGCCACGGCCTGCTCTGGGGCGCCGGCGTGGAGGGCGTCACGTCCCTGCGGGTGCAGGCCGACCCGGTCAAGGCCGCCGCGCCGACCGGGTCCGTGCCGCGCACGCCCGGGGCGCTCGCGCTCAAGGTGACCGACGCCAAGGACGTCCTCGCGCTGAACGACCTCCTGGCCCAGGGCACGGCGGTGACCTGGGCGGACGGCGCGGCCATCGTGCCCGCCTCGGCGCGACAGGCCGCCCGCGAGGTCTCAGAGCGCTACGGCGTCGTCTTCACTCCCGCAGGGACGGCGTCCGGCGCGCCGCTCTCGCAGGTCAGGATCGCCGCCGCCGCCTCGGCCGACGAGCTGTTCACGCTGCGCGAGCTGGGCTTCGCCGTCACCCCCGTCTCCACGGCGGCCCTCAACGCGGGCTACGACTGGAGCGGGACCGACGTGCTGTTCGTCTCCAGCGGGCTGAGCTACACCGCGCTCAACCCGGCGGCCAGGACGGCGCTCGACGCGTTCCTGACCACCGGCGGCGTGATCACCCGTGGCGGCACCGGAGCGGCCTTCAACGCCGCCGCCGGGCTGCTCACCGCGACCGCCGTCGCGGGCCGCGGCGACGCCAACGGCGTCGTACGCGTGCTCTCCACGGGCGGCCCACTGAGCGGCCCAGTGGGTGGGCAGGTGGGCGGCGGATCGCCGGACCACTCGTTCGTGTACTCGCCGCGCTGGTTCACCGGCCTCGGGCCGGAGGTCACGGTCGAGCAGTCGTACGCGACCGAGGGCCCGCTGGTCTCCGGCCACTGGCGGCCCGACGCCGACGGCACCGGCGGCCAGGACGCCGCCAGGGGCCAGGCGGCCGTGGTGAGCGGCAGGGACGAGCGGGGTGCGGCCGTGGTGCTGTTCGGCACGGAGCCGATGTTCCGCAACCACCCCAAGGGGCTGTTCCCGCAGGTGGCCAAGGCCCTGTACTGGGCCTCCTCGGTCACCGGCGCGGCCGTCAAGGGGTAGTGACCCGGTCCAGGAGCTCCAGGAGGTGGTGGTACGGCTTGCCGGTGGCGCGGGTCAGGCCGAGCTCGCACGTACGGTTGACCGAGGCGTGGGCGGCGAAGTCCTCCCGCGCCACGGCGGCGGCCTCCGCCCGGGTGGCGGAGGCGGTCAGCTCGGGGTGGAGCAGGCCGCGGTCGCCGGCGAAGGCGCAGCACTGCCAGCCGTCCGGCACGACGACCCGTTCGGCGACGGTCTCGGCGACGCGGGTGATGGCGGCGTCGAGGCCGAGCCGGGTCGAGGAGCAGGTCGGGTGCAGGGCCAGTGAGGGCAGCCGGCGGGCGGCGGGCAGGCGCGGCAGGAGGTGCTCGGCGGTGAAGGCGACCGCGTCGAGCACCCGGATGGCGGGCGAGGCCGCGGCGGTGAGGCGTTCGAAGCCCTCGGTGCAGGAGGCGGCGTCGCTGACGACCGGGATCCGGCCGCCGTCCGTGGCCGCCGCCAGCGCGTCCCGGACCCGATGGCGCATCACCTCGTAGCCGTCCGCGAGGCCCTTGGACGACCAGGGCGTGCCGCAGCACAGGCTGCCGATCCCGTCGGGCACGCGCAGCCGCACGCCCGCCCGCTCGGCCAGGCTGAGCAGGGCGGCCATCGCGCCGGGGCCGCCCTCGGCCGGGGCGAACAGGGTGTTCAGGCAGGACGGGACGAAGACGGCGTCGGCGTCCTCGGCCGGGGCCGGGCGGCGGGGCGTCCCGCCCCGGGGCAGGTCGCGGCTCCACTGCGGGACGGCGTCCTGGCCCGCCACGGCGCGGGCGGCCTTGCTCGCGCCCTCGGCCAGCGGGGCAGGCGCCGCGGCGGCGGCGTCGAGGGCCAGGTTCATGGCCCGGGTGACGCCGTTCCAGTGCTTGGCGGCGGACTTCCAGCCCGCGCGGGCGGCGCGGCCGTGGCGCTCTTCGCGCAGGCGTTTGGTCAGGTCACCGGTGTTGATGAGGACGGGGCAGGCGGTGGCGCACATGCCGTCCACGGCGCAGGTGTCCACGGCGTCGTAGCCGTACTCCTCCTCCAGCCGTTTCGCCAGCGCGTGGTCGCCCGCCTCCTGGGCGGCGGCCAGCTCCCGCCGGAGCACGATGCGCTGGCGCGGCGTGGTGGTGAGGTCTCTGCTGGGGCAGACGGGCTCGCAGTAGCCGCACTCCACGCACCGGTCGACCTCGGGCTCGACGGTGACGACGTTCTTGAGGTCGCGCAGGTGGGCGTGCGGGTCGTCGGTGAGGACGACGCCGGGGTTGAGCGTGCCCGCGGGGTCGCACAGGCGCTTGACCTCGCGCATCACCTCGAACAGCTCGTCACCGTACTGGCGGCGGACGAAGGGGGCCATGACGCGGCCGGTGCCGTGCTCGGCCTTGAGCGTGCCGCCCCGGTCGAGCACGGCGGCGACCATGTCCTCGGTGAAGTCGGCGTAGCGCTCCAGGTCGGTGTCGAAGCGCTCGTTGAGCATGAAGTGCAGGTTGCCGTCCTTGGCGTGGCCGAAGATCACGCTGCGCTCGTACCTGTGCTTGGCGAACAGGCCGGCCAGGTCGTCGCAGAGGTCGGCCAGGACGGGCACGGGGACGGCGACGTCCTCCAGGAGCGCGGTGGTGCCGCTGGGCCGGGCGCCGGCGACGGAGGCGTACAGGCCCTTGCGGATGTGCCACAGAGCGGCCCGGCCGCCCGCGTCCCTGCTCAGCCGCGCCGGGGCGGCCAGGTCGAGCGTGGCGAACAGCCGCTCGGCCATGCGCTCGTGCTCGGCGAGCGCTTCGGGGTCCGACTCCTGCCACTCGACCAGGAGCGCGGCGTGGTCCCGTACGGTCAGCGTGCGCAGGACGTCGTCGGCCCTGGGGTCCCGCTGGGCCACCCGCAGGGACTCGGCGTCCAGCAGCTCGACGGCGGCGGGGCCGGCGGTGACGAGCTGCGGCATCGCCGCCATCGCCCGGCGCAGCGTGGGGAAGACGAGCAGGCCGGTCGCGGCCAGGCGGTGCGCCGGGACCGTGCGCAGGACCGCCTGCGCGACGAAGCCCAGGGTCCCCTCGCTGCCGATCGCGAGGTGGGCGAGAATCTGCGCGGGCGTGTCGTGGTCGAGGAAGCTGTTGAGCCCGTACCCCATGGTGTTCTTCAGGGAGAACTGGGCGGTGACGCGCCGCACCGACTCGGGGTTGCCGCGGACCCGGTCGCGCAGCCGTTCCAGGCCCTGCGCCAGCTCGGGCTCCAGCGCGCGCAGCCGCGCGTCGGCGTCGGGGGCGGCGGTGTCGACGACGGTGCCGCTGGGGAGCACGAGGACCAGCGACTCCAGCGTCCGGTACGTGTTGGCGTGGGTGCCGCAGGTCATGCCGCTGGAGTTGTTGGCGACGACGCCGCCGATCGTGCAGGCCGACTCGCTGGCCGGGTCCGGGCCGAGCTTGCGGCCGTGGGCGGCCAGCCGGGCGTTGACCTGGCGCAGCACGGCGCCCGGCTGCACGCGGACCCGGTCGCCGCCGTCGAGCACCTCGATGCCGCGGAAGTGCCGCCGGGTGTCGACCAGCAGGTGCTCGCTCACGCCCTGCCCGCTCAGGCTGGTGCCCCCGGAGCGGAACGTCAGCGGCAGTCCGGTCCGCATGAGCGCCGCCACCTGCTCGGCGCTCTCCGGCACCAGGACCGCCTGCGGGGTGAGCAGGTAGTGGGAGGCGTCATGGGCCATGCCGAGCCGGTCGGTGGCCCGCGTACGGGTGATCCCGGGCACGGCGGCCTCGACCGCTGCCAGGACGGCGGGGTCCGGGGCGGTCAGCCGCCGCTTCTCGGAATGGGTGACGCTCATATCTGTCCTTACCGCTCTGTCCTTACCGCGGGCCCAGGACCTGCTGGCGCTGGTTGCCGAGCCTGTCGATGCCGAGTTCGATCACGTCTCCGGGCTGGAGCCAGATGGGCGGGTTGTGGCCCATGCCGACGCCGGGCGGGGTGCCGGTGTTGATCAGGTCGCCGGGCTCCAGCACCATGAACTGGCTCAGATAGTGCACGATGACGTACAAGTCGAAGATCATCGTCTTGGTGGTGCCGGTCTGCCGGCGTACGCCGTTGACGTCGAGCCACATGCCCAGGTTCTTGACGTCGGGGATCTCGTCCGGGGTGACCAGCCACGGGCCGGCCGGGTTGAAGGTCTCGGCGGACTTGCCCTTGGACCACTGGCCGCCCCGCTCCATCTGGAAGGCCCGCTCGCTCACGTCGTTGACCACGCAGTACCCCGCGATGGCGGCGGCGGCCTCCTCGACCGAGTCGAGGTAGGAGGTGCGCCTGCCGATCACGATGCCGAGCTCGACCTCCCAGTCGGGCTTGGTGGAGCCGCGCGGGATGCGCACCTCGTCGTACGGGCCGATCAGGGTGTTGGGCGATTTGGTGAACAGGATCGGCTCATCCGGCACGGCCTGGCCGGTCTCGGCGGCGTGGTCGCTGTAGTTCAGGCCGATGCACAGGATCTGGTGCGGCCGGGCGATCGGCGCGCCGACCCGCTCACCCGCGAACGCCCGCACCTCACCCCGGGCGACCTGGTCGGCCAGCAACGCGGCGCCGCCCGCGGCGAAGAAACGCTCGTCGAAATCGGGCGTGACGTCCGAGACGTCGATGTAGTGGGACTCGTCCACGCGGACGACGGGCTTCTCGGCGCCGGGCGCGCCGATGCGCATCAGGTACAACGCTTTCTCCGTGTTCGGATCGGAAGGGTACGGGCGGCGGTGACGTTCACGAGGTCTCCTGCCCCGCGACGATGCGGCGGATGGCGGCCAGGTCGTCGACGAGCGACCTCAGCGGCGTCCGGTAGGCCAGCCCGCTGACGCTGACGGCGCCGCTGGGAACGGTGGGCGAGGTCAGGTAGGCCAGGACCGCCACGCAGTTGACGCCCGGCTCGTTCTCCTGGTCGTCGACGGCGTAGCCCAGCTCGCGGATGCGCGCCAGCTCGGCGTGCAGCTGCTCCACCGTGCCGATCGAGCGCTCAGTCGGCAGCTCCAGCCGCCGCTCCCCCACCCACTCGCGCACCGCTTCCTCGGTGCGCAGGGCGTCGGCGAGCAGCGCCTTGCCGACGGCGGTGCAGTGTGCCGGGTTCCGGCCCCCGACGACGGAGGTCAGCCGGACGGCCCCGTCGGACGGGTCGAGCTTGGAGCGGTAGACGACCGAGGTCCCTTCCAGCACCGCGTAGTGCACGGTCTCGCCGTAGCGGTCGCACAGAGCCCGCAGGATCGGCGTGACCCGCACGTGGTCAGGCCGGGCCTCGTGGTGGGCGAAGGCCATCCGCAGGAACTCGTCGCCGAGCACGTACCGCCCGTGGCCGTGCTGCGCCGCGAATCCGGCGCGGCGCAGCGACGCCAGGGCACGGTGAACCGTCGGCTTGGGGCTGGCCACCGCTCGGGCCATCTCCTCCAAGCCGATACCGTCGGGGTGGCGAGCCAGCTCGGCGAGGACCGCCAGCACGCGGTCGGATCCGACGAGCTTGAGCTCGGCAGCCATCTCGGACATGTTCCGAACGTTAGACTATCGTTCCGAAAAGTGAAAGTTGGCCCCCCGCCCCGGGCCCTTCACCTCAGACGGTTTGAACATCGCCACGACGAGGCGCCGCACCCGAATCGCATTGCCCGCCAGGCACCACACCCAGCGCTCCCGACCTTCAGGGCGGCTGAAGCTTGCGCTAGGCTTCAGTCACCCTGAAGGTTGGAGGTCAAGGAATGCTGGAGCATGTCCTGCTGTCGGTGCACGTCCTGGCCGGCATCGTGTTCGTGGGAGGCTCGGCCGTGGCGACGAGCCTGTTCCCCCGTTACGTGCCGGTCGCGACCGGCGGGCAGGGCGAGCCGCCGCCGGATCCGGGCGAGCGCAACCGGAGTGTCGCGGTCGCGCTGCACCGCATCACCGGGGGCTACGCCGCCTTCGGGCTCATCGTCCCCTTGGCCGGGATCATCCTGGCGAGCGTGCAGGGCCGGATGGGCGAGATCTGGATCATCGTCTCCATGATCCTCACGGCCGTCGCGGGCGCCCTGCTGGCCACGCAGATCTACCCGCGCCAGCGCGCCGCGCTCAGCGAGCCCGGCGACGAACGGCCGCTGCGCGTGATGTCCATGCTGGCCGGCTTCTACAACCTGGCCTGGGCGGTCGTCGTGGTCCTGATGATCGTACGGCCCGGCGCGGGGGACTGACCGCCATGCGCCTGCTCCGGATCGCGGCCGCCGTCGAGGCCGCATCCCTCGTGCTCCTGCTCGGCAACCTGTTCACCGTGCACGCCAAGGTGATCACGACGTTCTGCGGCCCGCTGCACGGCATCGCCTACCTCGCCGTGATCGCGGCCACCTGGACGGTCCGGCCCGCCGCCCGCCTGCTCGCGTTCGTCCCGGGGATCGGCGGGCTGCTCGTCCTGCGGACCGCGCGCGCCCGCGCCGGAGGCTGAACTCGGCCTTATCCGGCCCTCTTTATCGTTCCACCATGAGGTCGAACAGAGCGGGGTTCCCGGTTTCGGTTTCGGTGGCGCTCCTCGTTCTCGGCACGGTGATGGGCTTCGCCGCCCGTACGCCCGCGTGGACCGCCGTGGACGCCGCCGTGAGCGACGGGGTCCAGTCGCTCCGGAGCCCGTGGCCGACCGCGGTGGCGCAGGTCCTGAACGTGGGGTTCGGCACGGTCATGGGCCCGCTCCTCGCCGCCGCCCTCGTCGTGGGGGTGGCCGTCTCGGGCCGGCCGCGGGCCGCCGGGCGCGTGCTGGTGGTGATCGCCGCCGGGTGGGGCGTCAGCTGGGTGCTCAAGACCGTCGTCGCCCGGTCCCGGCCCCCGGTCTCCGACTCCCTGGTGTACGGCCTCGGCTCCGGCAGCTTCCCCAGCGGTCACGTGTGCCTGACCCTGTCGATCGTGATCGCCGTCGCGACCCTGGTCAGGCATACCCGCTTCCACCGGCCGGTGCTGGCGGCGGGCTTCGTGCTCGTGGCCGTCCAGATGCTGGCGCGGGTCTACCTGGGAGCGCATTACGCCACCGACACGCTGGGCTCGATCGTCGTGGCCCCCGCCGCGATCCACGTGGCGTTGAACACGCGCCGGCTGGGGCTGCTCGATCCGCCGTGGAGGCGCCGGCCACCCGGCCCCGCGGCGGCGGAGCAGGCCGGCGCCGATGCCGTCTCCCCGGCGTCGGACACGTGCTCCAGCCGGTAGCCGGCGTCCAGATGCGCTGCGGCGTCGAAGACCCGCACCGGACGGATCAGGCACTCGCGTCGAGTTCCCACCGTTTGCCTGTCGGCAGGTCCACCACCCGCAGTTCCGGACCCGCCAGTGCCACGGCGTCGGAGGCGGTGCCGCCGGTGCGGAACAGTCGCGACAGCGGGTCGTGGCCATGGGCGTCATGCACGGGGACCAGGACCTCGGCGCCGAGCGCGGACGCCCCCGCGACGGCCTGTTCCGGCCCCATCACCAGGCGGGGCCCGAACAGGGGGCGCAGCCCGTTCACGGGCAGCAGGGCCAGATCGGCCCGGTAGCGCTCCAGCGGCGCGACCTCCCCCGCCTCCCCTCCGAAGAAGACGACCCGGCCGCCCGCCGTGGCGAAGACGTAGGCGTTGTTGGGCCATACGAGGGTCCGCCCGGACGGCACGACCGTCATGGACAGGCCGGGCGCGAGGTCGAGTGTCCGCCCCCACGTCAGGCGCTCCGCCCGCCGGAATCCGAGGGCTCGGGCCCGGCGGGCCATGCCGCGCGTGGGCACGTACAGCGGTGTGGTGTCCTTGGCCGGGAAGTGGCGCAGCGCGCGCAGGTCCCAGTGGTTGGTGGCCAGGTTGGTGACCACGACGGCGGTGAGCGGGGGAAGGTCGCGAACGCGCAGGCCCAGCGGCTCGCCACGGCGCAGCCACCACCGTTCGGTGAACCAGGGGTCGGTGAGGACGGCGTGGCCGTCGAGTTCGAGCAGGACGCAGGAGTTGACCACCCGCGTCATCGCAACGGTCGGCTTGATCATGCCGCAACCGTGCCGGTTAATGTACACATGAAGTCAAGCGAGGGGATGGCCATCGGAGAGCTGGCGGAGCGGTTCGGCCTGGACACGCATGTCCTGCGCCATTGGGAGAGCATGGGCCTGCTGGCACCCGCGCGGCGCGCGGGTGGTCAGCGTGCCTACGGGCAGCGCGATCTCGAGCGGGTGGCGCTGATCCTGATGGGCAAGGAGGCCGGCTTCACGCTGGGCGAGTTGCGCGTGCTGCTGTCCGCCGCCGATCCGATGGACCACCGTGATCTGCTGCGCCACCACGTTCAGGAGCTGGAACGGCGCATCTCGCGGGCCCGGGCCGCCAAGGAGCTCGTCGAGCACGCCCTCGCCTGCCCGCACAGCTTCGCCGAGTGCGAGCACGCCCGCGAGCAGATCGCCACCCGCATCCCGGAAATCATGGATAAGTGATCAACATGACCAGACTCCCCGAACACGTCCTCGTGACCGGAGCCGCCGGAAACATCGGCCAGGTGCTGCGGCGCACCCTGCTGCCCAAGATCGCGCGGGTGCGCCTGTCCGATCTCCGCGACGTCGGCCCGCTCGCCGCGCACGAGGAGTTCGCGCCGGCCGACCTCCTGGACCTCGACCAGGTGCGGGCGGCCGTGCGGGGCACCGAGGCGGTGATCCACCTCGGGGGCGTCTCCGATGAGGCCGGCTTCGACGCGATCAAGGGCCCCAACCTGGAGGGCGTCTACAACGTCTTCGAGGCGTGCCGCAGGGAGGGCGTCCGGCTCGTCGTCAACACCAGCTCCAACCGCATCACCGGCTTCCACCCGGCGGGGGCGACCCTCGACGGGGAGGAGGCGGTGCGGCCCGACGGCCTGTACGGCGCGGCCAAGGCGTTCGGGGAGGCGCTGGGCAGCCTGTACGCCCACCGCTTCGGCCTCGACGTGATCTCCGTACGCGTCGGCTCCTTCGAGGAACGCCCCACCGAACCGCGCCACCTGCACACCTGGCTGAGCCACGACGACGCGGCGCGGCTCTACGGCGCCTGCCTGACCGCGCCGCCCGGCTCGGGACACGTGGTCGTCTACGGCGTCTCACGCAACACGCGGTCGTGGTGGACGCAGAACGCGGCGGCGAGCGCCCTCGGATACCGGCCGATGGACGACGCGGAGGACTTCGCGGCCGAGCTGGGCGCCTACACCGAGCCCCATCAGGGAGGCCGGTACACGCGCTACGAGTACGGCGGATGGGCCACCCGGCCCGGCGACACCCGCTGACTGGAGCGGTTCCGCGATACGCGCTAGCCTTCCATGAAGCGGAACAGGGAGGCGAGGGTAGTGGCGGACGGGCAGTCCCCGGTGGGAAGCGTCGATCGCGCGCTGCTGATCTTGCAGGAGATCGGCAAACACAGCAGAGGCGTTACGCTCGACGAGCTCGCCACCAGGCTCGGGCTGCCCAAGAGCTCGCTGCACCGGCTGCTGGGGGCCCTGAAGCACCGGGGGTTCGCCGCGCAGCCGGAGCCCGGCGGGCCGTACTTCCTCGGCACCGAGATGCTGGCCACGGCCTTCAGGTTCTACGAGACGATGGACCTGCGCAGCCTGGTGCGGCCGCTGCTCCTGCGGCTGAGCGACGAGTTCGCCGAGACGGTGCACATGGCCATGCTGGACGGCGGCGAGGTCGTCTACCTGGACAAGGTGGAGGCGGTGCGGACGATCACGATGACGTCCGTGGTGGGCGGCCGCAACGCCGCCCACTGCACGGGCGTCGGCAAGGCGCTGCTGGCCTGGACGTACCCGACGGACGAGGCCGTCAAGGCGTGGGCCGCCCGGTACGGCCCGCTGGCCACCAGGACCCGTAACACCATGACCAACCCCGCCAAGCTGGCCACCCACCTGGACCAGGTGCGCACGCGCGGCTACGCGCTCGACCTGGAGGAGAACGAGCCGGGCGTGCGCTGCGTGGCGGTCCCCGTCTTCCTGGGGAGGACGGCGCCGGTCGCGGCGGTGAGCGTGACGGCGCTCAAGGACCGGATGTCGCCGGCCAGGATGGAGGAGATCGGCGAGAAGCTGCGGCAGGCGGTCGCCGAGCAGGCCTGACGGGCCGGTGCCACTGGTCCCCGCCGGCCCGTGCCGCGACCTCAGCCCTTGACCGCGCCGGTCAGCGCCTGGACGAAACGGCGCTGGCCGAACAGGAACACGGCCAGCACCGGCAGCGTGGTCAGCACCGTGCCCGCCATGATGGCCGGCCAGTCGGCCCGGTGCTGGCCCTGGAAGGTCGTCAGCCCCGCCTGCACCGTGTAGTTGGCCTCGGAGTTGATCGCCACCAGCGGCCAGAACAGGTCGTTCCAGGCCGTGATGAACGTGATCACGGCCAGCGCCGCCATCGCCGGCCTGGCCACCGGCAGCACGACCCGGAAGAACACGCCGAAGCGCGAGCAGCCGTCGATCCGCGCGGCCTCCTCCAACTCCTTGGGGAACGACTGGAAGAACGAGGTCATCAGGTAGATGCCCACGGCGGAGGCCAGCGACGGCACGATCAGCGCGCCGAGCGTGTCGGTCAGCCCGGCCTCGCTGAAGATCAGGAACGTCGGGATGACCGTGAGCTGGAACGGGATCAGCGCGGTCGCGATGACCAGGATCAGCACCGTCTTGGAGCCGGCGAACCTGATCCTGGCGAAGGCGTACCCGGCCATGCTGCACAGCACGAGCTGGGCCGCCACGATGGCGCCCGAGACGATCACGCTGTTGAGGAACCAGCGCGGGAAGTTCGAGCGCTCGACGACCGTGCGGTAGCCGCCCAGGTCCACGGCCTCGGGCCAGATCGCCGGCGGGAACCGGTTGAGCTCGGCCTGGGTCATGACGGAGCTGAGCAGCAGCCACACGAACGGCAGCACGACCACCGCCGACATCGGCACCAGCACCAGGTGCCACTTGCTGGGCCATCTCATCCGGTCGCTCCCCTCCGCCGCGCGATCAGCAGGCCCGTGACGATCAGCACCAGGGTGCCGGCGAACAGCACGTACGCCACGGCCGCGCCGTACCCGGCGGTGTTGAAGGTGAAGGCGAGCTGCCAGACGTAGTAGACGATGGTCACGGTCGCGTTGGCCGGGCCGCCCTTGGTGGTGGTCATGACCAGGTCGAAGAACTGCAACGCGTCGATCATGCCCCACACCGTCAGGAAGATCGTCATCGGCCGTACCGACGGGACGATGACGTGCCTGAAGGTGGTCCACGACCCCGCTCCGTCGATCGCGGCGGCCTCCAGCACCTCCTTGCTGATCTCCTGGATGGCCGCCAGGTAGATGACCACGGCGAATCCGAACCGCGTCCAGAAGAAGATCAGCGTGAGCACGAGCATGGCCTGCGACGGGTCGCTCAGCAGCCCCTGCACCGGCAGCCCGAGCTTGACGAGCAGGCCGTTCATCAACCCGAAGTCGCGGTCGAAGATGTAGCCCATGAGCAGCCCGGTGGCGGTGGCCGAGACGATGTACGGCACCAGGAAACAGGTCCGGTAGAACCCGATCCCGCGGACCTTCCTGTTCAGCAGCACGGCCACGACCAGCCCGGTGACCAGGGAGGCCGGGATGTAGAGCACCAGCAGCAGCCCGGTGTTGGCCACCGCCTGGAGGAACACGGGGTCGTCGAGCAGCGCCCGGTAGTTGGCGAGCCCCACGTTCGTGCCCGGTGTCATCAGGTCGGAGTCGGTGAACGACAACGCCAGCGCCCAGGCCATGGGTATGAGCGAGAAGCCGAGGATGACCAGCGACGCGGGGCCCGCGAACGACCAGCCGGCGACGTTGTCGCCGAGCCTGCGCCGGTCGCGGGGCTGCCGGTGCCCGGTGCGGGCGGCGCTGAGCGCGGTGCTGCTCATGATCCCGGTACGGCCAGCGCGGCGTCCGCCTTGCCGGCCGCCTGGTCCAGGGCGGTCTTGGCGTCGCTCTTGCCGAGCAGCGCCTGGGCGATGGCCTCGGCCACGAAGGCGGAGACCCGGGGGTATCGGGTGGTCGGCGGCCGGACCCGTTTGGCGTTGGCCAGGTTCGCCGAGATCACCTCAATGCCCGGATATTTCGCGACATAGTCCTTATAGCCGGGCAGCTTGGTGATCGACTCGCGGATCGGCAGCGAGCCGGTGTCGCCCATCCACTCCAGCTGCTGCTCGGCCGCCGTCAGCCAGGCCAGGAACGTGGCCGCGGCCTTGACCCGGCGCTCGTCGTGCTCGAACACCACCCAGTTGTCCGGCCCCGAGATCGTCTCGTGGTTGCCGTCGGTGCCGGGCAGCTGCGCGACGCCGTAGTCGACCTTGGCCGCCTGCAGGTCGGGCAGCACCCACGGACCGGTCATGAACATGCCGAGCCGCCCCGACTCGAACAGCTTCTGGCCCTTCTCCGCCGGGCTGGAGTCGAGATAGACCGACTTGTCGACCACGGCCATGTCACGCAGCCTGCCGAGCGCCTGCTGGCCGGCGGCGGAGTTGAAGGCGGCCTTCTTGTGGTCGGGCGTGAGGATGTCCCCGCCGGCCTGCCAGAGCATCGGCCACAGGCCCCAGACCGCCTCCTCGCCGCCGCTGATCGGCCAGGTGGCGCCGAAGACGCCGTCCTTGGCGCTGGTGACCTGCTTGGCCTTGGCCCGGAAGTCGTCCCAGGTCCAGTCCGGTCCGGGCGCCTCGACGCCGGCCTTGGCCAGCAGTTTCCTGTTGTAGAGGACCACCATGTTGTCGACCACGGCGGGGAAGGCGATGACCTTGCCGTTGACGGTGACGGACTCCCGCTCGCCGGCCCAGAAGTCCTGCCAGTTGATCGCCGGGTCCTTGACGACCTCGGTGAGGTCGGCCGTCTTGGGGTTCCTGGCGATGTTGGGGGCCCAGGAGCCGTACAGGTAGGCGATGTCGGGATAGGCGTCGGAGGCCAGCGCGGCGGTGAGCTTGGGCAGCATCCCGTCGGCGGTGGCCCCGCCGGACTCGGTCTTCACCTTGACGTCGGGGTGGCTCTGGTTGAACCGCGCGACCAGCTTCTCGATCGACTTGGCCGAGTTGTCCTCCTGGCCGTGCCAGATCGTGATCTCCACGGGGCCGCCGGCCGCCTGCTCCTGGCCGCCGCCCGAGCAGCCGGTGACCGCCAGGGCGAGGAGCACGGCGGCGACGGGCGCGCGCCTCATCGGACGCCCTCGGGGAGCAGGTCGCCGTGGGCGGCGATCATGTCGTCCACGAGGTCGTGGATCTGCTGGAGCGTCAGCGTGGCCGAGGCGTTCGGGTCGAGCATGACGGCGTGGTAGACGTGGTCGCGGCGGCCCTCCAGCGCCGCGCGCACGGTCAGCTCGCCGACGTTGAGGAACGTCCGGTTCAGCGCGGCGAGCTGGGGCGGCAGCGCGCCGATGCGGGTCGGGCGCATCCCGGCCCGGTCCACCAGGCACGGCACCTCGACGCAGGCGTCGTCGGGCAGATTGGAGATCAGGCCGCCGTTGCGCACGTTGCCGTGCACGACCCTGGGGGTGCCGGTCTCGATGGAGTGGATGACGTCCGAGGCCAGCTCCCCGGCGGGGGCGATCTCGACACCCTCCCCGGCGGCCAGCCGCCGCCTGGTCTCCTCGTACGTGCCGAGGTTCTCCGCCGACCACCGCAGGTAGATCTCGACGGGGATGCGGAAGTGCTCCACCTGGTCGTCGTGGTGCAGGAACCAGGGCAGGTACTCCGAGCCGTGCTCGCTGCTCTCGGTGGGGAAGTGACCGAACCGGCGGTACATCTCCACCCGCACGGTACGGCGCAGCTCCGGGTCACGGGCGATGACCTCGTCGAGCACCGGATACAGGTTCCTGCCCTTGTGCTCGAACTTCAGCACGAACGCCTGGTGGTTGGCCCCGGCGGTGACGAACGACACCTCTTCCTCCGGCACCTCGACGAGTGAGGCCAGCCGGGCCTGGGTGTCGCGTACGGAATGGCAGAGCCCGACGACGTTCCTGAACGCGGTCCCCTCGTAGACGGCGCGGGGGATCATCGCCATCGGGTTGGTGTAGTTGAGCAGCAGCGCGTGCGGGGCCAGTTCGGCCAGGTCCGTGCCCAGGGCCACCATCACCGGGATCGTCCGCAGCGCGCGGAAGACGCCGCCGACGCCGAGGGTGTCGGCGATCGTCTGCCGCAGCCCGTAACTGCGGGGGATCTCGAAGTCGACGCGGGTGGCCGCGTGCCCGCCGACCGCGATCTCGTTGATCACGTAGTCGGCGCCGTCCACGGCGGCCCGCCGGTCGAGGTGCGCCTCCACCTTGGCGCCCAGGCCCAGCTCGGCGACCATCCAGTTCGCCATGGCCTCGGCCGTGGCCAGCCGCTCGGCGTCGATGTCGTGCAGGACAAGGGTGGACTCCCCCAGCTCGGGGAAGGTCAGGATGTCGGAGAGGACGTTCTTGGTGAACTCGACGCTGCCCGCGCCGATGAACACGATGCGTGCCATGGGGCTGTTTCCCTCCATTGAGCACGGCGGGCATGGGCCCGCTGCGTGCGGGTGAGTATAACCACGCATCCACCATGCAGACCAGGATTCCATCATTCGGAAAATGATGGTTTGGCGGATACCGCTGGCGAGGTGTCTGCTCTTATGGGATTCTCAACATCAAGATCGGATCGATCACCTCGTCAGCCATGGGTTTCCCTTATCACGGAATAGCATTCCGTATCGCGGAAGGACCAATGCATTGAACCTCCGGACACTCTTAACCCGGCTCGCCGTGGCCACGGCCCTGATACCGGCCTCCGCGACACTCCTCGCGGCCCCCGCCCAGGCGGCGGAGTCGGCGGCGATCTGGCGTCCGCCGGTGGACAGCCGCTGGCAGTACCAGCTCCAGGGCAGCAAGACCTACGCCGCCACCGGCGGCGTCAACGTCGACATCTGCGGGGTCCCGCAGAGCGGCGGCGCCTGCGTGCGGCCGACCGTCTTCGACATCGACCTGTACGCCGCCGAGGAGGTCGCCGGCGACAACAAGACGCTCAACACGGCGGCCGTCAAGGCCATCCACGCCCGCGGGGCCAAGGCGATCTGCTACATCGACGCCGGCTCGATCGAGGACTTCCGGCCCGACTACCAGCAGTTCGTGGACTTCCACAAGAAGAACGGCAACTCCCTGCTGGGCAAGCCCTTCAGCGCCGAGTTCCCGAACGAGCGCTGGGCGAACATCAACAACGACAAGGGCCAGCGCGACTTCCTGCTGAAGATGATGGCGGCCCGCGTCGACAAGTGCGTCCAGGCGGGCTTCGACGGGGTCGAGTTCGACGTCGTCAACGCCCACGAGGAGGGCAAGTCGGTCACCGGCTGGACCGTCTCCCCCGCCACCCAGCTCGTCTACAACCGCGCGCTGGCCGGCCTGGCCCACGACCGGGGCCTGTCGGTGGCACTGAAGAACGACCTCAGCCAGGCCGGGGAGCTGGTGTCGTCCTTCGACTACGCGGTCAACGAGGAGTGCTTCCAGTTCGACGAGTGCTCTGAGCTGAGCGTCTTCGTCAAGGCGGGCAAGCCTGTGTTCCACGTGGAGTACGAGACCGCGCCGGCGAGCTTCTGCGCCGAGTCGAAGACGCTGAAGTTCAACTCCCTCAAGAAGCCCGAGGACTACTCGCTGTTCGACAAGCCGTACAAGCCGTGCAGGTAACGGCGGCCCGCCGCCACATCCCGACCCGCACGCCGCAACGGCGGCCTGCGGGCCCCGGCCCGGCCGGCCCGACGCAGCGGCCCGCGGGCCCCGGCCCCCACGCGACGCAGCGGCGGCCCGCGAGGACCGGCCCGGCTCATCAGCGGCCACGCCACGCAGCCGCACCGACGACCGGCCGGTCACCACACCGCACCACCGGCAACCGCCAACCGCACGGGCCGGCCACTCGCCGCAGCCGGGCCACCCACCGCAGGCCAATTGCCCACCGCGAGCCGGCCACCCACCGCGGGCAAGTCGTCCGCCACAGGACGGCCATCCGCCGCAAGCCGGCCGCTCCTCGCGATCCCGCTCGGCGGCGTGCGAGCCGTCGACGTGGTGGAAGGCGGCGAACCGGGCGGCGTAACGTTCCAGGTCCGCCGCAGGCCCGCCGAGCCGGTGGCCGGGCGCCTCCGGCCGGGGCCGCCGCCCCCACGGGTCGCCGACTCTCATGCCTCGCTCCTCATTCTGTGATGCGGAATGAAGTTCCAAATCCGTGCCAGAACACCAGGAAGCGAGATCGCTGTCAAGAGGGGGTGCAGTTCCACATCTCGGAACGCTGGTGCACGATTCGGAATCGATGCTATTTTCGGGGAAATCTTCCGAAGGGGCGGTCCACCGATGTACCCCGAACTCGACACTCCGGCGCTCGTCATCGACCTCGACGCGGTCAGGGCCAACATCATGGAGATGGCCAAGGCGGCCGCCAAGCACGGCGTCAGGCTGCGGCCCCATATCAAGACGCACAAGATGCCCGAGCTGGCGCGGATGCAGCTCGACGCCGGGGCCGGCGGCATCACCTGCGCCAAGCTGGGCGAGGCCGAGGTGATGGCCGACGCCGGGATCGACGACATCCTGCTGGCCTTTCCCGTCTGGGGCGAGCCCAAGCTGCGCCGCCTGGCCGCGCTGCGCGAGCGCGCCAGGATACGGGTCAGCCTCGACTCCCCCGAGGTGGCCGCCGGGCTCGGCCGGTTGGGCGGCCCGCCGGTGGAGGTGCTGGTGGAGGTGGACACGGGTCAGCACCGGCTGGGCCGCCCGCCCGGCCGTCCCACCGCCGACCTGGTCGCCGAGATCGCCGCCGTCCCCGGCGTCGAGGTCGTGGGGCTGCTCACGCTGGCCGGTCACGCCTACCACGCGCGTACGCCGGCGGAGCTCGAAGAGACCGCCCGCCGCGAAGGCGAAGACCTGGTCGCCACCGCCGAGCTGTGCGCCCGGGACGGCATCGAGCTGCGGGAGATCAGCGTCGGCTCCACCCCCACCGCCCGGCACGCGGCCGGCGTGGCCGGCGTGACCGAGATCCGGCCGGGCACCTACATCTTCAACGACACCGCGATGATGCGCCTGGGCGTGGCCACCGAGCAGACCGCGGCGGCCCGCGTGCTGACCACCGTCATCGCCAGGCCGACGCCGGAACGGGTCGTCTTCGACGCGGGCACCAAGTGCCTGACCTCCGACGGGTACGGCACGCCCGGCTGGATCAGGGCCGTGAGCCTGCCGTACCTGCGCATGGAGTTCCTCAACGAGGAGCACGCGGTCGCCCACCTGGAGCCCGGGCATCACGGCGAGCTGCCGGTCGGCACGCGGGCGCAGCTCATCCCCAGCCACGCCTGCTCGGCCGTCAACCTCTTCGACCTCGCCTACGGCGTCGAGAACGGGCAGGTCACCACCGAACTCCGCGTCGCGGCCCGCGGCGCGGTCCGCTGACGAAGGAAGGGACATCATGCGGGGACTGGCCGGCAAGCGGGTGCTGATCAGCGGCGGGAGCAGCGGCATCGGCGCCGCCACGGCCCGCAGGTTCCTGGAGGAAGGGGCCAGGGTCGTGCTCGGCGGGCTTCAGCGGGAAGAGGTGGACGGCACGGTGGCGGAGCTGTCCGCGCTGGGCGAGGTGCACGGGCTCGCCGGCGACGTCAGCGCGGAGGCCGACGTGACCCGGCTGGTGACGGGCGCGATCGCGGCGCTGGGCGGCCTCGACGTCCTGATCAACAACGCCGGTACGGCCTGGCGCGAGCCGTTCCTGGAGATCACGCCCGGCCACTGGGACAGGATCATCGCGGTCAACCTGCGCGGCATGTTCCTCGTCGCCCAGGCCGTGGCCCGCCACCTGGTGGAGCAGGGCACGTGCGGGGTCATCCTCAACATGTCCTCCACCAACGGGCTGGGCGGGGAGGCCGACTACGCCCACTACAACGCCTCCAAGGGCGGCGTGCTGCTGCTCACCAAGACGATGGCCGTCGAGCTGGGCCAGCACGGCATCCGCGTCAACGCGCTGTGCCCCGGCTACATCCAGACCCCGCTCAACGCCTCGATCTCGGCCGGGCTCGCGGGCGACTTCGTCACCTCGTACGAGCGCGAGCACATCCCCCTCGGGAGGGCGGGGCTGCCGGAGGAGGTCGCCGCCGGCTACGCCTTCCTGGCCTCCGACGACGCCGCCTTCATCCACGGCACGGAGCTGGTCATCGACGGGGGCCAGCTCGCGATCATGTGACTCACGGGGCGCTCGCGGCTACCGCTGGTCGCTCTCCTCCAGGTTCGCGATCATGCGGTCGAGCGTGCGCATGAACGCGTCGAACTCCTCCTGGTCGATCCCCCGCAGCGCGCGGGCGTTGGCCTCCCGCGCGCCCCGGGTGAGCTCGGGCTGGATCTGGCGGGCCCGCTCGGTCAGCCGGTAGTGGGAGCGCCGCCGGTCCTGCGGGTCGGCGGTCCGGACGACCAGCCCGTCACGCTGCATGCGTTTGAGCGTGTGGGCCATCGTCGACTGGTCGATCCTCACCCGTTCGCACAGCTCCTGCTGGGTGAGCCCGTCCTCCTCGAACAGGGCCAGCAACTGCGCGAACTGCCCCGGCGTCACCCCCGTGTCGGCGATGTTGACCCGCAACCCGTTGCCGAGCAGCCTGGCCAGGTGGTTGATCTGGTAGCCGAGGGACGACTGCCGGGGCAACGAGGTCACACACGTTCCTTTGCGCGGATCAGCCGGCGGATGCGCGGCCACTGCCACATGGCCACGCCCGAGGCGAGCAGGACGGGCAGGATGACCCAGCGTATCGCCACATGGGCAGGCGAGTCGGCGGGCGGCGCCAGGTAGACGTAAGCGATGATCGCCAGCCCGGCGATCAGGTGGACGGCGCGCTGAATCGTACGGATCTGCCTGGCCTTCATGGCGACTCCTCGACGATGGGTTACATGGCTTGCCATCTATTATATATGGCAAGCCATGTAATCGCGCGGGGGGTCACCAGGCCCAGTCGGGGTGGCCGGTGGCGGCCTGGGACTCCGCCCACAGCCGGGCGCGGGCGGCCTCGTCGTAGGCGAGTAGGGGCTGTCACACGCCGGACTGCCCGCGACGTGGGAGCGGCGGAGTCGCGGCAGCGCTTCGAGGAGATCGTCGGCATGCCGCACGCGCGCAGCACCGCCGTCAGCGCAGCCGGAGGGTGGCGGCGGCGGTCTCGACCCAGGCCGCGAGGAACCGCTCCGGGTCGAGACCGCCCGGAGTGTGGCCGATCATGGCCCGGAGCAGCGGATAGTAGGTCAGGGACGCCAGGAGCACGGCCCCGGCCGCCTCCGGATCGTCGACGTCGGCCCTGCCCAGCTCCTTCTGCGCGGCGATCCAGGCGACCCCCTGGGCGTACACGCCGGCCAGCACCCCCTCCCACATGCGCTCGAACAGGTCGGGAAACCCGTCGTACTCGCGCAGCATGATGCGGATGAGATCGCGGTCGCTCTCCAGCGACTCCCAGACCACCCGCGCCATGCGCTCCAGCGCCGCGCGCCCGTCCGCGTCCGCCGGCCGCTCGGCCGTGGCCGCGGCGGCGCGCCGGGCGACGGCCTCCATGTTCTGCCGCACGGCCTCCTCCAGCAGCGCCCGTTTCGACGGGAAGTGCTTGTAGAGCGCGCCCGAGCCGGTGGTCAGCCCGCACGCCGCCTGGATGTCGGCGACCGAGGTCTCGGCGTATCCGCGGGTGGAGAACAGCCGCACCGCCTCGTCGATGAGCCGCTGCCGGGTGACCCCCGGGGTCGATCTCGCCATAGTGAGAGAGTACTCTCTTTCTATGCGAGTGTTCATCACGGGCGGCACCGGCGCGATCGGCCGCCACACGGTCCCTGCCCTGCTCGCCGCGGGGCACACGGTGACCGCTCTTGCCCGCACGCCGGGGAAGGCGGCCGCCCTCAGCAGCCAGGGAGCCGTCCCCGTCACGGTGTCACTGTTCGACCGCGAGGCGCTGGCCTCGGCCTTCGCCGGGCACGACGCGGTGGTCAACCTGGCCAGCGCGATCCCGCCGATGAGCAAGTTCATGAGCGTCACCGCGCACCGCCAGAACAACCGGGTGCGCGCCGAGGGCTCGGCCGCCGTCGTGGACGCCGCGCTGGCCGCCGGGGTCGGCCGGGTCGTCCAGGAGTCGGTCAGCATGGTCTACCGCGACCAGGGCGCGCGCTGGATCGACGAGGACGCGCCCGTCGATCACTACCCGATGACCCGCGGCAACTTCGCCGCCGAGTCGAGCGCGCACCGCTTCGGCCGGGAGGGCGGCGGCGCGGGCGTGGTGCTGCGGTTCGGCTGGTTCTACGGGCCGGGGGCCGCGCACAGCGAGGAGATGTACGCCCAGGCCCGCCACCACGTCGGCATGGTGCTCGGTCACCCCGACGGCTACGTGTCCTCCATCCATATGACCGACGCCGCCGAAGCCGTCGTCGCCGCGCTCGGGGCGCCCGCTGGCACGTACAACGTCGTCGACGACGAGCCGCTGACCAAGCGGGAGTACGCTCACACGCTGGCCCGCGCCGCCGGCACCCGCCTGTGGCTCAGCGTCCCCGGCCGCGCCGCCTACCTCTTCGGCCACCGCCTCACCTCGCTGACCCGCTCTCTCCGGGTCAGCAACGCCCGCTTCCGCGCGGCCACGGACTGGGCCCCGCGCTACCCCAGCGCCCGCGAGGGCTGGCCGGCCACCGCCGCCGTCCTCACCTCATGACGCCGACGGGGACCGACGAGGCCTGTCAGTGGTCCGGGGGCGGTTCCACCAGAGGGACAGGGACAGGGCCGCGGTGATGAGGACGGCGCCGCCGGCGGCGAAGGCGGCGGCCGTGTCGACCCGCTGGCGGATGACGGTGAAGGTGCCGGGCAGGGCGTCGAGGGCGCTCTGGAGCTGGCCGGCGTTCTCGGCGCGGTGGTAGGAGCCGCCGGTGGTCTGGGCGATCTGCTTGAGCGCGGGCTCGTCGATCAAGCGGACGTTGCGGCCGCGGTCGAATCCGCCGCGGCCACCGAAGCCGCCGCCCCAGCCGCCGAAGCCGCGGCCGTCGAACTGGGAGTTGTCGCAGACCATCGGGGCCGGGTTCGTGGTGCCGAAGCCGATGGTGAAGACGCGGACGCGGCGCAGGGCCGCCTCCTGGGCGGCGGTCTGCGGGTCGACGCCCTGGGTGTTGGCGCCGTCGGTGAGCACGACGATCGCGGCACCGGCGTAGCCTGCCCCGCCGCCGTCGGTGGGGTTCGCGCCGGTGGGGGCGACCGACGGGTCGACCTCCGCGATCGCGTCGATCGAGGTGAGCATGGCCTGCCCGATCGCGGTGCCGCGGGACACGGTGAGGCCGTCCAGCGCCTTGATCAGCGAGTCGGTGTCGTCGGTGGGAGGCACGAGCAGCCCCGCGTTGCCCGCGAAGGTGACCAGGCCGATGCGCGGCCCGCCCCGCTGCGACTCGATGAAGTCGGCGGCGGCCTTCCTCGCGGCGGTGATGCGGTTGGGGTCGACGTCCGTGGAACACATGGAGCCGGAGGTGTCGAGCGCGAGCAGGATCGTCGCCGACGTCATCGGCACCGGCACCGACGCCTGCGGTCGCGCGGCCCCGACCGCGAGCAGCGCGAGTCCGGCGATGAAGAGGGCCGCGGGGATCTTCCGCGTCCAGCGCGTACGGCCGGGCAGGGCGCTGCGTACGAGCGCGATCGAGGTGACCCGCACGGCGGCACGCCGGCGGCGGCGCCCCGCCCACCAGCGGATGGCGAAGATCAGCGGGATGATCAGGACGAACAGCAGCGCCCACGGCCATGACAACGACATTCAGATCACCCGTCCAGACCGGAGCACGGTGAGCGCCGCTCCGGCGGTGAGCAGCGCGAGGGCGAGCCCGATCAGGGCGCCGGCGAGGGGCAGCGGCTCGTCGGAGACGGTGAGCCGCAGATCGATCGTGTCGGCGATCCCGTCGAGCCGCGCGGTGTCGGAGGCGGGGTGGTAGGCGCCGCCGGTGGCCTGCGCGATCGAGGTGAGGGCGTCCTCGTCCAGCGAGGTCTGCAGGCGGTAGCCGTCGACCTGCACCGTCGCCCCTGCCGTGGTGCCGACCCCGACGGTGTGGATGTGGACGCCCGCCTTCTGGGCCACGGCGGCGGCCTGTTCGACGGCCGGATCGCCGGCCCCGCCCTGGTTCTGGCCGTCGGAGAACATCACGATCGTCGCCGACGGCCAGTAGCCGACGTCGGGCGCGGCGCCGTCGCGGCCGATGGCCACCTGCTTGCCGGTGATCAGCGTCAGCGAGGCCGTGATGGCCGTCCCCAGCGAGGTGCTGCCGGTGATCTTCAGCCGGTCGATGGCCTTGAGCGCGATGGAGTGGTCGGCATCGGGACGGGCGGCGGTGAGCCCGCCCCGTGCGAACGCGACGACTCCGACGTCGACGCTGTCCGGCTGCGCCGACACGAACGCGCGGGCCGCCCGCTGCGCTCCCGCCAGCCGGGTGGGCGTGACGTCGTCGGCGCCCATGCTGTTGGAGACGTCGATGGCGAGGATGACGGTGCCCGCGGTGCGCGGCACCGGCACCATGGCCGCCGGTCCGGCGGTGGCGACCGCGAGTACGGCGACGCCGGCGATCGTCAGGCCGCTGCCGAGGTACGCCCGCCGGGCGCCCGGTACGGCGACGCCGGCGGCGGCGAGCGCGGCCGTGCGGCGGCGCGCCGAGACGACGGCCGCCCAGGCGAGCGCCGCCGTGACGATCAGTCCGACGGCCAGCAGCAGCGGGGAGGACAGGGTCATGAGCCTCCTCCGTGCCCATGGGTGGCTTCCGTCATGACGACCGGTCCCGGGTTCGGGCGACGACCTCGACGAGCGCCTCGGCCAGGTCGCGGTCGGTGCCGACGCGGTGTACGGGCACCCCGGCCCGGCGCATGCCCGCCGCGAGCCGGGCGTCGCGGGCGTCGACGGCCTCCCGGAAGCGCACCCGCAACAGCGGGTCGGCGGAGTCGACGACGAGCTGCTCGCCGGTCTCGGCGTCCTCGACCACGATCAGCCCGGCCTCGGGCAGCACGTCGTCGGCCGTGTCCACGATGCGCAGCGCGACGACCTCGTGCCGCCGGGCCAGGCGCTGGAGCGAGCGCTCCCAGTCGCCGTCGCCGATGAAGTCCGACAGCACGACGACGAGCGCGCGGCGGCGCGCGAGCCGTCCGGCCGCATCGAGCATCTCCGCCAGGTCGGTGGTGGTGCCACCACGCGCCGTCCCGGCGGTGCGTTCCAGCTCGGCGCCGATCCGCAGCGCGTGCCGCCGGGAGGTGCCGGGCGGCACGACGCGCAGCATCCCCGTGTCGAACAGCAGGGCGCCGACGCGGTTGCCGCCCCGGCCGAACAGCCGGGCCAGGACGAGCGCGAGCCCGGCCAGCACGTCGTGCTTGCCGCGCCCCGGCCGGCCCGCCAGCATCGACGCCGACCGGTCGAGCACCAGCCACACCGTCAGCTCGCGGTCCTCGGTGAACACGCGCAGGTGCGGCTCGTCCAGCCGCGCGGTCACGTTCCAGTCGATGTGCCGGGCGTCGTCGCCGTCGCCATAGGGGCGCAACCCGGTGAAGTCGATCCCGGAGCCGCGGTGCGCGGTGCGGTGGGCGCCCTGGAGCCGGCCGTCCAGCCTGCGGACGACCTTCCACTCCAGGCGGAGCAGCAGCTTTTCGGGGGCGGTGGCCATGGCGGCTCAGCGGTTCTGCAGGACGACGTCGGGCGCCCGGACGGCCCCGAGCACCCTGGTGATGATCGTGTCGGCGTCGACGTCGTCCGCGAGGGCCTCGTACGACAGCACGAGGCGGTGGCGCAGCACGTCGAGCGCGAGCTCGGACAGGTCGTGCGGCAGGACGTAGTCGCGGCCGCGCAGGAACGCCAGCGCCCGGGCACCCGTGACCAGCGCGATCGACGCCCGCGGGCTCGCCCCGTAGGTGACGTACCGCTCCAGCTCCCCGAGCCCGGCCGTCGCGGGCGAACGCGTCACGGCGACCAGCCGGACCGCGTAGTCGACGATCGCCGGATCGACGTACACCTGCTGAGCGCGGGCCCGCATCGCGATCAGATCCTCGGCCGTCACCATCGCCTGCGGCGGCTCCGGCGGACGCAGCGCGCGTTCGACGATCGCCTGCTCCTCGGACTGCGTCGGATAGTCGACGACCACCTTCATCATGAACCGGTCGACCTGCGCTTCGGGCAGCGGGTAGGTGCCCTCCGACTCGATCGGGTTCTCCGTCGCCATGACCAGGAACGGCTCGGGCACCCGGAACGTCTCACGGCCGATCGTCACCTGATGCTCCTGCATCACCTCCAGCAGGGCGCTCTGCACCTTGGCGGGGGCACGGTTGATCTCGTCGGCCAGCAGCAGGTTGGCGAACACCGGGCCGAGCTCGGTCCTGAACTCCCCGGAGTGCTGGTGGTAGACCCGCGTGCCCACGAGGTCGGCGGGCACCAGGTCGGGGGTGAACTGGACGCGCTGGAAACTCCCGGCGATCGCGGCGGCCAGCGACCTCACCGCGAGCGTCTTGGCCAGGCCCGGCACGCCCTCGACGAGCAGGTGGCCGTCGGCGATCAGCGCGACGGCCATGCGCTCCAGCAGCACGTCCTGCCCGACGATCGTGCGTTTGACCTCGAACAGCACCTGTTCGAGCGGATGAGCCGGCTCGGGGGACTTGGTCGAGGTCATCGTCTTCCTTCTCGAGATGTGTCCGGTCAGATCTGGGGTCCTTCGCCCAGCGGGCCGTCACCGTCACCGCCGCCCAGGGCCACGCCGATCGGCACCGCGAACGCGATGCCTGCGAACGCCTCGTCGCCGCCCGGGTCGGCGATCGAGACCACGATCCCGATGACCAGGCCGCGAGCGTCCAGGAGCGGACCGCCGGAGCTGCCCGGGTTGACGGAGGCGTCGAACTGGATGAGCCCGCCCAGGTCGCGGTCGCCTTCTTCGATAGTCCGGTTCAGGCCCGACACGACGCCGGTGGAGACGCTGTAGGTCAGGCCGAGCGGGTTGCCGATCGCCACGACGGGCGCACCCACGGCCACGCCGCCGCCGAGCGTCGCCGGGACGACGATCTCCGGCAGCTTCGCGGGCCTGAGGGCCGCGACGTCGCGTTTGGGGTTCGACGACACGACCACGGCCTTCGCCTTGGTGCCGTCGGCGAACGTCAGGTTGACGTTCTTCGTGCCCTTGATGACGTGGTGCGCGGTCAGGATCGTCCCGTCCTCGGCCGCGATCACCCCGGTTCCGAGCGACTTCCCGGCCTGGATGACCACCACCGACGGCCCGGCCCTCTCGAAGACCTCGGCCGTCGTGAGCGTCGCGCTGGGGGTCGGCGTCGGGCTCGGCCTGGGCGCGGCTGCTTCGCCGTTCCCACCGCCGCTGCCCAGCCAGTACGCGAGCACCGCCACGAGGACGAGCACGCCGCCCCCGACGACGAACCGCCGAGCCCTCCCGGCCCCGGCTCCCCGAGCCTCGGCCGCATCGGCCTCCTGCGGCACGTGCTCCATCGCCCCATAGTCATAAAAGTCAGCTCAAAGTGCCACAAAATCCACCTGAGAACTCCATGAGAACCGGTGGAGCCTGCCGCGCGGACGCCGGCACGGATCCGGCGTCCGCGTGCTGCCCCGCGACTGGGTCGTCGCGCCTGCCGTGATCAACGGGCCTGTCAGCCCAGCTTTTTCAGGTTGACGGCCTGCTTGAGGAAGACGACGCCGTCGATCGTGTCGAGCTGGGCCGGGTCCAGCGGGAAATAGGCGAAATCATCGGAGACGCGCTTGGCGGGCTTCGTGACGGCCTCGGCCAGGCGGCGGGCGTCGATGAGAGAGTGGTCCCACGGGAGCGTGGACAGCATGCCCTCGACGGTGTCCGGGGACGGAATGTCGTCGCCGACCGTGCCGAAGGCCGAGGCCAGGAAGGCGAACCGGCCTCCCAGGTGCGTCGCGGCGATCGCCCCCGCGCTCCACCACTCCAACTGCTGGTCGCCGAACGGCATGAGGGTCTTGTTCCGCTGCAGGTGGAGGTTGGAGGAGAAGACCAGGGCCGGGCCGTGCTCGGCGACGGCGCGCAGGTTGGCGGCCATCATCACGGCCCGCAGCGCCGACAGCCGGGTCCACCGTTCCGGGGAGGCGTCGGCCATCCAGTAGTGGTAGCGGAGCAGGCCGATGGCGGTGCGCCCGTACAGTTCCGCCCGTTCCCTGTCCTCCGCGCTCAGCTGCGGCGCCTGCGTGTCGAGCGCCGCCAGCAGGTCGTCGGCGATCAGCCGCAGCCGCTGGGCGTCGGCGGACTGGCCGATCGACTGGGACGGGTCCATGGCGGTGGCCTCGTTCGACCACCGCTCGTCCGGGCCCAGCAACGTGTCGAGGGTTTCCCTGCTGCACAGGAGCGGGCCGTCGAGGAGGCCGTGGAGGCCGGTGAGCGCCTGGCGGGGGCTCGCCGCCCAGTACTCCAGAGGGCCGTCGAACCCGAAGAACCGGAGCTTTTCATCATGCTCCTCGTTGTAGGCCCGCATCCAGCGTACGAGCTCGCGGTTGGCCGGTGCCGTGCCGAAGGCGTGGCTGAAGCCGCGCTCCATGACGTCGTCGAGCGTGCCCGCGCCCGTCGTCACGTAGTCGTCCACCACGAGGCCCATGAGGCAGTCGCTCTCGATGGCGAACGACCGGTAGCCCTCGTGCTCGACCAGATGCCGGAAGATCTCGTTGCGCAACTCGCCGAGCTCCCCCACGAAGTGCCTGGCCTCGCCCAGGCCGAGCAGCAGGGGCTGGGCGGGAAGCGACCGGAGGAACGCCGAGATGTTCGCGCCATCGACCGGCCGGGCTGTGTCCTTGATGTCCATGCCTTAAACCGTATCGTTGAACACTCGATGTAAACTTTTTCCCGGAGATCCTCGCCATCGTCGCGATGGACCCTCAATCGAGGATGCATCCGCGAGGCGAGTGGACCCGGCGCGTTCCTCAGCTCGCGGCCTGCCCGTCGCAGAACACCTCGTTGACGAGCCTCCGCGTCGCCTTCTGGAACGCCTCCGCCAGGGACAGCTCGGCGTCGTCCACGTAGTTCAGCGCGGCGGTCAGGGTCCTGCCGCCGTCGGGCGTGCTGTACATCAGCGCCCCGTGGCCCGCGATGCCGCCGTTGTGGGTGATGACGGTGCCGCCGCACTCCGTGTCCTGCACGAACACCCCCAGCCCGTAGCCGACCTTCGGCTCCGGTGTGCACATCTCGGCCAGCAGCTCGGCCGGCAGGAGCTTGCCGCCCATCAGCGCGGAGATGAACGTGTGCAGGTCCTGGGTGGTCGAGATCATGTCACCGCCGGTGGAGATCCAGGAGGGGTTCTGGCGGGTGACGTCGACCGTCTCCTGCCGGCCAGGCTCCCCGTACCGGTAGTAGGCGTGGGCGTGCGGCTCGGGGATCTCCGGCGAGGTGTCCGGCACCACGGTGCCCGTCAGGCCGAGCGGCCCCAGGATCAGCCGCCGCATCTCCTCGGCGAGCGAGCGGCCGGTGACCTTCTCGATCAGCAGCCTGGCCAGCACATAGTTGGTGTTGGAGTAGCTCCAGTCGGTCCCCGGCTCGAACCGCGCCGGCTTGGACAGCGCCAGCCGTACCAGCTCCTCGGGCCGGTAGGTCCGGAACCGGTTGTCCACCCACTCCTGACCCGACCAGACGATCCCCGGCACGTGCTCGGGGTAGTAATCGCCGGTGAAGTTGAACACCCCGCTGGTGTGCTGCAGCAGCATCCGCACCGTGATCCGCCGGTCCAGCCCGAACTCGGGCAGGTAGTCATCCACCGGAGTGTCCAGCCCGATCCTGCCCTCGCCCACCAGCTGCAGCACCACGGTCGCGGTGAAGGTCTTGGTGTTGCTGCCGATCCGGACGTGCCCGTTGACCGGCGGTGTGGCGGTCTGGCCCAGCTTGCGCCGGCCGGCACTGCCGACCCACTCGCCCCGCTCGTCGTGCACGCGCAGCGTCACCCCGGTGAAACCGGAATCGACGATCTCCTGGATGGCCTTCTGCAGCTCCGGGCGATCCGGCCCGGACGGCAGGGTGACCGAAGCGGCGTCGAGGGCTCCGGTGATCTTGCGGACCATCTCCGCCACGACGGGGCCGGGCCTGCCCTGGTGGGTGGCTGCTTCGAGCGCGACGATGACGGTGCTGCGGAAGTTGCCGGCCTCGGCCGGGTCCTGCTTGTTGAGCAGGCTCATGGCGGCTGTCAGGGCCGGCAGCACGTGGTCGGCGAGCTCGGCCACGGACTTGCCGTTCAGCTTGATGTCTCTGGTCTTCGCGGCGAGCACGTGGCCGACCAGGCCGGTCGCGGAGGCCAGGGCGATGGAGCCCTCGGTGGCGATCCTGTGGGGCGAGCCTGCGGCGCCGGCGGCGGCCAGCAGCGAGACGGCACCGTACGCGGCGGTCCGCAGGGTGAGCTTGTCCTGGTCGGTGAGGGTGACGGACATGGGGAGGCTCCTTCAACACTGTGACAGCTGAACGGACAGGCGCTGAACCGTTCATGGCGTCCACCATCCCCGACCGCTCTGATACCGGACCGTCGCCGCCCTGACGCGACCGCTGACGCGAGACGGCGAGCGCGCCGGCGGCCCCTCAGGCGACGTATCCCAGGGCCAGGGCGGCGATCACCGGGCCCAGGTAGAGCAGGGGAAAGACGACGGTCGAGTACGAGCGCGCCCGGAGCACGGTGACGACGGCCCCGGCGAAGTACAGCACCAGGCCGATCCCGGCCAGGACGCCGACGACCGGCACGAACAGGCCGGCCAGCAGGCCGACCGACCCCGCGGCCTTGGCCGCGCCGAGCCAGGTCCACCACGAGCGGGGGACGCCGTAGTCCGTCAACGGCTTCACGACCCACTCGGCGCGGCGGAGGAGGGAGAAGGCGGAGAAGCCCACCCAGAGGGCGGCCAGGACGGTGACGACGGTTGCGGTGGTGGACATGGTGACGCTCCTCAGCTGGTGCTTTCTTACGACACCGATCCTGCGGGCCCCGGTTGATAGATCCGCGATACGTTCACGATGCGCGAGGGACCGGCCGCCAGCCCGCTGGGAACCTACGAAGGCCCTGCGGATAAAGACCTTCGTGACAATCACCTCAGAACGGGAGCTCGTTTTGGCGGACCCCGCACCTCCCGGCGACCGCCGGCCATCGGTACGCGGTCCAGCGGGGCTGGTGGATCGCCGGGACGACTCCGCCGTCATCGCGGCGTCCCTGGACGTACCGGAGACCAGCGAGGGCTGGAACACCGCGGTCACCGGGCCGTCGTTCCTGCTGCCGGGCGGCAGCCGTACCGGCGACAGCCTCCTGTTCTCGGGGGCGGGGCTGTGCGCCGACGGAGGTGAGGGGCGTTCGGGCTCCGACGGCGCCGCGACCGGCACCGCCACTCTCGCCAGGGCCGGGAAGGTGCTGGCCACGGCCGACCTCACCCGGCTGCTCCGTCTACGAGTCGCACAAGTGCCGATTGCACGCCGACCTGCCCGACGGGCGCGGGACGTACAGTCTGACCGCTTCCCTGCGCAGGCAGGTTCCGTACTCGGCGTTGTCGACCGGCGTGGAGTCCGTGTGGACGTTCCGGTCCGGCACCACGCCCGAGGAGCAGCCCCTGCCGCTGATGGCCGTCCGCTACAGTCCCGAGGGCCTCGACGACTCGAACCGCGCCGAACCGGGCAGCGTGACCCGTCTGCCCCTGCGGATCGAGCGCAACCCCGGCTCGACGAAGGCGAAGGCGACCTCGGTCCGGCTGAAGATGTCCGAGCTCTACTCTCACAGCAGGATCGCGGTGGAGACGGGGCTGCCGGACGGCGTCGTCGCGGGGCTGGTCGCCGGGCAACGGCCCCCGGAGCTGACGCGGGAGGAGTCGGTCGCGCACGATGTGGCGGCTCGCCTCAACGCCGGCGCGCCGCTTCCGGGAGCGCTCTACCGCTCCGCGGTCAGCGCCTTCGGCGAGTCCGGCACGGCGGAACTCGTCTTCCTGATCGCGCAGTACGCCGCCATCTCGATGGTGCTCAACGCCTATGACGTCCCGCTGCCACCGGACGCGGAGTGACACCGGGCGTCGTCGAGTGAGCGCCGGCTTCCTGGACCAGCGGTCTAGTCCCGCGGGCGGAAGGGGCAGGTCAGCGGCGGCCGAAATTCGGATCGCCGGTGGATGGCGGCGGCGACGCGTTCGAGAACACTGGCCAGGCCGATTCCCCGAAAGAAGGTCTGCCTGTGTTCGAACGGCTCTCTGATCGCGCCACGTCGATCGTCTTCATCGTCCTCGTGCTCACGATCTCGCTGGGCACCGCCGGCATCGCCGGAGGGCTCGTCCTCGCCCTCTCGCCGCTGCTCGTCGTGATGGCCATGCTGCTCGTCATCACCCGAGAGGGGTATTCCAGGGACGGGTGGCGCCGACTCGGTATGGGACGGCTCGGCCTGCGGACCTGGCCGCTCGCGCTCGCCACCACCGCCGGCGTCTGCCTGCTCGCCACCGCGGGTGCGGTCGCGCTCGGCTTCGGCCGGTTCACCGCGCCGCAGGGCGACTGGCTTCAGTCGGTGATCGCCGTGTCCGTCACCGGGCCGATCCTGTCGTTCGCGGAGGAGATCGGCTGGCGGGGCTACCTGCAGCCGCGGCTCGCGTTCCTGGGCGAGCGCTCGGCGATGCTCGTGGTCGGGCTGGTCTGGATCGCCTGGCACCTGCCGTACATCCTGTTCACGCCGTACTACCACAGCGAAGGAGACCGAAGCCTGGTGCTCCTGCTGTTCGGCGGCTCGGTGATCGCGTTCTCGTTCCTCTTCGGGTATCTGCGCGTCATGTCCGGCAGCGTGTGGCCGGTCGTGCTGGCCCACTTCGCACACAACGCCACCTTCGCCCTGTTGCTGGAGCACGCGATCTCGACCGAGCAGCCCGTGGTGGTGCGCGAGTACCTGGCCGGTGACACCGGGCTGTTCGTGCTCGCCGGCACGGCGGTCTGCGCCCTCGCGATCGGGATCAGCCGGTCAGCCCCTGTGTCTGCGCGAGGATGACCGCTTGCACACGGTCGCGTAGCTCGAGCTTGCGCAGCACCGAGCCGAGATGCGTCTTGACGGTCGACTCCGCCAGCTGAAGCCGCGCGGCGATCTCGGCGTTGGTGAGTCCCAGGCCGACGGAGGCGAGGATCTCGCGTTCGCGGGTGGTGAGACGCTCCAGTCTGGACGCGGCGGCGGGCGGGGGCTCGGCGGGTGTGGTCACGGGCGGTGCGAGGACGAACGAGTCGATCAGGCGACGTACGAGCCTCGGCGCGACCGGCGCCTCCCCGGCGGCGGCCGCCCGGATCGCCGCCAGCAGCTCCGCCGCGCCCGCGTCCTTGAGCAGGAACCCGGCCGCCCCGGCTCGAAGGGCGGCCAGGACGAGCTCATCGTCGTCGAACGTGGTCAGCATGACGACGTGTGGCGGGTCGGGTGTGGCCAGCAGCCGCCGGGTGGTCTCCACACCGTCGAGCCCTGGCATGCGGATGTCCATCAGGACGACGTCCGCACGGTGCTCCGGCCGCCGCAGCGCGTCCAGGGCCGTCTGCCCGTCGGCGGCCGATCCGACGACCCGCAGGTCCGGGGTGGCGTCGAGGATCATCTCGAACCCCGTCCGTACCAGCTCCTGGTCGTCCACGAGGAAGACGCGGACGAGGCGGCCGGGACTCATCGCTTGCCACTTCGCCCCGTGCCGCCCGGCGCGGCGGCAGAGCCCGCGGGTCGCGCGGAAGGCGGCAGAACGGCGACGGGGATCGCGGCATCGACCACGAACCCGCCGCCGGGGCGTGGACCTGCCTCCAGGGCCCCGCCCAGAGCGCGCAGGCGCTCCCGCATGCCGTCGAGGCCGTAGCCAGGCTTGGAGCCGTGGTCCGTGATCGCGTCGGCGACACCGACTCCGTCGTCCTCGACTCGTACCATGATCCCTCCCTGCGTCCTCGCGACCACCACATGCGCTGCCGCGTACGGGCCGGCGTGCTTCAACACGTTCGTCAGTGACTCCCGGACGACACGGAGCACAGCAAACCGTATCGCGGTGGGAACGTCGTCGAACGCGGCCGGCTCGGCTTCGACCTCCACGGCGAGTCCCGCCGCCCGTACCGAGTCGACGAGCTGCCGCAGCTCGGCAAGTCCCAGCCCGGCCCCGCGCAGTTCGTCCGGCCCGTCGGCGTCGGCCTCACGGAGAACCTCGATGACGCCACGCACCTCGGTGAGGGCCGACCGCGCGGTACGCCCGATGGTGGCGAAGACCCTTCCCGCGTCCCCGCGGTCCCAGGGGTGCGCGTGCTCGGCGGCGTACTCCGCGCCGTCGGCCTGCACGATCACGACGGTGAGAGAGTGGGCCACGATGTCGTGGATCTCCCGTGCCGCGGCGACACGTTGCTGCTGCACGACGAACCGTTCGCGGTGCAACCGGCTCTCCTCGAGCCGGGCACTCGCCTCACGCAGCGCACTCATGTTGGCCTGGCGGCCGCGGACGAGATTGCCGATGACCCAGACCAGCACCGACAGAATCCCCAGAACCGCCGCGTTCTTGAACACGTTGACCAGGTATTCCGGCGGCGTGCTCCATCGGAGACCGGCGAGCACGCTCCCGGCCAGCGCGGCACCGAGGGCGAGCAGGCGGATCGGCAGAGAGACGACGTGCGCGGCAACGGTGTAGACGACGACCGCTTGCGCGAGGTCGGCCGGCAACGGAATCGGCACCACCATGAGCTGGACGCCGAAGACCGCGGCCGACCAGAGGAGTACCGCGGCCGGGAAGCGTCGCCGCACGACGAGCGGGAGAATGGCCGCCGTCGCGACGAGGAAGGCGGGCAGCCCCGCAAGAGCGCTCGGCAGGCCGGAAACCAGCCACATCAAACCGGTCAGTGCCAGATCCAGCCGCCTGGGGTGCTCGCGTGACCACTGGTCGATGCGTGCGGCGAGGAAAGTCCGCTGTCTCAAAGGGCTCCCGATCCTTCGTGACCGTCCCGCCGAAGCGGCCGCCCCAGGATAGAGGCCCGGCCGCCGGCGCGGACACCTGGCACAATGCCCGACATGCAGACATCGGACCCGAAAGCGGACCTCCATCACTATCTCAAGACCGTCCGCGCGTCCCTCCTGTGGAAGCTCGACGGCCTCTCCGAGTACGACGTCCGCCGCCCCCTGACTCCGACCGGCACCAATCTCCTCGGTCTGGTCAAGCACCTGGCCGGCGTCGAGCTCGGCTATTTCGGCGACACCTTCGGCCGCCCGTCCGGCGAGCCGCTGCCCTGGCTCGAGCAGGACGCCGAGGCGAACGCGGACATGTGGGCGACGCCCGACGAGTCCCGCGAGCAGATCATCGCCCTCTACCGTCGCGCCTGGGCCCACGCGGACGCCACGATCGAGGAGCTGCCCCTGGACGCGACCGGTGAGGTCGCCTGGTGGCCGGCCGAGCGCAACCCCGTCTCCCTGCACCGCGTCCTCGTCCACGTGCTCGCCGAGACCAACCGCCACGCCGGTCACGCCGACATCGTCCGCGAGCTGATCGACGGCGCCGTCGGCCGCCAGGACAACGACCTCCTGCCGGGCGCCGACGAGACGTGGTGGACGGACTACCGCGAACGCCTCGAACAGGCTGCCCAAAAGCAGGCCGGCCACCGATGAGTTTGACGGCCGGGCCAGGTCTCTACCGATGCACCTGCAAACTCCGCACGTGATCAGTGAGGGACCATGAGCACGAACGCACTACCGCCCGTCGTCGACGCCGACACCTGGCAGCGTCAGCTCGAAGCACTGCGTGCCCGGGAGAAGGCCGCGACCCGGGAACTCGACGCCGTCGCCGCCCAGCGCCGCCGCCTGCCGATGGTGAGGATGCCGGACTACACCCTCGAGGGCGAGGACGGACCGGTTCGGCTGGCGGACGTCTTCGAAGGCAAGAGGCAGCTGATCGTCTACAACCACATGTGGTTCCCGGGCAAGGAGTGGCAGTGCCCGGGCTGCACGGGGTTCACCTCGCAGTTCACCCGGCTGGAGTTCCTGGACAGCTACGATGCCCGCTTCGTCGTCGTCACTCAGGGCCCGATCGACGAGGCGCTCGCCTACAAGCGGCGGGTCGGGAACACGATGACCTGGTACTCCACCGCGAACAGCCCGTTCGGCGCCGACGTCGGCGCACCGCCCGGAGAAGGCTTCGCCGTCAACGTGTTCCTGCGCGACGACGACACCGTCTATCGCACCTGGCACACCAACGGCCGGGGCACCGAGCAGCTCACCCACACCTTCGCGCTGATCGACCTGCTGCCGTACGGGCGGCAGGAGGTGTGGCAGGACTCGCCCGACGGCTGGCCGCAGTCGCCCACCTACAGCCGGTGGTCCACCTCCGAGGATCTGGCCGCGCTCTACGGCCCGGACACCGCCTAGGCCGCAGGGGGGACGAGCTCGTAGTCCGGGATCGTGGCTTTCAGCCGCTGGTACGCCTGCTCGTCCGCCTCCCCCGCGGCCGCCTCGGGGATCTCGACGCTTCCGAGGTAAGGCCCCTTCAGGCAGTGGTCGCACCAGAAGTGGGCCTCACCGACGAGCAGGTGAGGGATCCGAAGCCGGTACACCAGGCGGAGACAGGCCCGTCCGCAGTTCGGGCAAGGCCCGGAGATCGGTCCGGGTAGCTCGTCACGGGCCTGCTCGTAGGCGTGCAGCCAGCTCTCCCATCGGAGCGCCTGGTCATGGGTGTTCGGCAACGGGTCCGCCTCGGTGCTGTCCTCTGCGTACACGTCCATATTCCGTCACTGGTTACGTGGATGGTTGGCCCACCACTCGTCCTCGAAGGCGTAGGCCCGGTCCTCATACGGTCCAGCTTCTTCCTTGGACCTCGGATAGACGCCGCCCTGGCGCAGGTCCTCCACGTGGTACCGCTCGTGGGCGAGGGTGCGGGCCAGCAGTTCCTCGCTGCGGAAGGCCGCTCGCCGGAGCAGGACCGTCTGGTCGGGATAGGTCACCCCGGCCAGCCCGTCCATCCTCTTGTCGATCTTGATGGTCAGGTCGTCGATCCGGATGTCCCAGTCCTGGGCCACCCGCCGGACCGTGTCCATGTTCATCGGGAGCCTGGCGGCCCAGCGCGGCCGGTCGCCGGCGCGTGCCAGCACGAAGGGGTCGTCGTCGGCGAGCGGCCCGCGCGCCCCCGTGCCGGATCCGTCGCCGGCGCTCGCGGTCCCGAGCGGCCCGGGTGTGGAGAGGCAGGAGGAGCCGGCGCCCGTCACGCCGCGGCAGGGGTCCAGCCGCACCGACGGGTCCTGCGGGACGCCCGGGCCCGGATCGACGCGGCAGTCCTGCATCGCGTCCGCGCCGAACACCCCCGAGCACTGGCCGACGACGTGCGGGGCCGGGGCGAACCCGCCGTTGGGCTGCCCGTCGCCCGCCCCTGCCTCGGTCGGCGTGAAGGCCACGCCGACCTTGTCCAGGATCTTGTCGATGGCGTTGTCGACCCTGTGCGTGAGTCCCTTGTCGAGCGCGTCGGCCAGCGAGGTGCCCGCCGGACCGGGCAGCCGGTCGTGGTCGATGGGACCCGGCCTGGTCGCGCGCGTCTTCGCGGCGATGTCGGCGAGCTCCTGGGGCGTGGGCGGCGGAGGCGGTGGCGGAGGATCCGTCTTGGGTGTCTTGTGCGGCCCCTTCCCGCCCGTGCCGGGGGTGTCCTCGCCCGGGCCGCCGCCGGTCTTGCCCTTGCCCGGCGAGCTGCCGCCGTCCGGATACTCGATGTACGGCCCGCTGCCGTCCGGCCAGCCCTTCCACCAGTTGTTCTTCCACCACTTGCCCGCGAAGTAGCCCAGGCCCGCGCCGACGCCGACCGCCGCGAGGCAGTAGAGCCAGACCGGACCGCAGACCCGTGAGCCGCGCGCGGCCGCGCCGACCTCCCCGCCGCCGACGAGGATGTAGTCGGCCGCGTTCCAGATCGGCCTGGCGATGTCCACCTTGACGACCTTGATCACTTCTTTGGCGGTGCCGCACACGAAGGCGGGGCAGCCGAAGTGGCCGGTCGGGTCCACCCGGTTGAGCGGGTCGCCGTCCGCGTAGGTGAAGCGGTTGCCCTTCATCGACGGCACCGGATCCACCTCGAGCGTGTCCCTGCTGGGGAACGCGCCCGTGCCGGGGTCGTACCAGCGGGCGGCCATGTTGACCTTGCCGCTGGCCGGGTCGGTCCAGCCGCCCTGGTAGCCGACGCCCCGCTTGGTGCCCGAGCTGGCGACGACCTTCCCGTACGGGTCGTAGGCCACCGAATCGGTCAGCGCGCCCGCGCCGGTGAAGGTGGCGGTGAGGTCGCCGTGCCGGTCGGTGTAGGCGTACAGGCCCGCGACGGAGACGAGGTCGCCCGCCGGGTCCCTGCCGTAGAGCTCGGCGCCCGCCGCGGCCGGGGTGTTGCCCAGCCCGGAGTAGCTGAACGCGACCCCCGCGGTGGACGCGAGCCGGTCCAGCCCGTCGTAGGCGTAGGTCGTGGCGCCGTCGCTGATCATCCGGTCGAACGCGTCGTAGCTCGTCGCGCTCGCGCTCCCGCCGGTCGGCGTCCTGGATCTGAGGGTGCCGCGCGCCGTGTAGGCGTAGCCGGCCGATCCGTCGGAGACCAGTTGGTTGCGCGCGTCGTAGACGGCGGCGGCCGGGCCGGCCTTGGTCCGGTTGCCCGCGTCGTCGTACTCGTAGGCGACCGAGTTCCACGAGGTCAGCCTGCCCGCCAGGTCGTAGCCGTAGGTGCTGGCCCCGGCACCCGCCGTACCGGTCGTGGTCTTGCTGGTGAGCCGGTCGGCGTCGTCGTAGCCGTAGCCGATGGCGGCCAGCGTCGCGCCCGCGGTGGTCTTGAGCGTGTCGGAGGTGGGCCGGTGCAGCGCGTCGTACTCGAAGGAGCGCTTGGCCCCGCCGTAGTCCACGCCCTTGAGCTGGTCCATCGAGTCGTAGGTGTAGGTCGCGGTCCCGCCGGTGAGCGGGTCGCGGACCGTGGCGAGGCGGCTGCCCGCGTCGTAGTCGTAGGCGGCGGTGCCCGCCTTGTCGGTGCGGGTCTTCATGCGGCCGTCGGCGTCGTAGGTGAAGGACGCCGTGCCGGACGGCCCCGCCGTGCTGACGAGATGATCGCGATCGTCGTAGCCGAAGGTGTCGCCCCCGGCCGAGGTCAGCCGGCTCACGGCGTCGTAGCCGAAGCTGTGGGCGGTCGTGGCGCTCTCGGCGCCCGCGCCGGTCTCCGCGGTGAGCCGGTCCAGCGCGTCGAAGGTGCGGGCGACGGTGACCCCGCCCGGCTTGGTGACCTGGAAGGGGCGGCCGGCCGCGTCGTAGTCGGTGATCGTCTGGCGCTGGGCGGGCGTGGTGTACGCCGTGGTCGCCGGGACGAGCATCGCCGTCTGGAGGTTCCACGGGTTGTAGGCGTACGAGGTCGCGTTGCCGTTGCCGTCGGTGAAGCGGGTCCGGTTGCCCACCGCGTCGTAGCCGAAGGTCGTGGTGACGGTGTGCGTGGACGTGGTCTTCTCGTGCTGGCCGGTCATCCGGTTCAGCGCGTCGTAGTCGTAGGTGGCGACCCCGCCGCCGGGTCGGTTGACGGTGACCGGGTTGCCCCCCGCGTCGTAGCCGATCGTCATCGACCGCAGCTGGCCGCCCGACGCGTCGAGATCGGCCATCGCGGTCGCCCGGCCGGCGCCGTCGTACGCGAGGGTGCTGCCGGTGCCGTCCGGGTTGACGACCTTGGTCACCCGGCCGGCGTGGTCGCGGGTGTACCAGCGGGCCTGGTTCAGCGGGTTGACGTCGACCACGACCTCGCCCGCCGCGTTGTAGCCGAACTGGCTGCGCGCGCCCGACGGCGTGTTGACGTAGGTCAGGTTGCCCGCGTCGTCGTACTCGTAGGTCGTGGTGTACCCGGCCGCGGCCGGTGTGCGTTCGACGGCGGTGGTGGAGATCCGGCGGCCGAGGTCGTCGTACGTCGCCCCGGTCACCCGGCCCGCCTGGTCGCGCGTCCAGAGCCATTCGCCGGCCGCGTCGAAGCCCGACCGCGACCGGTTGCCCGCCGCGTCCGTGGTGGCGACCACGTTGCCCAGCTGGTTGTAGGTGTAGGTGTCGCCGTGGCCGAGCGCGTCCACGACGCTCGTCATGCGGCCCAGCGCGTCGTACGTCCTGGTGGTGCTCCCGGTCACCGTGGCTCCGGCGCCGAGCTGCGTGTAGGCGGGCAGGGTGAGGACGAGCGGCCGGCTCATGGCGTCGTAGGTGATCGTGGTCCGGTAGCCCTCGGCGTCCTCGCTCGTCACGACGTCGCCGAAGCTGTTGAAGCCGGTCCGCGTCGTCGGCCTGACGTTGTACGGCGCGCCGCCGAAGTGCTCGATGGCCACCGTCGGCGCCTTGGTCGTGGTGAGCCGGCCCGCCTCGTCATAGGTGTAGTCGGTCACCGCGCCGCGCGGGTCGGTCATCGTCCGCGGCAGGCCCCGCTGGTCCCTGGTCCAGGCGGTCGTGAGCCATTTGTCGCCGTCCCAGACCTTCTGGGAGAGGGGCCGGCCCAGCGCGTCGAGGTCGTACGTGGTCCAGGTGTAGGCGCTGTTCTGGGCCTGGACCAGGGTGATCAGGTGATCGTCGTCGTCGTAGCCGTACGTGGTCTTGCGCTTGATGCCGGTGGGGTCCAGCAGGGCCTCGGTGGTGCGGTTGGCGGCGTCCACGGTGTACGCGGTCGTGCTCTTGCCGTTGCCGGTGATCCGCTGGATGAGGTTGCCCGCGCTGTCGTAGGTGTTCTGCTGGAGCGGGATGTCCCGGGTGGACCCGTCGGCGTTGCGGAAGCCCTCGGCCCAGACCGATTCGAGCAGGTTGTCGTCGAAGTAGCGGTAGCGGGTGGTACGGCCCATGGCGTCGGTGACCGTGGCCAGGCGCCCCGCCGGGTCGTAGGCGCGGGATTCGAGGACGAGCTCCTTGGGGGCGTCGTTGTCCAGCGGGTCACCCACCCAGTTGGCGATGCTGGTGGTCAGCAGCAGGCCGGTCGGCCCGTAGGTGCGCCGGTGGTCGGCGCCGGTGGCGTCCACGGTGCTGGTGAGGTTGCCGTAGGAGTCATAGCCGTAGGTGGTGGTCTTGCCCGCGGCGTCCTTGACGGACGAGACGCGGGCCGCGGAGTCGTAGGTGTAGTTCGTGGTGCGGGCGGCGTCCTTGCCGGTGGGGTCCGTCTGCTCGACCTTGGAGACGTTGCCGTCGACGTCGTAGGTGTAGATGACCCACGGCAGGTGCTTGACGCCGCTGATCGCGTCCGTGGTCGCGGGGCCGACGGTGGCGGTGAGGTGGTTGAGCGCGTCGTACCCCATCGAGGTGACGACGCCGTTCGGGAACGTGTCGGAGACCTCGGTCACGGCGGTGGGCCGGCCGGCGCCGTCGTAGTCGTACTTCGTGGTGAGCCCGGCCGGGTCCACCACCTGGGCGAGGTCGCCGTTCTGGCGGTAGCCGTAGCGGGTGGCCTTGCCGCCGGGGGTGGTCACGGAGGCGAGCAGCCCGTCCGGGGTGGTGCCGCCGTCGACGGCGGCCTCGCTGCCGTCGGTGTAGGCGTATTTCGTGGTCCGGCCGGCGGATCCGCTCACGGGAGGCGTGGTGACGCTGAGCAGGTCGCCCGAGATGTCGTAGGTGTAGCTGGTGCGGTGCGCCGGGTCGTTCCCGGCGCCAGCCCGGGCGTCGTACGCGCCGGTGAGCTTGTCGTTGCGGGGGTCCAGCGGGTCGCCGGAGTCCAGATAGTAGGTGAAGTAGGAGGTCTGGCAGGAGCGCGGGCCCCGGCAGGTCACCTTCATGACCGGGTTGCCCCGGTCGTCGTTGAACAGCTGGGTGGTGTGCCCGTCCGGGTCGGTCACCGAGGCCAGGTTGCCGTTGAGGTCGTAGCCGTACCGCGTGGTGCCGCCCGAGGCGTCGTACAGCGAGGTCGGGCGGCCGCCGTGCCGGGGGTCGAAGCTGTAGACCATCGGCTTGTCGCCCGGATCGGCGGCGAGGACCGTGGTGGCGGGGATGCCGAACGTCGCGACGTCCTGGTAGTGCGCCTCGATCGCGTCCGTGCTCAGGCTGCTCCAGTAGATCGCCACCTCGTCGATGGTGCCGGTGAAGTGGCCCAGGGTGTCCGAGGGCTTGGCGGGCCAGTTGCCGGCGATGAAGCCGGCGCCGACGTAGACGTGGTTCTGCGCGACCGTGGACACCGGCCCCTTGGACCTGGTCCCGACCACGGCGCCGTCCAGCCAGAGCCACTGGGTGCCGCCGGAGGCCGTCAGCACGACGTGGTGCCAGCTCGCGTCGGTCACGCTCTTGCTCGTGGTGATCGGCGCGACCGCGGCACCGTCCCAGAACTGGCCGCGCAGCTTGCCGTCCGTCCCGACGTACAGCGCGGGCGTGTAGTTCGCCTGCGGCCCGGCCGGGTCGGTGATGGCCTGGGCCTGGTAGGCGAGCAGGACGCCGGGCTTGGCGGTCTTGAACCACAGCTCGGCCGACAGATCCCCGCCACCCTTGATCTCCCCGTCGGGGAGCTCCAGGTAGGAGGTGGTGCCGTTGAACCCGGCGGCCGTGTCGCCACCGGTGGCCAGGAAGATGGGCGCGGTCTGGTTCAGGGAGACGTTGTGGTAGGTCGCGTCGGTGTCGCGCCCGTCGCCGTACGCCGCGCTGGCCGCCCGGGTGCCGGAGTACTCGGCCAGGCGGTAGTACTCGCGCGGCCGGGCGCCCAGGACCGCGCTCGGGTAGTACTCGGTGCTGGCCTGCGTCTGGGCGGGGTAGACCCGCCACTTCCCGCCGCCCGCGTCGGTCACCGAGGCGACGCGGTCGTTCTGGGCGTCGTACGCGAGCGTGGCCTGCAGCTTGCCCGAGGGCAGCTTGACCGTCTCCAGCACGCCCGTGTACTGCCCGGCCGCGTACTGGGCGGCGACCGACGTGGAACCGAGCGGGTGGGTGTAGAAGGAGGGGTCGTCGATCTGGCCGGTGAAGTGGCCGCGCGCGTCGGCGGGCGCGGCGGGGCACCAGCCCGAGGTGGTCGTGTAGCCGGCCCCGACGCTGGCGTACGGCAGATGGGTGGCCTTGATCTGCTTGGTGCGGCTGGCCACCATCGACCCGTCCACGTACAGGCTCTGCCAGGTCCCGCTCGAGGTCAGCACCACGTGGTGCCAGGCGCCGTCGTTCACCGCCGCGGTCGACGCCATCGATCCGCAGCTGCCGTCGTCGGCCATCTGGCCGTGCAGCTTCCCGTCGGTCCCGACGTAGAGCATCGGCAGGAAGCCCCAGGGCAGCGGGCCCCGGGAGTCCTCCAGCGTGTTCAGCTGCGCGCCGTACAGCACGCCGGCCTTGGTGGTCTTGAACCACATGCCGACCGCCGCGTAGGTGGTCTCGTCGGTGACGCTGTACGGCATGCGCAGGTACGAGCTCGTACCGTTGAACGTCGCCGAGCCATCCGTGGTCCCGGCCGGGGCGCCCGCCGCGCCGTAGGAGAGGTTGACCGCCTCCGCGTCGTCCTGGCCGACGAACAGCCGGGCCTCGTTGGACGCGCTCTGGTGCAGCCGGTAGTACATCGCGGGGGCGGCGTCCACGACGGCCGTGCGGTAGTGCGACACCATTTTGTAGGAGTATTTCGTGCAGGCCGTCGTCGTGCCCGGCGGGCAGACCTGGGCGAGCAGGCCGTAGCCGTAGCCGTAGGTCCACGCGGGCGCCCCCTGGGCGGGATCGGTGGCGACCGAGGTCACCACCCCGCTGTTCCAGGTGAAGTAGAGGCCGCGGCCGCTGACCTTGTTCACGACCTTGGCGAGGGTGCCGTCGCCGTTGTAGGTGAGGTACTCGGCGTGCTGGTCGTCGTCGTAGATCGCGGTCAACCGGCCGTTCGGGTCGAACACGTACGCGCCGCCGGACTTGTCGCGGAGGAACCAGGCCAGATCGGTCTTCACCAGGCTCACCGACCGGCCCTCGGGCGGCGCGTACGTCCCGTCGGGGTTGCGGCCGAAGCGCGCCTGCCGCCCGTCGGGGTAGGTGACCACGACGTTGCCGGTGAAGTCGTTGTCGGTGACGATCTTCATGTCGTAGGCCGTGGTCCAGCCCACGCCGAACATCCCCGTGCGCGAGTTCAGGCTGCTGTACGAGCGGGTGACCGCCAGCGCGGGGCCGGCGGTGGTGAGGCTCGCGTCCGTGGTGGTGGCCGCGTACTGGCCGGTCAGCGGGTCGATGCCCTTGACGGCGGCCGTGCCCGCGCTGTCGGAGACGTGTGAGGAGACCAGCGGCTGCGGCACGACCGTGCGGAACGTGCTCCACCCGGACGCCGGGCTGGAGTCCTTGCCGTCGGTGACCAGGACGCGCCACATGTACTGCTCGCCCCACTTGAGCTTGCCCTGCGGCACCGCCCAGCTCGCGGTCTGGGCACCGGTGTTGGAGTCGCCCGTGACCAGACCGGCCGCGGGGCACGTGTCGGGGTCGGAGACCAGGCAGACGTTGAAGATGAAGTTCAGCTCCCCGCCGGGCCACTCGTCCCCGTCATGGCCGGAGGCCGTGAACTCCGGCGTCAGCGTGGACTCCACGTACCCGCTGCCCGGCCACATCGAGTCGATCTGGGGCGGCAGGTTGAGCACGGTCAGGCTCACGCACCAGACGGGTACGCCCCAGTCGGAGAAGAACTGCCCGTTCGTCACCATGTCCCAGCAGATCTGGTACGAGCCCGGGTTGAGCGGGTCGATCGTGGCGCTCACCTTCGCCGAGCCGTTGTTGCCGATCGTGGAGGGCAGCGCGGCGGCCGCGGTGGAGCTGCCCACGAAGGTGCCGCCGGTGGTGTAGACCTTGTAGCCCAGCTTGACCGTGCCGGGGGACCAGGAGTTCATCCCGTTGTTGATCACCGTGACGGGGAGCCGGCCGGCGCTGTTGGCGGTCACCGGCGGGTCGATCGTGGCGCCGGAGTCGATCGCGTACAGCGCTCGCCAGGGGCTGTAGTCCACCTGGAGGTACGGCGGGTTGGCCGAGTTGGCGCTGGCGAACTCCTTGAAGCTGTCGGCGGTCAGCGCCAGGCCGTTGTTGCCCGCGCCGTTGGCCCAGTCCGACAGGGCGGACAGGCCCGCGCTGTTGATCCCGATCCACGCCCAGGCGGCGCCGCCGCAGGTGACGCCGCCGGTGAAGCTGGCCGAGCCCCAGGTGTCGCCGAGGGTCACGCCGGGATAGGAGGCGATCGTGCCGACGTTCCAGCTGCTGGTGATGGCCTTCACCGTGACGGGGTTGGCCGAGCAGGAGTTCGACAGGGTGTTGTAGAGGAAGAGCGCGGCGCCGGTCACGTAGGCGTGGGGGATCTGGGAGGCGAGGCTGAAGTTGATGTAGGCGTTGTTGCGCTTGGTGCCGTCCTGGGAGCCGACCAGGAGCTGGTCGCTGCCGGAGTGGTTCGCGCCGGAGTGGTTGTCGACGTACGTGTCGGAGGCGGCGCCGCTGGTGGTGCGCACGTACGAGGAGGGGTCGACGACCACCGGGAACGCGCGGTCCTTGTCGCGCAGCCACTTCTGGTCGGCGCTGACGCGTAGGACGTCGCCGACGAGGGTGTAGCGGACCGCGTCGGAGCGGGCGCCCTTGGCGTCGAGCATGAATCCGGCGGGGACGGTGATGCGGACGGCGCCCCGCTCGTCCACGAACTCCACGCCCTGCGACGAGCTTCGCGCCGTCAAGCCCTTGGCCTGGAAGGGGAAGTCCCAGGGGCCGGTCGCGGCCTGGCGCGAGGTCAGGACCAGCGACTCCTTGATACCGTTCCAGGTCGCCTCGACCTCGATGTCCGTCTCAGGCAGCACTCCACGATATTTCGCGATATTTCGCGAAATAGTGGCCTTGGTGCTTTTTGCGCCTTGGAGGGCGAAGGACAGGCTGTGCTCCGCGTCCAGGGTGAGCGATTGGAGCCTGGGGTCGGCGGCGTCGTCGGCCACCTCGACCCCGACGTCGTTGGCCGCCTGCCGCCAGCGCCCGTCCGCGCCGGTCAGGTTGACGTCGATGTCCGCCCACTCCCCCGTGGCCGTGCGATAACGCACTGGCCTGGAGTACGTGCGCACGGTGTAGGTGTGGTCGGGGTTCTGGAAGACCTTCGACGTCGCGTCTCCCAGCGTGGGCACCGCCTTGCTCTGCTCGGCGACGAACCCGTGGGCTTCCCTCTTGCCCGGTTTGCCGGTCGCCTTGCCCACCCGCTGCGGGGTGTTCGACAGCCGGGAGACAGGCTCGGGCGGCTTCGGGGCCTCCCGCGGCACGGTCCCCTTGGGCGGCTTGGCGGTGGCCCGCTCCGGCAGCTCGGTCTTCGCCCGGGTCGCCTCCGCCGTCGCCTGGTGGGCGCGGTTCGCCGCCGAGCCCAGCAACTGCTCGGGGAGCGTGGGCTCCTCGGGAGCCGCGTAGGCTGCCTGACCTGCTACGCCGATGACAAGAGTGGTCACCGTCAGTGCAGCGCAAAGACGGGTGGCCCAACGGTTCCTCACGGCGGCGACCGTAATCGCGGCCCGTCCGTCCCACATCAGTACGGATGACGTGGATCAAGCACGTCTGAATGTTCCCGGTTAGGTATGAGATCCACTACGAGTCCGGTACTCTCGCCTCGTGCTGCACGGGCGCATCGCGGAGCAGGCCGGAATCACGCGACTTCTCGCTGGTGAGAGCGGCGCCTTGATGGTCCGCGGGGAAGCCGGGGCGGGCAAGAGCGCGTTGCTCGACTTCGCGGCCGAGATCGCTGGTGATCAAATCGTGCTGCGCGCCTCCGGCACGCCCGAGGAGTCCCACCTTCCGTACGGCGGCCTGCACATGCTGCTGGCGACCACCCGCCCGCACTGGAAACACCTGCCCGCCGGGCAACGCGACCTCCTCGACCGCCTGGGCGAGCCGGAGCCCCTGGAACAGGTTCCCGGCGAACCCGCCTGGCCGCGCTCGCCGTACCTGCCGGTCTGGAACCTCCTGCGCCACCTGGCGGGACGGCGGCCCGTGCTCTGCCTGATCGACGACGCGCACTGGCTGGACCGGGAGAGCCTGGCGGTCCTGTCCTTCTGCGTCCGCCGCCTCGCCGCCGCGCGCGTGGTGATCCTGGTGGCCGCCGAGGGCGAGCTGCCCGCGCTGCGGGAGATCGACGAGCTGGACCTGCGGGGTGTCGACAGGCAGGCGGCGCTGGACATCGTCGCCGAGTGCCGGCCGGGCATCGTCCCGCAGGTGCGTGAGCGGATCGTCGCGGATGCTCGCGGCAATCCGCTGGCCCTGCGCGAGCTGGCCGCGGGGATCGGCCCCGCGCAGGTCGAGGGCAGGCTGTCGCCGCTGGGCCTCCACACCGGCTGGCCCGGACGTTCGCGGCGGGCCGACCAGCTGTACGGCGAGCGCTTACGCGCGCTGCCCGACCGGACCCGCTCACTCCTCCTGCTGGCCGCCGCCGACCCCGCGGCCTCCCTCTCCGAGCTCCTCGCCGCCGCCCGAGCGACCCCGGCCGATCTGGGGCCTGCCGAGACCGCCCAGCTGGTCGAGGTGCGGCCGACCGGGCTCACCCCTCGCCACCTGCTGATCCTGGTCGCCGCCTACCAGTCCGCGCCGGTCTCGGCCCGCATCGCCGCACACCGGGCCCTGGCCGAGGCGTCGCCCGAGCGGCGGGTCTGGCATCTCGCCGCCGCCGCGCTGGAGCCGGACGAGGAGATCGCGCGCGAGCTGGCGGCCATCGGGACGTCGTCGGCGCTGGAGCGCGCGGCCGAGCTGACCGCCGACCCCGAGTTACGCGCCCGGCACCATGCCGCCGCCGCCCTCGCCGCGTGCGACGCGGGGCACCTGCGCCGCGCGGCGGACCTGGCGACCCGCGCGTCCAAGCTGAGTACCGCACCCTCGACGCTGGCCTCGGCCGCCCGCGTGCTGGCCACCGTGGAGGCCGAGATCGGCTCGCCGGCCAAGGCCGCACGAATGCTGCTGGACTCGGTGGCCAGGATCGACGACGACGACCACGCGACGGCCATCGTCATGATCGCCGACGCGATCCGCCTGTTCGGCTACAGCGGCGACGAGGGGCTGGCCGGCCAGATCGCCGCCGCCGTCTGGGCGGCGCCGGCGGCTTCGCAGGTCGCGTGGCCGGAGACCCAGCCCACCTGGTCCGCTCCCCTGGCCCGGTCGCTCCCCCCGCTGGCGAAGATCATGGCGGGCGGCCCGTTCAGCGGCTTCGCCGCCATCGGCGAGCTGGTCGAGCACACGCCCGCCCTGGCCACCCAGCAGGCCATCACCGCCACCTCTTTGGGCCTGATGGCCGCCGACGCCGGCGCGGCGCTCCGCCTCACCTCCACGCTGGTGGCCGACTGCCGTCACCAGGACCTGATGGGGCTCCTGCCGTACGCGCTGCAGCTCCAGTCCCACGCGCTCCTGCTGAGCGGCCGCAACGCCGAAGCCCTCAGGCAGGCCACCGAGGGGCTGAAGCTCGCCGGCGACCTCGGCCAGACCCACCGGGTCGGCCACCTGAGCGGCGTGGTCGCGCTGATCGCCGCGATGAACGGCGACGAGAAGCGCTGCCGGGCCTACGCCGAGTCGAGCCTGGCCCACTGCGCCGACCACGACGCGCCGGCCAGCGCCGCGCTGGCCACCTGGGCGCTCGGCCTGCTGGAGCTGGGGCTGGGCCGGGCGGGCGCCGCTGTGAACCTCCTCGAGCGCGTGGTCATCGGCCCGGCGCACCACCCGGTGATCGCGGTCCGCTGCGCGGCCGACCTGGTCGACGCGGCGGTCCAGGCCGACCTGCCCGGCGCCGCCGTCGAGCCCCTCGCCCTGCTGGAGCAGTGGGCGAAGGACACGCGCCAGCGCTGGATAGGCGCGGTGGCGCTTCGGTGCCGGGCGCTGGTCGCGCCGGACGGCGAGGCGGAACCGCTCTTCGTCGGCGCGCTCGACCTGCACGGCCCGCCCCAGGCGTCCTTCCAGCGGGCCAGGACCGAGCTCGCCTACGGGCAGTGGCTCCGCCGTACCAGGCGCAGGTCTGAGGCCCGCTCCCACCTGCGGGCCGCGCATGCCGCGTTCGAGCAGCTGGGCGGGCTCCCCTGGGCGGAGCGCGCCGCGACCGAGCTGAGCGCGGCCGGGGAGCCGAGCCCGGCGGAGCCGCTGCCGGAAGCCCTGCGCGGGCTGACGCCGCAGGAGCGGCACGTGGTGTTCCTCGCCGCGCAGGGGGCGTCCAACCGGGAGATCGCCGCCCGGCTCTTCCTCAGCCCGCGGACCGTCGGCTACCACCTCTACCGCGCCTTCCCCAAGCTGGGCATCACCTCGCGGACCGAGCTGGCGAATCTGCTGTAGGGGCGGCGGGCGGCCTCAGGGGTAGTACGCGGCCAGCTTGGCCTTGATCTTGGCGACGGTGCCGTCGAAGGGCATGAGCTGCGGGTCGCCGTGCCGGTAGTCGAGGAGCTGGACGGCGTACACGGCGCGACCTTGGCGGACCACGGCGACCCAGAAGTGGTAGGTCAGGGTCGAGTACGGGTTGGTGGCGGCGGTGACCCGCAGGACCTTCACGCCGTCCGCCTCACCCGCCTGGGTGATGTCGAACACCGCCGAGCCGCTCTCGCCCGGCTGGTTGCGGTCGACGCAGGTCGCCAGGTCGGCCCGCCATTGCCGTTCGAAGGCGGCCGCGTCGTCCGCGCTCGGGAAGACCCAGACGTCGTTGTAGGAGTGGAACCACGTCGGCGTGGAGAATCTCGCGCTGACGCCCGCGCTCGCGCCGGTGTCGCGCCCGTACTCCCAGCAGGTCGGGCCGGTGACGCCGGGCTCGAAGTACGGGTTGACCCATGGGTCCCCGTACGACTCGCCGGCCGGGGGCTGATCCGCCTTGGTCAGCAGCACGCCGCGGTCGACTCCGGCCTGGGCGGTCGAGGCCAGGGGGACGGAGGCGGTCGCGGGGAGGGCGGTGAGGAGCATCGCGCAGACGACGGTGGCACCGCTCAGAGCAGCCCGGACTGCGGATAAGTGCATGTGGTGTCCTCTCTCTCCGAAGCTTGACTCCATTGATCATCCGATGTCATGCGAGAGAGTCATGCAGATTCGGCAATCGTGATCGAAGCGCAACAAAGATCACGGGCATCGCGGCATGATCCCCCACCGGCGGAAAAATGTACAGCCGTTGAGATTTGTCGCCCGTCCTCCTAGCCTGAGGGCGACCGTCATCGCGGACGACAGGGGAACTCGGCATGATGAAAGTCATCGGCGCGGGCCTTCCACGCACCGGCACCACGTCAATGAAAGCCGCGTTGGAGCGGCTGGGCTTCGCCCCCTGCTACCACATGGTCGAGGTGATGACCCATCCCGGCCACGTCGATCACTGGCTCGAGGCCACCGCCGGGAAGGTCCGGACCCGGGAGGACTGGGACCGGGTCTTCGAGGACGGCTACCAGGCGGAGGTGGACTGGCCCGCCAGCTTCTACTGGCGGGAGCTGGCCGACGCCTATCCCGAGGCGAAAGTCATCCTCACCGTACGTGACCCGCACAAGTGGGACCCGAGCATCCGGATGCTGCTCTCCGGCGAGAACCGTCCGGCCCCTTCGGACGAGATGCCCGAGCAGATCCGCCAGCTCTTCACGACCATGCAGCGCATGCGGCCCGCTCTGGACCAGATGGGGCGCTCCCTTTTCGGCCCCGACTGGACCTTCGGGAACGACCCCGGCGACGAGGAACTGGTCGTCGCGGCCTTCAACCGGCACGTGGAGACGGTGAAGCAGGGCATCCCGGCGGATCGGCTGCTGGTGTTCGACGTGCGGGAGGGGTGGGAGCCGCTGTGCGCCTTCCTCGGCGTGGACGTCCCGGCCGGCGAGCCGTTCCCGCATCTGAACGACGCCGAGTCGATGCGGCAGGCGTTCGAGCGGATGAAGGCGGGCGACATGTCCGGCTTCCCGCTCGGCCGGCCCGGCGGCTGACAGGCCGGTAGTCGATAGCATCGGCCTGCGCAGGAAGAGGTGACCAGCAGTGACCGATGTCATCGAGCAGGCCGGCAACGGTGAGAGAAAGGGCGAGCGCACCCGCCGCCGCATCCTGGAGGCAGGGCGGCGGGTGTTCGGCGAGGTGGGCTACGACCGCGCCACCATCCGGGCCATCGCCGCCGAGGCGCAGGTGGACAAGTCCTCGGTGATCCAGTATTTCGGCACCAAGGAGCAACTCTTCCGCGAGGCCCTCGACCTCCGCATCAACGTGGACGCGCTCACCGTGGAGGGTGACCCGGCGGCCTCGGCGGAAAGGTACCTGCGCGCCATGCTCGAACGCTGGGCCGCCGCCCCCGACAGCCCCATGGCCGTGCTCCTGCGTACCAGCCTGACCAGCGAGGAGGCCGCCGACCTGCTACGCAGGCACATCACCGCCGAGGCCATCGACCGCATCGCCTTCCACCTGGAGGGCCCGGACCCGCGGCTGCGGGCGGCGCTGGCCGGGGCCGTCATGTTCGGCATCACCTTCCACCGCCACCTGCTGCGCACTCCCGATCTGGCCGGCGCCCCGCTGGACGACGTCCTGCGCCTGGCCGTCCCGCTCATCCACGAACTCCTCGCACCGCCGCCCGCGACCGCCACCCAAGAACCCTGACGGCCCGCTCGCGCGTGTCCTCACGCACCGTGGGGCGCTCGGCTTCCACGACAAGACCACCACACGACTCGCCGACGAAGCGGGCGGAACATGGAGCCGCTACCCTCTAAACGATCACGCCCGGGGAGGAGTGCCGGCGCCGCACCGGCAGGACACCGCGACCGTAAACCCCGGCGGAGGGAAGTGCTTTCTGCGACGATGGCCGCATGGACGGGAGGGGCCAGGACCACACGGTCAATGTCGTGACCGGCGACGTACACGGGGCCCTCGTCCAGGCCGGGTCCGTCAGCGGCGGCGTCCACGTCCACATGCCGTCGCACCGCTCCGCCTCGCCGCGGAGCCGGGCTGCCGAGCGGCCGTCGTGGCTGGCCCGTCTGTCCGACGGCACGGCCGGCGTACTGCTGGGCCCGCGCCGGATTCTCGCCCTCGGGTCGCCGTCGTCGGACGAGACAATGGTCGACCTGCCTTTCGGCGGGGTACACGGGCGTACGGCCACGGTCGCGCTGCGCGGGTCCACCGCCACGGTGCTGGAGTTGACCGAGCCCGTCGACGTCATCGGGGCGCCGTTGGCCGCGCCGGCCCTCGGCGAGGGGCACGAGTTCGTCACGCACGGGTTTCCGGGCGGCGGGAACGACATCGCCCAGGTCCGGGGTGTCCTCGACGGTCCGGCCGGGCCCGCAGGACAGTGGTTCGGCGTGCGCCCGGTCGCGGCGTCGTGGCAGTCCGACGCCGGGTTCGCCGGGGCACCGGTGTTCGACCGGGAGGCCGACGCGGTCGTGGGTCTGCTCGCTCCGGGGTCGGGCGGCGCCCGGGTGCTTCCGCTCGCGACCCTGCTGGAGCCCTGGCCGTGGCTGCGCGGCCTGCTGGGGTGGCGGCTCGACCACGACCCGGCGCTGCGTACCCACTGGTTGCCCCGGGCCCGCGGGTCGGAGGTCGAGTCGGACTCCGGCGCCTCGTACTTCACCGGCCGCACCGAGGCCCGGCGGGAGGTCTGTGGCTGGCTCGAGAGCGGTCCGCCACTGCTGGTGGTCACCGGCGGCCCGGGGACGGGCAAGTCGGCTCTGCTCGCCCATGTTCTCGTCGGCACGGATGCGCGGTGGGCGACGAGCGTGCCGGCCGACGGGCCGCGACCGGCCCTGGGCGCCGTCGACGTCGCCGTCCACCTCAAGGGCCTCACCTTCGACGAGGTCGTGGACCGGCTCGCTGTACTGTCGGACGTACGCGCGGCCGATCCGGGGGAACTGCTGGTCGCGCTGCGCGAGCGGCAGGCGGCCGCCGGTCGGCCGGTCACCGTGATGTGCGACGCGCTCGACGAAGCCGCCACCGTCGAGGAGTCGCTGAGGATCGCGCGGCTGCTGAGCGAGCTGGCCGGCGCGGGCGTGGCGCGCGTCGTCGTCGGGGTCCGGACCGCGCCGGCGGGGAGCACGCGCGCCCGCGTCCGGCGAGCCTGGGGACGCTCGACTCCAACCATCGATCTGGAGTCCGAACGTTACCTGCGCCGCGACGACATCGCCGAGTACGTCGCCCGGCGTCTGGCCGGCGAGGACACCGAGGGCCGCTACCGGGACACGCCCGCCCTCGCGGGCATCGCGGCGGAGGTCGCCGCGCGCTCCCGGCACAACTTCCTCGTCGCCCAGCTCACCAGCCGCTGGCTCCTCCTCCCGGGCACCCCGGTACCCCAGGTCGGCGTCGCCCCGGACGAGGAGCTGCCCGCGACCGTCGGCGAGGCCATGGAGAAGTACCTCGACGCGTTCGGCCCGGACAAGGCCCTCGTCGAGCGGATCCTCACGGCGCTGGCGTTCGCCGCGGGCGGTGGACTGCCCCGCAACGACCTGTGGCTCCGGCTCGCGGAGGCCCTCAGCCCGGGGTACACCGCGTCGGCCGCCGACCTCACGCGGGTGTTCGACTCCGCCGCCTCGTACCTGGTCGAGGTCACGGTCCGCCCGGACGGCTCGCCGACCTACCGCCTGTACCACGAGGTCCTCGACGAGCACCTGCGTGAGAACTGCCCGGTCCGCGCCCCGCACAGCGCCGTCGTGCGGACTCTGGCGGGCTCGGTCCCCGTACGGGAGGGCCGCCGGGTGTGGACGGACGCGGACCCGTACGTGCTCACCCAGCTCGCCGGGCACGCGGCGCGCGCGGGCTCCCTGGACGACCTGATCACGGACGGCGGCTTCCTCGTTCACGCCGATCCGAGCCCGCTGCTCGCCGTCCTGCACGAGGCGGTGACCACGGAGGGCCGCCTGGCGGTGGCGTGCTATCGCGCCTCCAGCGCCGACCACCGGCACCTCGACCCGAGCGCCCGCGCCCGGGTGCTCGCCCTCGACGCCGCGCGGCTCGGCGCCCCGGACCTCCATGCGCAGTTCACGCGGGAGTCGCCGGCCTGGCCCGTCCGGTTCGCGACGGGAGCTCGCCAGCACGGGGCCCTGCTCGCCACGCTCAACGCCCGCCAGGGCAACATCAGCTCGATCGCGGCCGGGATGTACGACGGCCGCCCCGTCGCGCTCAGCGGCAGCGAGGGCGGCCGCATGCGCCTGTGGGACGTCGCCGACCAGCGCCCGATCGGCAGCGTCATCGAGGGCTTGCCGTGGTCGTCCTACCAGTCGCCGGAGCTCGCGCTGGCGACGCTCGACGGCTGCCTGCTGGCCGTCGTCGGCGGGTCGAACCGGGTGCAGGTGTGGGACCTCCTGGCGGCGCGCCTGATCGCCGAGCGGACCATCGCTCGCGGCTCGATCCACCAGGTCGCGGTGACGGAGCTCGACGGCCGGCCGCTGTGGGTGTGCGTCGGCGACGAGGGCATGCATGTGTGGGATCTGCGCACCCACGACCTCATCGCCGGCCCTCTGGGGGAACGTCTCTACTCCGTCGCCTGCGCCGAGCTGGACGGCGATCCCGTCGCGGTCACGGGAGGGCGGTCCGCCATGCGGGTCTGGGGTCTGCGATCAGGGCGCGAGATCGGCCCGGCGATGGACAGCCCGGAGCCGGTCTTCCACCTCGCGGTGACCGAGGTGGCGGGACGACCCGTCGCCATCACCGGGAGCGGGGACGGCTCCGGCACGCTGCGGCTCTGGGATCTCCGCGAACGCCGCGCGATGGGCGAGCCCCGGACCGATCATGGCTGGTCGGTGTCCGGCATCGCCGTCACCGAGCTCGACGGCCGTCCCGTCGCGGTGACCTCGTCCGGGCACAACCAGCCGGGTCCCGACGACGAAGACACCACCTTGCTGGTGTGGGACCTGCTGGACTGGCGTCTCCTGGGCCGGCCGCTGACCGGGCACACCCAGGGGACCCAGGCCGTCGCGGTCACACAGGTCGAGGGCCGTCCGGTGGCCGTGACCGGAGGCGGGTGGGACGGCACCGTACGGCTGTGGGACCTGACCCTCGCCGACCAGCAGCTCGGCACCCCGGCACCCGGACACGGGCAGCACATCATGGAGTTGGCCGTGCTCGACCGCGGCCGGCACCGCCTCGCCCTGTCGGTCGGCCTGGACGAGACCGCGTTCCTGTGGGACCTCGAGGCGCGCCGTGTCATAGCGCGGGCGCCCGTCGGCTTCACCCAGGTCGCCGGGATCGACGAGCTCGACGGCCATCCCCTGGTGGTGCTCGCGGGGATCGGTTTCGCCGAGGTCCAGCACCCCGGCACCGGGCTCCGTGTACCCCTCACGACCCGTGACCCGGCCGAGCCGCCCTACGCCGAGAGCGTCGAGGCGGGAACGACCGGACGGCTCAACGGGCGGCCGGTCGCGGCGCTCGTATCGGCGGGAGAAGTGCTGCGGCTCTACGACCTCGCCACGGGAGAGCTCCTCGGCCCGCCGGTCGACGTCAGCGTCCAGGACGAGCAGCGCGAGCCGGTGGACCGGCCGGCGGCCGTGTCGCTGCTGGCCGTGAACGGCAGGCCGGCCGCCGTGGTGCTGACCGGGCACCAGTACACGGGCGAGAGATTCTTCGTCGGCCTCTGGGACCTCACGGACGGTTCGCACCTCGACTGGCTCGAACCGGCGGCCTCCCCGGCCGTCGCGACCACGACCGTCGCCGGCCGGCCGGTGGTGGTCACGGCCGGCGCGCAGGGAACCCTCCGCGTGTGGGACGCGGCCGGGCGGCAGACCCTGCGCACGATCCCGACCGGCGCGGACCGCATCCGCTTTCTCGCCGCCGGTGTGCTCCACGGGCGTCCCGTCGTGCTCGCCGCGAGCCACGACGGCCCCGTGACCACGTGGGACCTGACGACCGGCACGGCCCTGGACGAGATCCGGCTGCCCGACACCTGCCGGGGATTCGCCCTCGGCGAGCGCGGCGTGCTCGTCATCGGGATCCAGAACGACATCGCCGTCATCGAGACCGAGATCCAGGGCGTCGTCCCGGAACTCGGCACGCCGTCCGAGCCGTGAGCCTCCTCCCGCGCGATCGACGGGTGTCACGTCACTCAGTACAGTGTCGGGGTGTCAGGTGAGCAGGTGAGTGCGCGGGTGGACAGCTGGATCTGGTCGGTGCGGCTGACCAGGACCCGTTCGATCGCGTCCGACGCCTGCCGGGGCGGTCACGTCCGGGTCAACGGGGTACGGGTCAAGCCCGCGCACGTCGTCCGGGTCGGTGACGAGATCCGGCTGCGGCACGAGGGGCGCGAACGCATTGTGGTCGTCTCCCGGATCATCACCAAGCGCGTCGGCGCCGCCGTGGCCGCCGAGTGCTACGTCGACAAGAGCCCTCCGCCTCCTCCGCGCGAGGAGGCTGTGACGGTGGCCGTCCGGACTCGTGGCGCGGGCCGTCCCACCAAACGCGAGCGCCGCAGCATCGACAAGCTGCTCGGGCGCCGGGCGGCCGAGGGGCGGGGGCCCGCCCCCGAGTGAACGGTTGGCCGCGTCGCTGAAGCGGGTGAGACCAGGGCGTTAACGTCTTGTCGCCGTGCTGGTCCCAGCGCTGGGTGCCGTTCTCGTTGGGCCCCCTGATGATCGCGCTGGCCCTGGTGACCCGTCTGTCGGAAAGCAAGATCTTTTAGTGTCGCGCAGTGACGTTAGATGATGGTTCGTCCCTTCGCGTGTCAGGCGGTGCCGGGTCCTGACGGCGTATGACAGGGCGTACGAGCACGCACCGAGCACGGCCGACAGCACTCACGATCGTTCCACCGATGACGACAGCTACCCCTGATCCTGTCTCCGCTGTTGCAGTCGGTGGTCTCGCCCGAGTCGGTACGCTCAGACGTCCTTCATGACGTAGCGGATGGGGAGGCGTTTGAGTCCGCCGACGAATGTGGTGGCGGTCCACACGGGCTCGCCGTCGAGCTCGACGCTCGCCAGCCTGGGGACGAGTTCGGCGAAGAGCGCGCGGATCTCCATGCGGGCGAGCGCGGCGCCCAGGCAGTAGTGGATGCCGAAGCCGAAGGCCAGGTGCCTGTTGGGGTCGCGGCCGACGTCGAAGCGGAACGGTTCGGCGAAGACCTCCTCGTCCCTGTTGGCCGACGGGTACGACAGCAGCACGGATTCGCCCTTCATGATTGGCGTGCCGTTGACCTGGCTGTCAGCGGAGGCCGTGCGCATGAACTCCTTCACAGGGCTCACCCACCGGATCATCTCCTCGACAGCCGTCGGCAGCAGGCCGGGGTCGTCCCGCAGTCGCCGCAGCTCGTCCGGGTGCCGGATTAGCGCCTCCAGGCCGCCCGCGATGGTGGAGCTGGTGGTGTCGTGCCCGGCCGTGGCAATGAGGATGTAGTAGGAGGCGGCGATGTTGTCGTCCAGCGGCCGGCCGTCGATGCGGGCGTTGGCGATCTCCGAGGCGAGGTCGCCAGTCGGCCTGGCCCTGCGCTCGGCCGTCAGCTCGTGGAAGTAGGCGAAGAGGTCCTCCAGCACGGAGGTGTGGCCCTGCGGGCTGCCGCCGCGCCCGGTCTCCTCGTCGTGCTGGCCGAACAGCTCCTGCGTGAGCCGCAACATGCGTGGGAAGTCCGACTCGGGCAGGCCCAGCAGCGTAAGGATGACGTAGAGCGGATAGTGCACGGCGACCTGGCGGGCGAAGTCGCACGCGCCGCCGTACTCTGCCATCCGGTCCACGTGCAGGCGGGCGAGCTCTCGGACCCGCATCTCCAGGGCGCGCATGGCCTTGGGGCGGAACCAGTCGGCCCCGACGGCGCGCAGGACGCGGTGCTCCGGATCGTCCATGTGGACGATGCTCCTGAGCGCGGTCCCCCGCGCCCGGCGCGTTTCGAGTGCGGCGTCGAGGTCCGCGGTCCTCAGCACGGGGCGCGGGGCGCTGAGCCACAGAGCATGGTCCCGCTCGATCTCCAGCACGTCAGCGTGGCGGGTGACCGCCCAGAACGGGGTGTATCCGGGGACCTCCACGCGGTGGACGGGAGATTCACGGCGCAGCAGCGCGAGTGCCTCGTGGAGGCGGGTCTCGTCGGTGTACGCGGCGGGCCTGGCAAACGTTCGCCCGGCTTCGCTCACGGACATGGTGGGGTTCACGGTGAAGCCTCCTGTCTCATCGGGTGGCGCGACGGGGGCAGTACACCCAGCCGGGTCCCTTCGGCGCCGTACAGGCCAGGAGGTGCCATTCCCGCGGCGCCGTGTCCCCATGCGGGGAGTCGATTCGATCAGGACCAGGGATCGACTGCTGACCCGGTTCTCTCTGAACGTCGATGGGGACAAACGTTGCCGCACCGACACGGGGGTGACAAAAGGATCATTTATCCCGTAAGTTCACCGGATTCCCACCAATTGGAGGATCTACGGTGAGCACCCCCCAACGTCGTATGGCTGCGGCCTGTTTGGCGTTCGGCACCATCACGGCGCTCCTCGCGCCGGGCACCGCCCAGGCCACGACCGAACCGACCGCCACCGTCTTCTACCCCAACGCGGTCCAGAGCACGGGCGACGAGTCCCTCGTCGACGACCACGACCGCGACGGCGCGGCCTTCGCCCCGGCGTACCGCACCGTCACCCTCACCGACCTGGACAGCTCCGGCACCCTCACCGGGCGCTACGTCACGGTCAAGAGCGAGACCGGCAAGCCCGCCCAAGCGGTGAACGGGGCCTTCCCCGCCTGGCACCGCGACAGCGACCAGTTCGAGCAGGTCATGGGCTACTACTGGGTCACCACCGCCCAGCACTACATCCAGTCACTGGGCTTCGGCTCCCGGCTGCGCCCGGTGAACCAGCGCCAGATCGAGCTGCGGATCAACCAGTACGGCGGCGACAACTCCTTCTTCAGGGAGGACAAGGCCAACATCACCCTCGGCAAGGGAGGCGTGGACGACGCCGAGGACGGCGAGGTGATCGTCCATGAGTACGGCCACTCCGTGCAGGACGGCCAGGTGACCGGCTTCGGCACGACCCTGGAGTCGGGCGCGATCGGTGAGGCCTTCGGCGACTACCTCGCCGTGGCCGTCAGCAGCTGGAAGACCGGCGTACCCACGCGGACTCCCGAGGCATGCGTGGCCGACTGGGACTCGGTCTCCTACACGTCGAGGGCCCCGCACTGCCTGCGCCGACTGGACGGCACCAAGCACTACCCCGAGGACATGGTCGGCGAGGTGCACGCGGACGGCGAGATCTGGTCGTCAGCCCTGTACGACATCCGCACCAGGCTTGGTGACACGCTGGGCAGCACGGTCATCATCGACGCGCAGTTCGACTTCGCCAAGGACACCACCTTCAAGGCGGCGGCCGAGGCCTCGGTGAACGCGGCACAACGGCACGGCGGCGACACTGCCGCGGCAGCCGTACGTGCCGCGTTCACCTCCAGAGGGCTTCTCTAGCTCTGCCGGAGCGCGGGCATCGAGATCGGGATGGAGTAGGCGGTGGCACCTCCGCCTACTCCACCCTCACAACCTCCAGCCCATGGCCGAAGACGGCCCCACCTTCACGAGGAGCGCTGTTTTGACCTGCGAGGCTCAGAAACTCGAAGCACTTCCGGTGCGAAGCCTTCGTCCGAAGAGCATGGGGCTGAGGAGCGCCAAGCTGCTGGTCAGGGTCGCCTGGGGCCGTTACTCGGGGCCTGCGTGTTCACCGACGCCGGCCTGCGGGTCATCAAGAGTCCACCGCAGGGCCATCCTCGGCGGCCTCATCCACGAGTACCAGATCGGCAGCTGACGAGGCGTTCAACAACCGGCATCGGGCCCATCAAGCCCTGGCTCAGGCGGGCTCGGCTGAGCGCCGTCCCGGATCCCATCACCGATCCGGCTGGAATCGTCGACCTGAACGTACGCCGACGAGACCGGCTGGGTGGAGTCCTTCACGAATGCTCCCGTGCCGCTTGAACTGCACGGACGGAGTTTTCGGCAGGCGCACTGTTCAACGCCGCCACCAAGCACGCGCCCGCTGATTCCATCACCGAGCCCGCCTGACCACCGCATACATCCAGCTCAACCAACCAAAAAATGGCTGCCGTACCAGCGTTATCCCCATCGCCTGGTGCACTGATAGGCGATCCAGCGACCGCCGCCCGCATTGGCTACGGCGTTCCTCTTCGCCCTGGCGGGCGTGCTCCCCCTACCGCCCCAAAAGACGTTTCTCCTGGAATTGTAGGCGACAGCGCCGCACCCGTTGACGAAGGTGACAAGGACTTTGCAGCTGGAGCGGCCGCATTCTCTCAGTGCCCGCCGTTTGGCGGAAGCCACTGTCCCGTAGTCCCAGGACCTGCCGGTACGGCCGTTCCGCGCCACAGCAATGGCACCGTAATAGTAACGTGCTTGACTTTCCCCCGCAGTAGCCGATGTAGCCGCAACAGCTGCCGCGGGAGACGCCGTAGCCAGCACCCCGCTGGCCATAAAGGCGCAAGCGGCCATGGCCGTGAGCTTCTTGCCTAGCTGCATGATGTCTTCCCTTCGTGCCGTCCAAGCGGACGGCAGCGTGCTTCGTGAGGAGAGTCTGTATTGTGCCACTTGCAAACCACTTAAACCGATAGATGCTCAAGGGAGCCATGTGAAGGCCGTCAGCGGAACGGGCAGGAGTTGAGCCGCTTGCGCGCCTCGCGGAGCGGCGCCGCGCCAATCCCGTTGCACAGGGCTTGAGCTGCACGTTCTTCAAAGCGCCTATGCGTGTCCCACTCAGAAACACAATTTCGTGCTCTGAACTGGGGTTTTGCTGTGCGCGGAGGTGTTCCTGGTCACCCCTGCGACACGCTTTGCGCCAGTACCGCAATCTTGGGAGGCTCTTGTCCACGTGACAGGACCTGAGCCACGGCGGCGCTCCCGCAGCGGGGACCTTCAACGACCCGCCAGGGAGGACATCGTGGCGGTCACGATCAATGTCTCCGCTCAGATCGCCAGGAGTGCCCGTTTGAGGGCCAGCCGCTGAGACGACGTGCCTTCAAGGCGAGGTGCAGGTGGGAGCGCACCAGCCCGTCGCGAAGATCCGCCCCGAGGGTCGTGGCTATCCGGTCGAGGCGGTAGTACACCGTGGTGCGGTGCAGATGCAGCGACGCCGCCGTGCGCTGGACATCACAGCCGGCATCGAGGTACGTCTCCAGGGTCCGCACAAGCTCTTCATCATTTTCAAGCGGGACGAGCACGGGATCAGGCCCCGGCGCGACGGGAAGCAACATGCGGTACGGCCCGGCGCCCGACCACGGTAGAACGCGCGGCAAGGCCGGATCCAGCGCGGCCACCCCGGCCGCCGCCCTGGCTTGTCCGTACGCCTCGCGCACCGCGCGAACTTCGAAAGGCACCGGGTCACCGATCCCGATGGCGAAGGGACGACGGGCGGACCTGCGCAGCGCCTCGTCCAAGGCCGTGGGACCGCCGGGACCCGACAAGAGCAGGGCGGTCACGTGCGTGGGAGCGACGAAGCAAGGAAGCGCCCGCGGTAGAGCCGTGCCGAGGCGGTCCAGTTCGGCGGCGGACAAGGCGGGCACCTGTTGGCGGTGGCGACTGATCGGCACGCCGGCGCAGATGAGAACCTCGGAGGAGAGCAGCGACGGCTCGAGCACAGCCAGCCGATCACGGGCTCCTTCTCCGGTTCGGTCCGGATCGAGCAACCAGCGGATCAAGTCCTCGCGCTCGTCGCCCCGCCCTGCCAGGACCCGGGCCAGTTCGGCGGCGGCACCCTGCAGCGCGCCGAGCGCAGTCTCGTCGAGCGCCTTACCGTCCGCGGAGGCCCACAGATAGCCGAGGCATCGCCCATCCCGCCGGATGGGGACGCAGAAGCGAGCCCGTATGCCGAGCTCGGCGTTCGGGGGCAGGCGGACGACCTCCGTGGCCTTGGAGATCCCGTACCGGTTCTGCCACTCACGAATCTCAGGCGCGACCCGGCGCGACATGACCGAGGCGACGCGGGCCGGGTCCGCGTGCGCGTCCTGCTTGCTGTAGCCGAGCATTCGGCCATCCGTCGAGTCGACGAACAGTCCGCGGCCCAGCCGCTGAGCGAGGTCTTCGAGCAGGTCTTGAAGATCCATGCATGACTCTCCCTCCACCGTGCGACAAATGTCGAGACCGATACGGCACGATCTCGGCGTCGATCCGATGTGCCGGCCGCCTGTCGCTGCTTACCGTCGAACCGCACGAGCCCGAACCGGGAGATGAGACCGTGATGCGTGCCCGCTTTCCCCGTCCCTGGATCTCCGCCGCGACCGAACGGCTGACACGCGAGGTAGCAGGCGCCGTGGCCGGGCGATCCCCCGCCGCCACGTTGGAGGAGATCGGCCGCCTGGTGGCCTGGAACGACCGCATTCACCACGCTGAGGCGGTCAATCTCAATCCTGCGACGAACGTCATGAATCCCCGGGCCGAGGCGCTGCTGTCGGCTGGGCTCGGCACACGTCCCTCACTCGGCCATCCGGCGGAGAAGTACGAGACGGGCCTGGAAGCCATCGAACGGATCGAGATCATCGCCGCCGAGCTGGCCGCGCAGGTCTTCAACGCCGACTACGCCGAGGTCCGCGTCGGCTCCGGCGCGCTTGCCAACCTGTACGCCTTCATGGCGACCTGCCGCCCCGGCGACACGATCATCGTTCCACCCACGAGCGTCGGCGGCCACGTCACCCACCACGCTGAGGGCGCCGCCGGACTGTACGGACTCACCACCGTTCCCGCCCCCACCGACGTGGGCGGCTATACGGTCGACCTGACTGGGCTGCGGGAAATGGCCATGCGGCTCCGTCCGAAGTTGATCACCATCGGTGGCAGCCTCAACCTCTTCCCCCACCCGATCGCGGCCGTGCGGGAGATCGCCGACTCCGCCGGAGCACGCGTGCTCTGCGATGCCGCCCACATGTGCGGCATCATCGCCGGTGGGGTCTGGCCGAACCCGCTGCGCGAGGGCGCGCACCTGGTCACGATGAGCACGTACAAGAGCCTTGGGGGGCCGCCCGGCGGGCTGGTGGTCACGGACGATGAGGAACTGGCGCAGCGTCTTGACGCCATCGCCTACCCCGGGTTGACCGCCAACTCCGACGCCGGTCGCATCGCCGCATTGGCCGTCACGATGCTCGACTGGCAGGCGGAGGGGGCCGCCTACGCGCAGGCCATGGTGGCGAACGCGGCCCGGCTCGCGGCCGAACTGCGAGCACTGGATGTGCCGGTGTTCGCGGACGGGACCAGGTCGCACCAGTTCGCCGTGCCCGCCCACCGCTTCGGTGGAGGGCAGTGCGCCTCCCGCCGACTGCGAGTCGCCAACCTGCTCGCATGCGGCATCGGCCTGCCTATGGCGCCGGTGGCCGGCGACCTGAACGGCCTGCGGCTCGGCACCCCGGAGATCACCCGCATCGGCATGAACGAGGACGACATGCCCGCTCTGGCCGCCTTCATCGCCCGTGCTCTCGCGTCCGACAGCGTGCCGGCCACGCTGGCGGCCGAGGTCACCGCATGGCGTGCGCCCTTCACCGAAGTGCGCTTCACAGCGGTCCCTCACCAGTAAGGACCGCGTCACGCCCCCTTCGACCAGTAAGGACCATGATGGAGCCGCTTCCCCGTTACAGCGACCGCTATTTGGACGTGCCCCGGCTGACCTGCCAGGTCGGGGTCCCGCTCGCCGATCAGCCCAAGATCGGGCACAACCGCTGGCATCCCGAGATCCCACCGGCCGTGACGGTGGATCCAGGCGGCGAGGTGATCCTGGAGTCAGCCGCTTATGACGACTACCAGATCCACGACAACGGCAGTCTCGACGAGTTGCGCCACGTCGATCTGTCCCGCATGCATCCGCTGACCGGCCCGGTGCACGTCGACGGCGCACGGCCCGGTGACGTGCTGGTCGCGGAGGTGCTCGGCGTCGAACCGTTGAGCGGCATCGCCTTCGCCAACATCCTGCCCGGCACGCCCGGACTACTCGGCGAGATCTTCCCTGACGGTTATCGCTCGACGTGGTACGCCCGCGGCGGCATCGCCGAGTCGCCGGAGGTGCCAGGCGTGCGCATCCCCGCCCAGCCCCATGCCGGAACCATGGGGGTCGCGCCATCGTACGAGCTGATGCGCCTGTGGGACGAACGCGAGAAGCCCCTGTACGCCGACGATCGCGCCTTCCCCCCGGATCCGCGCAACGCGTTGCTGCGCGGCCTCGGAGCCGACGCCGCCCGGATGGCGGCCCGAACCCAGCCGCCCCGGGAGAACGGCGGCAACATGGATATCAACACTCTCGGTCCGGGGGCCACGGTCTACTTCCCCGTGTTCGTGGAGGGCGCACTACTGTCGCTCGGCGACCACCATCTCGCGGCAGCGGACGGGGAGTGCAGCTTCAACGCGATGGAGATGGACGGCCGCACCTGGCTACGGCTGCGGCTGATCAAGGACGGCATGGCCCGTCACCGAATCACCACGCCGATCGTCCGTCCGGCGCCCCTGGTCGCGCAGTTCGGTGCCGACCGCTATCTCGGCTTCACCGGTTTCTGCTTCCGCGGCAAGGAGCAGCGGTACCAGGACGCGAGCTTCGCCGCCCAGGAGGCGGTGCGCCGGGCCGTGGACTACCTGACAGGGCTGGGCTACAGCGGCGAGCAGGCGTACGTGATCCTGAGCGTCGCACCCGTCGAGATCCGCGTCAGCTGCATCGTCACCATTCCCAATCCGACGGTGACGCTCTACCTGCCGATCGACATCTTCGACCGGGACGTCTTGCCGAGTTGACATCCAGCCCCGTCCAGGTCGGCGATCACACCGTTCTCAGGGCCTCTGTCGGTGACAGGCGTGCGGCGCGCACGGCGGCAGGAGGCCCGCGACGATCGGCCCCGGCGGCTTGCATCGCCTGCGAGTTGTGAGCGCGGTCCTCCCGCCGGCGCGTCGAGACCCGCACGAGCTGCTGTTCCGGCCGCCACCCCGGAGCACGCCGTGGACCTGCGGGGCACGGTCCGGCTGGTCCGCGAGGTGCCAGGGTTGATGGCACTGATCGACGCTTACGGACTGTCCCTGGTGTCGGTGCAGGTGGGGGGGCTGCTCTGGGGCGTGCTCAGCACCGGCCTGATCTTCGGCGGACTGCTCGTGCCGTACGCGGAGGCCGCCGAGCAGACGATCCTGCAGAAGGTGGTGCCCTACGAGCGGCAGGGCCGGGTCTTCGGCTTCGCGCAGAGCGTCGAGCAGGCCGCCTCCACGCTGACCGCGTTCCTGATCTCACCGATCGCCCAGTTCGTCTTCATCCCGCTCATGACCGACGGTGGTGCGGGCGCTCGGACGATCGGCGACTGGTTCGGCAGCGACTGCGGCCTCGCTCTCGTCTTCATGCTGACCGGCGTCATCGGCCTGATCGCCACCACCCTGGCACTACGCAGCCACCCGTATCAGCGGCTGAGCCGCCGGCTCGACTCGGGCCCGGCAACCAGGGCAGCCACCGCAGCGTCGCTTCGACCTTGAAGCCGCCGTCGGGCAGCGACTCACCCCACGCCGTGCCGCCGAACAGATCGAGGACCATGACCAGGGGCTTCACACCGCCGACTGGCCCTTGTAGCCGCGAGATCGCGGAGTTTCCGGTGGCACGGCCATGTTGACGGATCGACGGTCCGCTGGGGCGGCCGGACGGTGTGCTGGTGGCGCAGAGCAGGCAGCTCCTGCGTTTGCACGCTTCCGGCCGCCCCGCAGTGGGGACTCCCGAACGGTCACCTCGTTCCGAAGTACGCGTACGCGCCCACCGAGACCGTCACCTGCGAGGCGCCTTCGTTCTTCAGCACGACCGTGCCGTCCGGCCGCAGCGCGGCCGTGGCGGAGCCGATGGTGTCCTTGCCGCCGCCGTAGGCTACGACCCGGACTCCGCTCGTGCTCCCGGCCGGTATGACCGCGACGGCGCCGTCCGCGCTCCCCCGCGCGGCGACGGTGAGTCCGAGCGCCGACACCCCGGACGAGGGGATCCCGCCCGTGCCCGCGGGCGTCAGCGTGCGCGTGCCTCCCGGCGCGATCGTCACCTCCCCGGTCAGCGGCGCCGGGTTGATCGCCCTGATGGTCGCTCCGCGTTGCGTGGAGGTGTAGTAGCCGGACACGTCGACGGACAGCTCCACCGGTTGCCCGCCCAGATTGTGGATGTTGACCTTCCCGCCGGTGCCGGGTTTCACGATGGTGAAGAACTGGGCCGACGTGTTGGCTGGATAGTCGATGTTGGCCTCGGCGGGGAAGACGTCGCCGGCGGCGTACGCCCGGATGGTGCCGGTCCCGGTGCTCCTCAGCGTGGCCGTGAGGGCGACCGCGTCCACGCCGGTCGTGGGGATGGCGCCGGCGCCGCCGGTCGCCAGCTCGTAGTTGCCCCACGACGGTACGACGACCTTGTTCGCGATCCTGGCCGGCGCGAGCGGCATGTACGTGGCGCCGATCGTGGCCGCCGCGTGGTCGAGGGTGTAGCCGTGGACGTCGAGGTAGACCTGGACGGCCTGGTTGCTCCGGTTGACCACCTTGATCTTCCCGTCGGCGCCCACCTTCGCGATGATCATGGTGGAGGCGGTCCGCGTGGTGTCGTAGAAGACGGCGTCGCCCTGCGGCTCCGCCTCACCCGACGGGTAGACCGCCACCGAGCCGGTGTTGAACCAGGCACCCTTGGCGCTGACGTTGAGCGCGACGGCGGCGATCCCTTGCGCGGGCAGCCCTGACTTGCCGGTGACCGGGACCGTCATGGTGGAGTTCGCGGTGATCTGGACGTTGTCGGCGATGCGTGCCCGGGCGTAGAAGAGCTGGTGCGGGCCCGGCCGCAGCGTCGGGCCGAGAGCGGCGTCGTCGAGCTGCACCCGCGGCGTCGTCGCCCTCTGGTAGGCGATGCTCCTGCCGGTGCTCTCCAGCGCCGACTCCAGCTCACCCACCGGCTGGCCGGGGAACGCCTGTCGCATGACCGCGAAGGCCCCAGCGACGTGCGGGGCGGCCATGGAGGTGCCGCTCATGGAGGCCCACCGGTCGCCGGGTACCGAGGAGACGATGCCGGTGCCGGGAGCGAACAGGTCCAGCAGCGCGCCGCGATTGCTGAAGCCGGACACCGCATCCTCGTCGGTGACACTGCCGACGGCGACGGCCGAGGAGATGCAGGCGGGGGCGCTGACCGCGTCGGTGTAGCCGTTGTTGCCGGCCGCGATCACCGTGGCGACCCCGGCCGCCAGCAGCTTGTCGACGGCGAGCTTGCGCGGATCGCTGTCGCAGGGGGCGGTGTAGTAGCCGCCGCCCAGGCTGAGGTTCGCTGCGGCCACGGGTATCCCGGAGTCCTTCAGCTCCAGGACCTTCTCCAGCCCGGCGAGCTGGGCGCTGGTGAAGCTCAGGACGCACGGCGCGGCGCCGAGCCCGCAGTAGTCCTCGGAGTCGACCTTGCTGAAGACCTGGACGGCGACGAGGTCGGCCGACGGGGCGACCCCGCTGCCGCCGTCGCCCTCCACGCCTTCACCGTCACCCGCGACGATACCGGCCACGTGGGTCCCGTGCGCGCAGTCGAGTTGCCCGCCCGCGCACGGACCGCTCTCGGAGTCGGCCGAGCCCGGCCCCTCCTGCCGGTCGGTGCCGTCCGGGCACAGGCTGGTCGCCGCGTAGTCCTCGTCGATCGGGGAGAAGCACGCCTCGTCGACGACACGGCCGCCCAGGAAGGGATGGTTGACCGCCACGCCCGTGTCGAGCACGGCGACCACGCTGCCCTCGCCCGTCAAACCGGCGGCCCGGGTGCGGTCGCCGCCGATGAGCGGGACGCTCTGCGCCAGCACGGGTGGCACCGGCCGGTCCTCGGAAACGCTGACCACGCCCGGCTGGGCGACCAGCCGCTCCAGCGCCGCCTGGTCGGCGCGCAGCGTGACCACCGGTAATCGAGACAGTCTCTGGAGCACCTGTCCGGCGCTTGCCGCGGCCGCGAGATCGGACGTGGCCTTGGTCACCACGTTCACCCTGACGCGGCCTCCGCCGGCGAGCTTCCGCGCGAGGCCCGGCTCCACCCGCGGGTCCGCCGACGACGCGGCGGAGACACCGGCGGTGACCGCCAGGGAGGAGAAGATGACCGCCAGGGAGGAGAGCAGGACCGCCGCCACGGCGGCGATACGGCGAATCGGGGATCGGTTCATCACAATCTCCGCTCATAAGCTCCGCGGACGCCGCCGTGGCGACGTCCGCGGAATTCACATGGTCAGGGCCTGGTCGCGTTGGCGCCGTTCTTGGGGTTGCCCTTGCGCACACCCTGGCGGTAGGTCCACGCGATGGACTTGCACAGGCCGCGCTTGTACCAGGCGTAGGCGTTGCACGTCCAGTCGCGCAGGGTCGTGTAGAAGAGCACGTCCACGTCGTTCTTACGGCTCCGGTCGAGGTGGTACGGGTAGTACGAGCTCTTCCAGGTGTTTCCGATCAGCCCGTAGCCGTAGTCGTGCATCATGCAAGCCGCGCGGAAGTTGAAGCCCGACGGAGCGTCCGGCGAGCTGTCGCAGATGTCCTTTCTGAAGTAGATGCCCACGACCCAGCGGCGGCTCGGAAGCTGCCGCCAGGCCGGCTTCTGCCAGCCGTAGTGTGCGGCGTAGGCGGCGCAGCCGCTGCGGCTGTAGTACATCCAGTGCACGGCGGCCCAGCAGTAGGAGGGGTAGGCCGTCGGCCCGGAGACCTCGCCTCCGGGCGTACCCGTCGGCGGGGTGACATCCATGGCCGGCGGCTCGGAGACGTCCGGCGGCCTGGTGCCGTCGGCCGCCGTGGCGCTGGGCAGCGCGGAGTCTCCGCTGTAGGCCAGTGTCCACTCGCCGTTGAGGTGCGAGTCGACGGCCGTCAGGCGTCCGGCCCCGTCGTAGGCGTAGGTCGCCGGCTCGTTGCCGCTCTCGCGCGGGTCGCTCATGCTCCGCAGCAGGCCGGAGGCGTCGTAGCCGTACGCGGCCACGGTCTCGGGCGTTCCCGAGCCGGTTGTCTGCTTGATCTGCTTGAGCCGTCCCGCGTAATCGCCGGAGGTCGAGCCGGTGGCCGTGGTGGAGGTGGCGTAGGTGAAGGACAGCGCGCTCTGCGGATCCTCACCCGCGGCGGGTTCCGTGACGGTGGAGACGCGGCCTTGCGGGTCGTAGGTCACCGTGGAGTTCCCGAAGGCGGTCGTGCCGACACCGGTCACCCTCCAGGTGTCGCCCTGGGAGACTCCCACCTGTTCCCAGGTGTAGGTCTGGTTGAGGTCGGCCGCGCTGATCGGGTTGCCGGCGTCGTCGGTGAACCCGGTGTCGTCCGCTTCCGGCGTTCCGAAGTCGGTCGCGACCGTCTCGCTGACGGTGGTGCGCATCGCGCCCGCCGTCGAGTCCCAGCGGGTCGTCTGGGTGAGTTTCGAGCCGTCGTCGGCCTGGTAACGTTCCACCCCGCCGCCGCCCGGGAAGGTGGCGCTGCTCTTGAACGCGTAGCGGACGGACTGCCCGGAGTCGAGGTCGGTGACGAGGACGGCGCCGCTCTGGGTCTCCAGTTTGCGGCCCGTCATCCCGCCGAGGAACTCGGCCTGCCAGCCCGGCCCGAACACCGACAGGTCGACGCGGGAGGCGGGGACCGCCTTCGGCTGGGCCAGTGCGCCGTCCACGGCGGCCACGCCGTGCTTGCGGCCGATCGCGCCCGACGCGGCGTCAATCTCGCTGATCTCGAAAGTCTTGGCGTCGGCGAAGTACTGGCCCGGCCCGACGGGCTGGTCGCTGTCGGCCGCTGCCGCGGCGACGGCCGACAGCCCGGGGACGACGGCCAACAGCGGGAAAATCACCGTGGTGACCGCCGTGACGATGGTTAATCGCCTCATGATGCTCTCCTTACGTCGCAGCACTGAAACGGTGCTAAAAATGTAAAGAGAGATCAGCGGCCGGTCTTCAACCCCTGGTTAGAGCCGGAAGTCCACCATCCGTGGTAGTCATTTCTACGCCACCCGTTTACTCCGGAGGCGAAATACACTTCCGACCTACCGTCGAACGCCGTACGCGAAATTCGCGCTGTTTCGAGCGGACCAGGTCCACGCGAATTCAAGCCAGGTCCCGTGGCCACGTTCGTGATCAGGTCCGGCGGTCTCGTGCGGGGGCCGGTGCTGCGGGTGTCGGCGGCGGGGTGACCGGTTTCGCTGATGTGCACCTTGTAGCCGTTCCACAGCAGTTCGCTGCCCTTGGCCACCCAGCGGGTGTCGAGGTCGTAGGGCGAGGCCAGCCGGTATCTGCCCGGCGGCGGGCCCTCGCCGCCCGATGCGAGGTCCTGCCGCCGCTTGATCACCTGCCGTCCCCGCCGGTCGGTAGTGCTGAATCAGCATGACGCGCAGCGCATCGATGGCCGGCAAATGCCGAAGCCAGGTCGGAGAGAACGGCGCATAAACGGCCTCGACCAGCGCATATCCATCAGCCCCGCAGACCTGCGCGAGTTCCTCCTGCTTGGCCTTCCCAGCCGGGAACCTCCAGCACCTGCCACACCCAGCCGGGCGCGGCCACCGCCAGCGCCTCCACCGCGGCCCGCGCGCATTCCCCCGCCAGCTCCACCCGGTTCACATCCGAGTTGAGCAGCAGAGTCGCCCTTGTACGGAGTGATGACCGGGCCTTCAGCGCCTTGATACGCCTTGTCGGCCAGGGTGATGATGCCGGCCTGATCCAGCACGCAGGATGCCCCAGATGCGGGCGGCGCTCAGGTCATGGGCCTTGCCCGGCGGTGCCCCGAGGTCACCGGATCGTCCCGTCGGGTGAGGCGATGACCTGGACGTTCATCCCGTGTGCACGGTGCCTCCGGAGAAGTACGGGCGGTCGGCTTTCACGCGGTCGGTGTGGATCAGCGTGCCGTCCAGGACCAGAGAGCCCGGAAGGCTGGAGTGCCTCACCAACCCGTACACGAACGGCTCGACGGCGGCATCCGGATGTCCCCGAAAAGCTCGTGACGTGGCTACCCGGTATCCGTCACCCGACGAACCGGGATCCGCTGAAGAACGCCGGCCCATGCCACGTACCGATCTCACCGAGACCACTGATCCCCCACATGCTGGCCACGAGCTCGACGTCCGGGGGGCCGTACGCCGAGTTCAGCCGCACCAGACCGGCCCGCAACCGCCGGCCCACCGCGCGCGCGGCGTCCCGGTCTGCGCCGAACACGTACCCGGCCAGCCCGTACGGATGGTCGTTGGCCACGGCGACCGCCTCGTCGAGATCCCGGTAGGTCCGTACCAGAAGCACCGGCCCGAAGACTTCCTCTCGAAGGTCCGGCGCGTCATCCGCGAGCACCACGGCAGGAGCCGAGAAGTGACCGGATGACTCCGGGAGCTTCCCGTACCGGCGTACGTCGCAGCCGCGCGCGGAGAACTCGGCGAGTTGCTCGTCGATCCGGCGGCGATGCGGCTCGTGCGACAGCGGCCCCAACTTTGTCTCCGGGTCGGTGGTGACGCCGATCCGCACGGCGTCGAGAGCGGCCCCGAGCGCTGCCAGGTAGTCGTCGACCCGGGCTCGCGGGACGATGATCCGTCGCGGTGCGACGCAGTACTGCCCGTTCAACGTGAGCGCGGCCGTGACGACCTGTTCGGCGACCGCCTCAGGATCGGCATCGGGAAGCACGACGACCGGATTGTTGCCGGACAGCTCGAGGTCGACCGGCTTGAGGAGCCGCCCGCACGTCTCGGCCACGGCCGTCCCACCCCTGACACCACCGGTGTACGAGACGGCCGTGATCCGGTCGTCACCGACGAGCGCCTCGCCGACGGCGCGGTCGCCGTGGACGACCTGCACGACACCGGCCGGCAGCGCGGCCTGCACCGCCTCGGCGAACACACCGGAAGAGTGCGGCGCCCACTCCGATGGCTTGACGATCACCGGGCAACCGGCGACCAGGGCGTAGGCGGTCTTCACGATCGCGAGGTGGGCCGGGGCGTTCCAGGGCACGAACACGGCTGCCGGGCCCCAGGGCAGTCGCCACTGGTCGCACGCCCCGGCGGACGAGGACTGCTCTGTGTGCTCGAAGTTCTCCTCGATCTGGGTCGCGCCGAGTCCCAGCACCTCGGTCACGGCGTGGATCAAGGCAGTCGTCGTCGTCCGGGGGACTCCGCTGTCCAGGCTGTCGGCGCGTCCCAGCTCGTCGCTGCGCGACGCCAGCTCCTGCTGCAGGTTCCGCAGCGCGACCGCTCGCTCCCGGCGGGCCAGACCCGACCAGAGGCCGTCGACATGGGCCGCCCACGCCGTCGCGATCGCCTTCTCCACGCTCTCGGGTGCGCTGGCGCGCTGCGGGTGCAGGGTCTCCCCGGTGTCCGGGTCCGTCAGCAACGGCTCCAGGCTCTCGGCCGGGACCGCCGCCGTGGCCCCTACCAGTTCCCGGATCGTGCAGTCATGATCGGTCACGATCCCTCCTCGCGCATCGATGCCGCGACCTTCTCACCGACGAGGATCGCGGTCAGGTTGGTGTTGGCCCGGGTCACCCACGGGAAGATGCTCGCGTCGGCGACCCGGAGCCCGTCGATCCCGAGCACCCGGCCGGCCGGGTCGACGACCACCTCGGGATCGCTCGGGTCACCCATCCGGCAGGATCCGCTGGCGTGCACCGTGTCGGAAACGATGGCGAGGGCGAACCGGGCGAACTCGTCGTCGGTCATGGTCTCGGCAGGATCCGCGCTGACCGAGCCGGTGCCGCCGAGGCTCATCGCGGCCGCGAGCTTCGGGAACTCCGGTTGCGCGGCGAACATCCGCAGCTCGTCGGCCACGGCGCGGTACCGACGCAGGTCGTCGGGGTGGGAGAGGAGATCGAAGTCGACCACCGGATCGACCGTCGGGTCGGTGGACGCCAGCCGCACCCGGCCGGTCGAGGTGACCCGGTTGACCCAGCCCACCACCCCGGCCGCCGGGACGCCGATGCCCAACGCGCCGGTCACCGCGATCATGGCGTCGTTGACCTCGTCGCCGACGCCGGTGGTGAACCGCACACAGATCTGGCCACGCCGGGGTACGCCCCCGTAGTCCAGCTCCTCGCGCAGGGCGAGCGACAGCACCACCGACGGATGGTCCTGCAGGCCGTGCCCGACGGGCAGGCCCGCGACCGGGGTCACTCCCAGCCGGCGGAGCTCCGCGGCCGGGCCGACCCCGGACCGCAGCAGGATCGCCGGCGAGTGGATGGCGCCGGCCGACACGACGACCTCGGCGGCCCGGAACTCGGTGACCTCGCCGCCGACGATGGCGCGGACGCCGACCACGCGGCCACCGGCGAACAGGATCCGGTCGACCAGCGCGTCACCCAGGACGCGCAGCCCGGGACGGTCGCGGGCCGGTTCGAGGTAGGCGTCGTTGGTCGAGACCCGGACCCGGTCCCGGCCGGCGTAGGCGTAGGGGGACACCCCGGTCGAACCGGGCGCGTTGTGGTCGGGCGCCCACGGATGACCGAGCCGCCGGGCCACCTGGTCCACGGTGGCGTCGACGGTGACGAAGTCGTCCTGCCGCGGACGCACGATCGGGATCGGGCCGTCCCCGCCGTGGTACGGCTCGGCGGCGAAGTCCAGGTCGCACTCGAGCCGGTTCAGCAGGGGCAGGACGTCGTCGAAGCCCCAGCCGGCGCAGCCCTGGGCGGCCCAGCCGTCGAAGTCCTCGACGGTGGCCCGGATCGCGAAGAGCCCGTTGATCGCGGAGCTTCCGCCGACGCCCCTGCCCCGCGGGTACGGCAACGGGGACTGCACCGCCGACCTCGACGCCTGCAACCTGGGGAACATGTGGGTCGCCGCGAGGCTCGCCGTCGGCTGCACCATCATCGGCTCGATGCTGCGCACCTCCAGTGGGGAGTCGGCCGAGCGGTAGTCGGGCCCGGCCTCGAGAAGCAGCACCCGGCGGCCGTCGTCCTCGGTCAACCGGGACGCGAGTGCCGCTCCCGCCGAGCCGGCGCCGACGACGATGACGTCGTACCCGGGGTCGTCCTGGACGGGCGTCACCGCGAACCCTCCCCGACCAGGCCACCGAGGTACTCATCGTGGGTCACGCAGACCGCGTCGGTGTGCTCCTCGTCGATGCCGCGGACCCACACGTTCGTCCGGCCGTACTTCGGCGCGAGGCACGCGATCGGCGTTCCATCGGGGGAGATCGACGTGCCGGAGAACTCCGGATCGGCGAACGACGTCTCGATATCGATCAACGGCGGCGGGGACATGTCGGGCTCTCCTTGTTCGTCAGAATCGTGCGATCGGCGACCGCCCGGCCGTCAAGCCGTCGTCGGCCGGGCCCGCTCCAGCATCGCGAGGTAGGAACCGCCGGTGACGAGGTCGAGCTCGTCCTGGGTGAGACCCCGCTCGGCGAGGCCGGCGACCAGGTTGCCGAGCCGGCTCGCGTCCTCCATGCCCGCGGGTCCCACCGCGTAGACGTCGGGGCCGGCCTCCTTCAGGTCGTAGGCGTTGTCCGGGTCGGCCTCCTTCAGGCCGTAGGCGATCATCTCCATCGGGGCCCCGGAGTAGTCCGCCCCGATCGCCAGGTGCTCGGCACCGACCAGGTTGTAGATGTGCATGGCGTGATCCAGCACGTCCGACAGCGTCGCCTGGTACGGGTCCTGCGCCACGTAACCCCGGTAGGTGGTGATGCCGATGACGCCGTTGCGCTCCGCGACGGCCTTGATCTGGTCGTCGGTCAGATTGCGGCGGTGCGGAGAGACGGAGTCGCTGTTGGCATGGGAGACGAAGATGTCGCCGTCGTAGATGTCGAGCGCGTCCCAGAACGACGCCCGCGACATGTGGACCAGGTCCACCATGAGCGGCAACGACTCCAGCTCCTTGAGGACCTGCTTGCCGAGGTGGCTGAAGCCGCCCTCGCCGAACCGCTCGTTGCAGCCGGTGCACAACAGGTTCTGCATGTTGTGCGAGAACGTGAACGTGGTGACACCCAGCTCGGCCAGCGTGTACAGCGCCTCGAAGTCCCCCGCGAGCGGTCCGTACCCCTCCACCGACAGGAAGAGACCGAACGAGCCGGGCGGCCGGTTCTCGAACTCCGTCCGGTTGCGGACGAACACGATCTCGCCCTCCGAGCGGCGCACCTCGGACAGCAGCATGCCGATCGTGCTCCACTCGGAGACCTGCATGATCGCCCCGGTCAGGCCGCCGGCCCGCCACGACTCCAGGTAGTGCTCGCGCAGGATCTGGGAGTGGCGGTCGGCCCCGTGGCCCCGCATCACGTGCACGATCGTGGGGCCCACGTAAATGTTGATCATCTCGTTCCTCCTGCTGTCGATGAGCCCTGCGCGGCCAGGACGCGGGCGTAGAAGTCCCGTTCGGCCTCGAGGGCGTGGACGAGGTTCTCCGCCTTGGCGAACAGGTGTCCCTCGCCGGCGTAGACGTGGTGCTCGTGGTCGACGCCGCGCTCGCGCAGGACCGCCGCGATCGCCTCGGCCTGGTCCGCGGGCACGACGTCGTCGGCCTCTCCCTGGAGGAGGATCAGCGGCGCGGTGATCCGGTCGGCCGCCGTGACCGGCGACCGCTCGTCGTACAGCTCACGTGCCTCCGGCAACGGGCCGATCAGCGAGTCCAGGTAGCGGGACTCGAACTTGTGGGTGTCCGTCGCCATCGTGTACGCGTCGGCGACACCGTTCATGCTGCCGCCCGCGGCGAACACGTCGCGGAACGCGAGCGCGCACAGGGTCAGCCACCCGCCGCCGCTGAGACCGCGGATGACCAGCTTCGATCCGTCGACCAGCCCTTTCGCCACGAGGTACTGGGCACCGGCCACCGCGTCGTCGACGTCGACCACGCCCCAGGTGCCCTTGAGCGCGTCGCGGTAGGCGCGTCCGTAGCCGCTGCTGCCGCGGAAGTTGACCTCCAGGTAGCCGTACCCGCGGCTGGTCCAGTACTGCTGCCGCAGGTCGAGCACCGGCACGACCTGGCTGGTGGGGCCGCCGTGACAGTTGACGATGAGCGGGGGCGGGCCGTCGGTGGGCACGGTCGGCGCGTACCAGAACGCGTGCGCCACCGCGCCGTCCGTCGTCGGGTACGTGATCGCCTCCGGCACCGCGACCGTCGCGGGCACCTCGACGCCGTTGCCCCGCACCACCTCGCCCCTGCCACCGACCGCGGGATCCAGCAGGAGCACGGCCGGGGCGTGCCGGTGGCCCGCGGCCACGACGGCGATCCGGTCCCCGACGACCGTCGGCGAGACGAACTGCGTATAGGGCGTCGAGACCTCCTCCAGGCGGCCGTCGAGATGGCGTACGCCGAGATGCTCGACGCCACCGATCATCCACTTCACGACGAGTCGCCCGTCGGCGAAGACGTCGAGGTTGCGCAGGCCGAGGAACCACAGGGGGCCACCCATATCGGCCTCCATGGCCACCAGCGGTTCCGTGTCGCCGAGCCGGTACGGGTTCCACCAGCCGCTGCGGTCGCTGAGGAACACCAGGTCGCCGTCGGAGGTCCAGGTCGGCTCGACGACGGACTCGGCCGTCGAACCGGCGACGCACGTCGGCGTGCCGATGCCTTTGGGAGTGAGGTCGGCCACCCACAGCTGCGTCCCGTCCCACGGCATCCGCGGGTGGTCCCAGGTGATCCAGGCCAGCCGGGACCCGTCGGGAGAGACCCGTGGCGCGCCGACGAAGTCGTGGCCGCTGTCGAGGGCGACGCAGTCGTGCGGAGCCTCGCGGCCGACCCGGACCAGCTCGTTGGCGACCCGGCCGTCGTCGTGGTGCTGCTCGCGCACGGCGTAGACGTGATCGTCGGCCACCACGAAGTCGCTCCACCGGATCGATTTTCCCGGTGCGGCCGGCGTCACCGCGATCCCCCGCCGCACGCTGTGGATGCGCTGGTCCTCGCTGTCGCACGCCAGGATCTCGCCGTCCGGCGCGACACCGTACGGGATGCCGCCGTAGCCGACGATGTTGCTGCACGACCGCCCCGGCGGGGTCAGGTCCACCGGTTCGCCGCCCGGCTCCCAGCGGACCAGGACTGTTCGCGCCTCTGACGGCCTGGTCTCGGTCCACAGCAGGGCGTCACCGTCACGCCGGAGCCAGTTGAACGTCCGAGTCTGGGCGAACACCGCGGTCGCGGGCAGCGCGCCGGCCTCCGCCTCGGCCGTCACGCCGCGTCCGCCCCGCGGAGCGAGGACAGGAAGCCGACCAGGTCGGCCCGTGTCTGTGCCAGGGACGGCTCGTGCAGGTAGATCATGTGCCCCGACTCGTAACGGGTCCTGGTGACGTTGCGCGCTCGTTCGGGCTCGAGGTGCAGGTGATCGAAGGTCAGCTCGGCCGGGAAGTACGGGGTGCCGAGGTCGTAATACCCGCTGAGCAGGAGGACCTTCAGGTGGGGTGACCTGTTCATGGCCGCGCGCAGGACGGTGGCGACCTCGAGTTGCGGCGTCCAGATTCCCATCTGCTCGCTCTCCCGGTGCTTCCACTGCTCCCGGGGCCGAATATGCCGGTAGAGGAGGGGACGGTCGGCCTCCCAGCCGAGATCGGCGCGAAGGTACTGGTTCAGGGCCCGCGTCGCGGGATCCGTGGGCGCCGAGTAGCTGGCGTCGTCCTCGAACGTCTCACCAGCGGTGTCGGAGTCGATCCCGGTCCAGCGGGTGTCGAGGCGGCCGACCGTGCGGTGCCGGTCGCGCAGGAGCTCCTTGACGTACCGCCACAGGTTCACCCGCAGGTTCGACCGGAGGATGAACTCCACCGAGATGCCGGTCAGCTCGGAGAGCCGCCGGGCGATGCGCTCCCGTTCCGCCCCGGTGAGGCGGCTCCCCTTCAGCAGGGCCACGGAGTAGTCGTTCAGGGCGAAGTCCTCGGCCTCGGCGATGACCGTCGGCAGGTCACCGGAGATGACCCCGTGGTACAGGGCGGTCGCGGCGTAGCTGGGCAGCTGGCCGACCGCGCCGTAGTTCACGCCGACGCCGAAGGTCGTTCCGGCCACGTCCATGAGAGACGACAACAAGATGACGCCGTCGACGAAGAGGCCCGGCACCTGCTGCAGGTAGTCGGCCACGAGTGGTGCGCGGATCGTGCCGTAGCTCTCGCCGAACAGCACGATCGGACTGTCTCCTCGGTTCTCGCGCGCGACGAACTCGGTGACGAAGTCACCTATCACGGCGGCGTCGGCCTCGGCACCGTGGAACTGCGCGGGGTCCTCACCCGGCACCACCCGGCTGAACCCGGTGCTCGGCGCGTCGACGAACACCAGGTCCGCCACGTCCAGGAGTGAGTGCACGTTCTCTCGCAGTTCCCATCGGGACGTGTCGAACAGCGGATCGCCGTCGAACACGACGCGCCGGGGTCCATAGCTGTACATGTGCAGCCAGATCGTCGAGGACCCCGGGCCGCCGTTCCACAGGAAGACCAGCGGCCGGTCCCGCTTCGACGGCACGTCGTCGCGCACGTAGGCGGTGTAGAAGATGGCCACCTTCGGGGTGGAGTGCTCCTCGTCGTCGTGCAGGACGATCCTGCCGACGTTGGCGGTGTACTCGATCCGCTCGGTGCCGATGGTCACGGCGTGCCTGGTCGTGAACCGCTGGTCCGCCAGCGGCTTGGCGTCGGCGGCCTTGCCGGCCTCCGATGCGGTCGTCTCACTGGTGGCGGTGTCCGGCATGGAGGCTCCTGAGAATCGACGGTGCTGGCACGCTAGATGGATCGTAAAAGCTAGGCCAATAGATCGTCAATACACTAGGCTTTTTATTGCCTAAGCGCTTAGGGCAATGGACGGGCGGGACCGCTCGAGCATTCGCAGGTAGGACTCGCCACAGATGAGATCGATCTCGTCCTGCGACAGGCCCCGCTCGGCGAGCCCGGTCGGGATCGCGCCGAGGTTGCCGGCGTCCTCGAGACCCTCGGGCCCGTAGGTGTAGAGCTCGCGGCCGCGGCCCTTGATGCCGTGGGCCCCGTCCGGATCGATCATGTCCAGGACGGGCAGAAGCATCTCCACGGGCGACTCGCAGTAGTCGGCGCCGATGCACAGGTGCTCCGGGCCCACGAGGTCGTACATGTACATCGCGTGGTCGAGCAGGTCCGACAGCGTCGCCTTCATCGGCTCGGGCGAGACGTAGCCGCGGAAGGTGTTGAGGCCGATGACCCCGTTGCGCTCGGCCACCGCCTTGATCTGGTCGTCGGTCAGGTTCCGCGGGTGTGGGCACAGGGCGTCGGCGTTGGAGTGCGAGACGAACAGGTCGCCGTCGTAGAGGCCGAGGGCGTCCCAGAACGATGCCCGCGACATGTGGACCAGGTCGATCATCATCGGCAGCGACTCGAGTTCCTCGAGCGTCTGCTTCCCGAGGTGGCTGAAGCCGCCCTCGCCGAACCGCTCGTTGCTACCGGTGCAGAGCAGGTTCTGCAGGTTGTGCGAGAACGTGAAGGTCGTGATCCCGAGTTCGGACAGCGTGTGCAGGGCCTCGAGGTCGCCCGCGAAGGACCCGTGGCCCTCCAGCGACAGGAAGATCCCGAACGATCCCTCCGGACGGTTGTCGAAGTCAGCCCGGGTCCTGCAGTACGTGATCTCGCCCTCGGACCGGTCGAACTCCGCGAAGTACGCGTTGATGGCCGGCCAGTTCGAGACCTGGACGACGGCGGCGTCCAGGCCACCGGCCCGCCACCGCGGAAGGTAGGTGTTCCTGAGCGCCTGCGCCTTGTTGCCCGGGATGGCGTGCTGGGCCATGACGTCGTAGATGACGCCACCGACGTAACTGTTGATCATGGTGTCCTCCTCAGGTGGATGCGGAATCGGCGAACACGGTCGGCGGCCGGTTCAGTCAGTTCGGCAGCATCGACCTCTCGTGCCGTGACGTCTGCGGGACGTCCGGCCCTCCCGTGGTGAGCCACTGCTCCTCGAAACGCGGGACGGAGCTGAGCAACTGGGCGGTGTAGTCGTGCTGCGGGTGATCGAGCACCGACTCGGTCGGCCCGGATTCGACGACCTTGCCGTGGTGCATGACGTACAGGTACTCCGACGCCTGGCGAACGATGGACAGGTCGTGGGTGATGAACAGGCAGCTGATGCCGCGTTCGGTCCGGACCTGCTGCAGCAGGTTGAGGATCTGCGCCTGGACCGACATGTCCAGCGCCGACACGGGCTCGTCGCAGATGAGCACCCGTGGTTCCACCGCCAGCGCCCGCGCTATCGCCACCCGTTGCCGCTCGCCGCCGGACAGCGAGGCCGGGCGGCGCCGGGCGTAGTCGGACGAAAGACCGACGGACTCCAGGAGCTCGCCGACCCGGCGTTCGACGCTCGTGCCACCGCGATCGTGCGTCACGATCGCCTCTTTCAACGCCCAGCCGACGGAGCGCATGGGGTTGAGGCTCGAATAGGGGTCCTGGAACACGGTCTGCACCGTCCGCCGGAGCCTGCGGCGGTCGTTCGGCGTCAGGCCGCGCCAACTGCGGACCGGGATGCCGTCGATCACGATCTCACCGCCGGACGGCGTCTCCAGGCCCACCAGCATGCGGGCGAGCGTGGTCTTCCCGGACCCGGATTCCCCGACGATCCCGACGCTCTCGCCTGCTCGGACGGAGATCGACACGTCATCGACGGCCCGGACGGTGCGGCCGCCGCTCTTGAAGACCTTCTGGATGTTCACAACGTCGATCAGCGCGTCGTCGGAGCGGCCGTCGGCCGGCCTGACTCCGCGCTCCTCGGCCTTGCTGAGCAGCGCGGCCATCTCGGCCTCGATCTCCGGCAGCCGGATGCAGCGGGATCGCCGATCGTCGCCGACCTCGGCCAGCGGCGGCTCCCCGTCCCGGCACACCTGCTGGGCCCAGCGGCAACGGGCGGCGAAGGAGCAGCTGCCCCGCACCTCGTTGGCAGACGGGACCGAGCCCGGGATGGCGACGAGCTGTCGCACCCGGCGGTCGGCCGGAGGCTCGGACAACAGCAGTCCCTGCGAATACGGGTGCAAGGGTCGCTCGCGCACGTCGTTCGCCCGGCCCACCTCGACCAGCGATCCGGCGTAGAGGACCTGGATACGGTCGCAGGTGGCGAAGGCGACGCGCAGGTCGTGGGTGATGAGGATCAGCGCCATCCCGCGCGCCTCCTGGATCCTCTTGATCAGGGCCAGTACCTCGCGCTGGGTGACCACGTCCAGCGCTGTCGAGGGTTCGTCCGCGATCAGCACCCGGGGGTCCCGCGCCAGCGCCGCGGCGATCGCGACGCGCTGCCGCATGCCGCCCGAGAGCTGGAACGGATACCGGTCGACGACCGTCTCGTCGGTGATGCCGACCTCGGCGAGACGCCGTATCGCTTCGGCACGCCGTTCGGCGCGGCTCAGGCGCCGCTCCGCGAGCAGGGACTCCTCCAGGATGCGTCCGCACCGCATCACCGGGTTCAGCATGGTGAACGGGTCCTGCATGACCATGCCGATCTGGCGGCCGCGGATCGTTCGCCATTGCCGTTCGGGCAGGTCGAGCAGGTTCTCGCCGTCGAACCGGGCGCTGCCCTTCGCGACGACCCCTTCGGGGAGGAGCCCGATGAGGGCCTTCGCGCTCATCGACTTGCCGCTGCCGGACTCGCCGACGATTCCGACGCTCTGGCCCGCGGCCAGTTGCAGGTCGAGCGCGGTGACGATCGGGTCGCCGGTGCCGGCCCGCTCGATCCGCATGCCCTCGACGTCGAGGACCAGGCGCTCGGAGGTGAGCGTTCGCTCGGTGGGTGAACTCAACGGCCTGCTCCTCGCCTCGACATCTTCTCGTAGATCCAGTCACCGATCAGGTTCACCGACGTGGCGGTGAGGGCGATGGCGATGCCCGGCGCGATGCTCGCCACCGGGTTCGTGAACAGCAGGGGTTGGTTCTCCGACAACATCTGGCCCCAGTCAGGGGTCCCGGGCGCGGCGCCCAGACCGAGGAAGGACAGGCCGGCGATGGAGACGAGGGATCCGGCGAAGATGATGACCGAGTTGGCGACGGCGGCCGCGGCGATGTTCGGCCAGATGTGCTGCACCATGATCCGGCCGTCCGAGACGCCCAGTGTCTTCGCCGCCTCGACGTACGGGCGAGGCACCTGCTCGAGCGTGGCGGCACGCATGACCCGGGCGTCCGTCGGGATCGTGAGAACGATCAGCAACCCGACCGCCAGCCAGTAACCTCCGCCCAGCGTGCCCGCCACCACGATGATGATGAGCAGCGACGGGATCGCCACCATCAGGTCGACCCAGCGCATCACCAACGAGTCGATGATCCCACCCCGGTACCCGGCGAGGAGCCCGAGCAGGTTGCCGCACACCATCGAGGCGAGGGCGATGACCAGCGGACCCAGGATCGCGGACTGGGCGCCGGCCAGCATCCGGGAGAAGACGTCTCGCCCCAGCCCGTCGGTGCCGAGCCAGTGTTCGGCGCTCGGGGGCGCCAGGCTGCCCAGCACGTCCTGCAGGGTTGGATCATGGGGCGCCAGCATCGGGCCGACGATCGCCGTGAGCAGGACGAAGGCCATGAATCCGAAGCACAGTCCGATCAGGACGGGAGGGCGGCGCCGCACGCGGCGCCTGGTCAAGAGCTGCGGCGTCGTGACGGCTGCTTCGGTCATGCGGACCGCCCTCCGAATCGGATACGTGGGTCGATCACCATGTAGGCGAGATCCGCGAGCAGGTTGGCGAGCACGATGAGCACCGCGATGAGGATGGCCAGAGCTTGGATCATCGGCATGTCGCTCGACTCGGCCGCCTGCACCAGCAGCTCACCGATGCCGCCCAGCGAGAACGTCGTCTCGACGAAGACGGCACCGGCGAAGAAGAATGCGAGCAGGGCGCCGGAGACCGTCACCACGGGTATCAGCGCATTCCGGAACGCGTAGCGGACCAGGACGCGCCGCCAGCTGAGTCCCCTGGCCCGGGCGAACATGATGTAGTCCTGATCCAGCACATTGATCATCGAGGCTCGGCTGTGCCGCAGGAGGAACGCCGCGACGCACAGGGCGAGTCCCAACGCCGGCAACGTCAGATGCCACAACTGGTCCAGGAACCCTTCGCCGAGACCCGCCGCCGGGAAGATCGGCACCAGGACCGCGAAGATGTACAGGAGCAGGATCCCCATGACGAACGGCGGCGTGCTCAGCGCTACGACCGCTCCCGCCACCAGTCCACGGTCGAGCATCTTCCGCTGGCGCAGCGCGGCGATGATGCCGGGGACCACCCCGAGGATGAGCGTCAGGAGATAGGCGTACACCGCCAGGAACGCCGAGGGCCCGAGGCGGGCAGCGATCTCGTCCGTCACCGGCAGCGTCGTCAGCGTGGACTCGCCGAAGTCGAAGACCAGCGCGCCTTGCAACCACAGCCAGTACTGGGTGAGGAACGGCTCGTCGAGGTGGTACCGCTCCGTCAGCGCCTGAACCAGCTCCGGGGTGGCCGGTTTACCGCCCAGGTAGGCGTCGACCGCCGTACCGGGCGCGATGTGAACGAGGGAGAACACGAGGAACGACAGGATCGCGATCAGCACCACCAACGCGACCAGACGCTTGCCGATCATCAGCAGGATCGCGCGGGCGCTCACGGGCGCGTCCTCATGGCGCCGCACCATACGGGGTTGGTCATGATTACCTCTCGAATCGTGTCACGCATCGCGGAAGCCTCGTCTCTCGCCACGACGTTCGACCAGCACCGGACCCTCTTTACCTGGGGACGACGTCGAGCACCCACGGCATGTTCGACCAGAAGCTGCTGAACTCGACGATGTCGTACTTGGTCGAGGCGTAGGTGTTGCCCTCGGCGTAGAGCGGCACGTAGGGAACGTCCTCACCCAGGTGCTTCAGCACCTTCGCGTAGATCGTCAAGCGCTGTTTCGGATCCTGCTCCAGCAGGCCGTCGGCCAGGAGCTTCTTCACCTCCGGCGAGGTGTACTCGGCAAAGTTCAGACCGATCGGCTTCCCGGCCTTGTCGGTGTTCAGGAACAATGCGGCCCAGCTGGGATCCGGCGCGCAGGGACCGGTCTCGAAATGCGTCAACGGCTTGTTCTTCGCACCGAGTTCGGAGAACCACGCGGTATCCGTGAGTACCTTGATCTCGATATTGATGCCGATTTTCTTCAGCTGAGCGGCGATCACCTGGGCGATGGACGCAGAGGAGGCGACCGTCTTGAACGGGAAGCTGAACCCGTTCGGGACCGACGACCGGGCCAGCTCGGCCTTGGCCGCGTTCAGGTCGTACGGATACCGCTCGACCCCGTCCAGCGCGGCCTGGACCTCCTTCTCGGAGCCCAGCGTCCGCAGCAGCAACGGAGACATGAGAGTGTCCACTGGACCGCCGGCCCGCCCCTGAGTCGCCGCGACGATGTCCTTGCGGTTGATCGCGTGCGCGACCGCCCGGCGTACATGGACGTCGTCCCAGGGCGCCTGCTGGACCGGCAGGCTGAGCAGGGATGTGGCGCAGGTCCCCACCGTGGTCACCGTGCCACCACCGGCGGCGGCGTCGAAGCCGGTCGGGCCGCCGACCGTGGGGGTGATGTCGATCTGACCGGCCCGCAGCGCCAGCGCCATGCTGTTGTCCTCGGCGAACGTCTTGACCGAGACCCGGTCGACCCGGGGCTTACCACCCCAGTAGCCTGCGTGTGCCGACAGCTCCATCCCAGTGGCCGGGTTGAGGCTGTCGAACTTCCACGGACCGGTGGCCACCAGCAACGTCCCCGGCCGGCCGAACTTGTCCCCGGCCGCTTCCGCGAACTTCTTCTGGAAGACGACCGAGTACCACATCGCCGGCGTGTACCGCCACGACGCGTCCGGCTGCTTCAGCGTCACCCGGACCGAGTACTTGCCGACGGCCTCGACGGTGTCGACCGGGGCGAAGTAGGCAGAGCGCCTGGAGTCGGTGGCACGGAGATAGTCCCAGGAGTACTTCACGTCCTCCGACGTCAGCTCCGTGCCGTCCCAGAACCTCACACCCTCGCGCAGCGTGTACTCGTAGACCGTGTCGCCGACCTGCTTCCACTCCGTCGCCAACCACGGCTGGAGCTTCCCCTCCGCGTTGATCCGCAGCAGCGGCTCCAGACCGAGCTGATTGACGAAGAGACCGCCGGCACCGATGTTCTCCGCCGGATCCACGACGGTCACCTGGCCTGCGATACCCACATTGAGGCGCGGGATGTGCTGGTCCGAGACCGGCTTGCCCGGGTCCACGGTTCGAGCCGTGGCGGCCTGCGGCGAACCCTTACCGGCCGGATCCTTCCGACCGGCCGGGCCGTTGCCGGCACACGCCGTGAGCAGCGTCACGGCAAGAGCGGCCAGAGTCAGGGCAAGGCGCCGCCGCCCTCGCCTCGGAACACTGTTCGTCTCGGACATCTCAACACCATTCGGTTGTCGTGGCAGGGGGGTCCGCGGCCCTCACGAGACTCCGAAGAGCCTGGTTCTCCGTTGAACCATGCCGCCTGTCGCAGCGACCTGACCTCCGGCTTCGGGGCCGTGTCCGACGGTCTATGTCTTGACGTGTGGCACAGCATTGTCTGGTTGCTTATGCGTGTCAAGGCCTAATCAAGTGGTTTAACTTAGCAACGAGGCGTGTGGTCGATTGCCCCGTCCCAGTACGGCAATCGGGCCGACCGAGCAACGGTCTCACCTGTTCAGCGCCTCTGTACCTCCGCCTCACGCGCGAGCTCGGTGAGCGCGGACGTCGACCGATGGGGGCGATACAGGTCAGGGAGCGACCGCGGCCTGCTCGCGGGTCCGGTGCACTCGCATCCACGACGGGCATGGTGCGCACCCAGCAGTTGGGGTAATATTCGCCCATTCAACTAGGTCAATAGGTGCGCCATGGCAACCAGGTACGGCGGTGCCTCGCTACGGCGGTGACCCGCCGTCCGCACTCGAGGAGTCGAGACGTTGAGCGACATCGACATTCTTCCCCTTCTGGCCGGCATAGAGGCCGATGCCGAGGAGTACCTGTCCACCCGGCCCGAGGGGACCCTCATGGTCGGGTTGTCCGTGCGCGGCGAGCGTCACGTCCGGAGCTTCCGGGCACCGGGGGCCGAGCACGCCCGGCTCCCCGACGCGGAGACGATCTACGAGATCGGCTCCGTCTCCAAGGTGTTCCTGACCACGGTCCTGGCCGTGCTGGAGGGTCAGGGTCTGATCAATCTCGAGGACCCGATCGCCGTGCACCTGCCAAAGGGCCTGCGGCTGCCACCTGAGATCGCCTCGATCACGATCCGGCAACTCGCCACACACAGCTCCGGTTTGGGCTCGGTCGGGAAGATCCACCAGCGGTTCATCGACGAGGAGCTCCGCGGAACCGAGCCGCCGTTCGGTACGTACACCCACTACCTGCGCTACAACAAGGAACATCTGTACGCCGACCTCGCGAACGCCGAGCTGACCTACCTCACCGGGCAGGGCTGGACCTACTCGGTCATCGGCATGGGCACGCTCGGCCACATCCTGGAGCTGGTGGCGGCGAAGCCGTACGAAGAACTCCTCAAGGAGACGGTCTGCGAGCCACTGGGCCTGTCGGACACCTGCTACTCGCTCTCCGAGGAGCAGCAGGGCCGGATGATGTACGCCTACGACAGAGCGGGGCAGCCGTGCCCGAACTGGTACCACGACGTCATGCTTCCGCAGGGCGGCCTGCGGTCGACGATGACCGACCTGCTCGCTTTCGTCGAGGCGAACCTGGAGGCCGGTGCCCACCAGGACGGGCCGAACCTGCTCCGGGCCATGCGCCGGGCCCGCGAGCAGTACTTCGCCGTGCCCGACGGGTTCACCATGCCCGACGACAGCGAGCTGCCCGACTTCGTCCAGGGCCTGGGCTGGAGAGGCCTGGACCGGCCCCAGGGCCTGGCCTGGTGGCACCCCGGGACGACGTTGTTCTACCTGGCGGGCGCCGGCGTCGATGACCGCGCCCGGGTCGGGCTCGTCGTCCTGTGCTCCTACCGCGCATGCCTGACGGACCGGGAGGTCCTGCACCCCCTCCAGCGGGAGTGGTTCCGCCGAGCCTGTCAGTAGCCGCCGCACGTCCCGCCGCTGCCCACGTCCTCGCGAGGAGCGATTGTCATGAGCGCCAGCCTGGCCGCCCGCTACGCCAAAGCAGAGGCACTGCTGCCCCACAATCAGAAGAAACTGGTCCACTCCGCGCAGGTGCGGCCGAACTGGATCCGCGACACCGAGACGTTCTGGTACCGGATCACGACGGCCGACGGCGTCCGGTTCGTGTTCGTCGACGCCGCGGCCGGCACCAAGCGGCCGGTGTTCGACCACGAGCGACTGGCCCGCGCGCTGGGCGGCGTCCTGGCCGAGGAAGTCGATCCGGCGGCCCTGCCTTTCCACAGGTTCGAGCCGGTCGACGGCGCGGTCCGGGTGGTCGTCGGGGAGCAGCGGATCGAGATCTCGCTCGACACCTACGTCGTGACGATCCTGGGATCGGCCCACCCCGCGGAGACGCCGTCGCCGGATGGCCGCTGGTCGGTGGGGCTGCGTGACCACAACCTCTACCTGCGCGACACCGCCACCGACGAGGTACGGCAGCTCACTACCGACGGCGTCGAGGCGTACGACTACGCGACGATGGCGGACTCCTGCGCCGAGCTGGTGATGCAGGAGAACCTCGGCTTCACCATGCCGCCGCTGGTGGCGTGGTCGCCGGACTCGACCAGGTTCGTCACCCACCGGCTCGACCAGCGCCAGGTCGGGCTCATGCACTTGCTGCGGTCGGCGCCGTCCGACGGCGGCCGCCCGGTTCCGATGACCTACCGCTACGCCGTCGTGGGCGACGCGAACCTCGCCACGTCGGAGTTCTTCGTGTTCGAGGCCGCGACGGGCCGGATGACGCGGGCCTTGGGCGAGCCGGTCCTCACCCCGCTCGTCCCCACCATCGCCAACGACTTCCTGTGGTGGAGCGTGGACGGGTCGAAGGTCTATTTCCTCTCCGGCGACCGCGCCGACCACACCGCCCGGCTGCACGAGCTGGACCCCACGAGCGGCGAGGTCACCCAACTCGTCGAGGAGACCAGCACGTCGTACATCACCCACGGCCCGCAGTACCTGAACCGCAACGTCGAGGTGCTGTCCACGGGCGAGACGCTGTGGTGGTCAGAGCGCAGCGGGCACGGCCACCTCTACCGGTACGGCCGCGACGGCTCGGTGACGGCGCTGACGTCGGGCGACTGGCTGTTCCGCGACATCGTGTCGATCGACGAGGACGCCCGCCGACTCGTGTTCACCGGCGCCGGTCGCCGGACGGGTTCCGATCCGTACCTGCGGGAGCTGTACTCGGTGTCGCTCGACGGCGGCGAGGTCACCACGATCACGTCCGACGGCCTCGACCACGACTGCGTCCCCTCGGAGTCGGGTCGGTTCTTTGTCGACGTCACCTCGCGGTACGACGTGCCGACCGTGTCCGTGCTCCGCGACGCCACCGGCGCGGTCGTGCTCGAGCTGGAACGGGCGGACGCGTCCGGTCTCCTCGCGGCCGGCTGGTCACCGCCTGAGCGCATCGTGGTGAAGGCGGCCGACGGCGTGACCGACCTCTACTGCGCCGTGTACAAGCCGCACGACTTCGATCCGTCGATGACGTACCCCGTGGTCGAGGAGATCTACCCCGGGCCGCACATCTCCACCGCCCCGCTGCGGTTTCCGCAGTCCGGCGGCGTCGTGACCCTGGAACGCTCCGGCGCGGTGTTCGCCGCGCTCGGCTTCGTCGTCGTGGTGGTCGACGGCCGCGGGTCGGCGCTGCGCAGCAAGGCCTTCCAGGACCACGCCCGCCGTGGCGGTGACGGCGAGTTCGTCGACGACCACGTCGCCGCGATCACACAGCTCGCGCGCACCCGCCCGTGGATGGACCTGGACCGGGTCGGCATTTTCGGGCACTCGGCGGGCGGCTACGCCTCGACCCGGAGCATGCTCCGGGCGCCGGACTTCTACAAGGTCGCGGTGTCCTCGGCCGGCAACCACGACAACCGCCTGAACCACGCCTGGTGGGCTGAGAAGTTCTTCGGCCTGCCCGGCGACTTCGACTTCGCCGACCAGTCCAACGGCGCGCACGTCGAGAAGCTGGCAGGCAAGTTGCTGCTGGTGCACGGCGAGATGGACGACAACGCCACGCCGCACGGCACGATGCGCCTGGTCGAAGCGCTCATCAAGGCGAACAAGGACTTCGACCTGCTCGTCGTCCCCAATGCGGACCACCGCCTGCTGATCGGCACCGGGTACTGGCTCCGGCGCCGCTGGGACTACTTCGTGAGGCACCTCATGGGCGAGACGCCACCCGGGTACCAGATCGCCGACATCCCGATCGACCCCGAACTGCTCCCGTCGTAACCCGTCATAACCCGTCGTCCACCGGAGGAGTGATTGCTTTGAACATCGACCTGGCCGCCCGTTACGCCAAGGCCGAGGCGCTGCTGGCCCACAATCTGAGGAACCTGGTCCGCTCTCCGCAGGTGCAGCCGAACTGGATCCACGACACCGAGACGTTCTGGTACCGGAATCGGACCGCCGAGGGCGTGCGGTTCGTCCTCGTCGACGCCGAGGCGGGCACCAGGCGGCCGGCGTTCGACCACGAGCGACTCGCCGGTGCGCTGGGCGCCGTCCTGGACGAGGACGTCGACGCCGCGAAGCTGCCGTTCTTCGGGATCGAGCTCGTCGACGACGTGGTGCGGGTGGTCGTCGGCGAGCAGCGTATCGAGGTCTCCCTCGACTCCTACGTCGCCACCATTCTGGGCCCCGCCCACGCGTCGGAGACGCGGTCGCCCGACGGGCGCTGGTCGGTGGGAGTTCGCGACCACAACCTCTACCTCCGGGACACCGCAACGGACGAGGAGCGGCAGCTCACTACAGACGGGGCGGAGGCGTACTCGTACGGGACACCGCCGGACTCCAGCGCGAACCGCGTGATGCAGGAGAACCTCGGCTTCACCGCGCCGCCGCTGGTCGTGTGGTCGCCGGACTCGACCCGGTTCGTGACGCACCGACTCGACCAACGCGATCTCGAGCTCATGCACCTGGTGCGGTCCGCGCCGACGGACGGCGGGCGGCCGACTGCGATGACCTACCGGTATGCGATGGTCGGCGACGAGAACGTCGCGACGGCGGACTTCTTCGTCTTCGAGGCGGAGACGGGCCAGGCGACCCAGGCGAAGTACGAGCCGGTTTCGATGGACTACCTCTCGGTGATCGCCTTGAACCATGTCTGGTGGAACGACGACGCCACGAAGGCCTACTGGCTGTCAGCCGACCGGGGCGGACGCACGGCCCGGCTGCACGAACTCGACCCGGCCACCGGCGAGGTCACCGTGCTCGTGGCGGAGACGAGCACGTCGAACACCCTGCACGGCCCGCAGTACCACGACCGCAACGTGACGGTCCTGAACTCCGGTGAGGTGCTGTGGTGGTCCGAGCGCAGCGGCTGGGGTCACCTCTACCGGTACGCCCCGGACGGCACCGTCGGCACGGTGACGTCCGGCGACTGGCTGGTGCGCCGGATCGTCGGCGTCGACGAAGCGGCGCGCCGGGTCGTGTTCACCGCCGCCGGTCGTGAGCCGGGCTCGGACCTGTCCGTGCAAGAGCTGTGCTCGGTGTCGCTCGACGGCGGCGAGATCACCACCATCACCTCCGACGGCCTCGACCACGACCCGCGGCCGTCGCGGTCCGGACGGTACTTCGTCGACGTTACGTCACGGGTCGACGTCCCGGCCGTCTCGGTGCTGCGCGACGCCACCGGCGAGGTCGTGCTCGAACTGGAGCGGGCGGACGCCTCCGCTCTCTACGCGACCGGCTGGTCGCCCCCGGAGCGTGTCGTGGTGAAGGCGGCCGACGGCGTGACGGACATCTCCTGCGCGATCTACCGGCCGCACGACTTCGATCCCGCCGCGACGTATCCCGTCCTCGACGAGATCTACCCCGGCCCGCAGGTCTCCACCACTCCGGTCCGCTTCCCGCTGTCCGGCGGGCCGCTGACCGCCGAGCGGCACGCGGCGACGTTCGCCGCCCTGGGATTCGTCGTCGTCGCGGTCGACGCACGGGGGACGGCGATGCGGGAGCGGACGTTCCGGAACCACGCCCGCCTCGGCGGCGACGGCGACTTCGTCGACGACCACGTCGCCGCGATCAGGCAGCTGGCGCGGACCCGTCCGTGGATGGACCTGGACCGGGTCGGCATTTACGGCCATTCCGGCGGCGGCTACGCCTCGACCCGGTGCCTGCTGCAGGCCCCCGGCTTCTACAAGGTCGCGGTGTCGTCCGCCGGTGACCACGACGACCGGATCTACCACGCCTGGTGGGGTGAGCGGTTCTTCGGCCTGGCCGACGAGTTCGACTTCGACACGCACGCCAACGTCGCGCTCGCTGACAACCTCGAGGGCAAGCTCCTGCTGGCGCACGGCGGCATGGACGACAACGTCACGCCGCACCTGACGATGCGCCTGGCGGACGCTCTGATCGACGCCAACAAGGACTTCGACCTGTTCATCGTCCCGAATGCCGATCACAGCATGTTCCACCAGCAGGCGTATTGGTTCCGGCGGCGCTGGGACTACTTCGTGCGGCACCTCATGGGCCAGACGCCACCTGCCTACCGCATCGCCGACATCCCGGCCGACCCCGAACTGATCGCCGCGTACACGGGAGGCTGAGCAGCGATGACGGAGGACACCGGGGAGCGCGGTGGCGACTTTGACGCCGCGCCACGGTTTGGTCGATTTGCTCAAATGGCTGAATCGCCCGATTTGGCCATGGGTCTTGGCTGGCCGTAATGTGGTGTTACGAATGGGCTGATGATTGTGCTGCAGTAATATGCTCAACAATGATCCCGAGCACCCTGAACAAATGGTGTACTTGACCTAAGACACGACGATTCTTCCGCCGATGGGAGCGAGCAGTGGTCGACAAGATCCAGGTGAGCCTGCATTCCGACGTGCCCATCTACCGACAGATCGTCACCCAGATGTCGTTCATGATCGAGACCGGCGACCTCGAGCCCGGCCAAGCCCTGCCCAGTGCCCGCCTGCTGGCCGACAACCTCCACATCAACCGCAACACCGTGGCACGTGCCTATGCCGACCTCAGTGAGCTGGGCCTGGTCGAGGGACGTGGGCGCAGCGGGACGATCGTCGTCGGCCCGAGCCTCGAACGTGACGGCTCGCTGGCCCGCGACCAGGCACGGCAGGTGCTGGAGAGGGCCACCCGTGAGTGCATCGAGCTCGGCCTGTCCGCGGCCGAGATCCAGTCCCTGGTGATGAGCCTGGCGGTACGGGCGGAGGACGACCTGCTCAAGGTCTCGTTCGTCGAGTGCAATGTCGATCGTGCCAAGTACTTCGCCAGCGAGTTGGAGGACAAGGTCGGGGTCAAGGTGAAGCCCCTGGTGCTCGGCACGTTCGAGCCCGACGAAGAGCGCGCCGACCTCGTCCTCACGACGTTCTTCCACCTCGCGGAGGTTCGCGCCCTCATGCGCCGGCCGAAGACGGAGGTCGTCGCCATCGTCGTCGCACCGCATATCCAGACACTCGTGCAGATCGCATCCGTCGCCAAGAACGGCACCGTGGGCATCTGGTACCGCACCGACGATCAGGCGATCACCGTTCGCGACTCGCTGCGGGACTCCGGGATCAAGAACATCGAGGTGCTCGACGGCATCGAGGACGCGGACATCGAGGGCATCGACCTGGTGGTGATCCCGGACGAAATGACCGGGATAAAGGCGCAACTCGAGGAAAAGGTCAAGGTCATCCAGTTCGGAAACGTCCTCGACGCCGCCTCGATCCGCATGGTCAACGACGTCGTCCGGGACATGCAGGCCGCCAAGAGAGGCGATCGGAGCCTCCTGGAGGTCTGACGGATCCCCCAGGGCGCCACGTTGGGCCGGCCGGTCGCCCTGGTGCGGCGACAGCGGCGCGTCCGGCGCCGTCGAGGCGGTGGAAGCGCGCGAAGACCGGCGACCGCCAGACCGCGAGTTCGCACCCGTTCCGTCCCCTCGCGGCCCGCCGGCCCGGGCGATGTCGAGGCGCTCGGCGTCACGTCAACCGCACGCGCCGGGCGTGCTGGGAGATGTACTCGACGAGCCGCGCCGTGGGTGTGCCGGGACCGAACACCTCGTGGACGCCGAAGCCCTTGAGCGTCTCGGTGTCCTCGGGCGGGACGGTGCCGCCTACCACGAACAGGACGTCGTCACGGCCGTTCTCGCGCAGAAGCTCGCACAGTTCCTCGGCATATTCCAGGTGAGCGCCGGACAGGCTGGACAGGCCGAGCACGTCGGCATCCTCCTGGACGACCGCACGCAGGATCGACTCCGGCGTCTGGTAGATACCGGTGTAGACGACCTCCATGCCCGAGTCGCGCAGCGCTCGTGCGACGATCTTGGCGCCGCGGTCGTGCCCGTCCAGGCCGGGTTTGGCGATCACCACCTTGAGCGGCGTCCGGCGATCACTGGCGGATGTCATTGTCGGTTGTCCTTCCCTCTAGAACACGGTCCCCCTAAACAGAGGTCCCTCTAAAACACGGTGGACGGCTGGTGGTGACCCCACACACCGCGCAGCACATCGCAGATCTCTCCCACCGTGGCGCGCGCCCGCACGGCATCCTCGATCAACGGCATGAGGTTGTGACGCAGATCGGGCGCGGCCTTCTCGATCGCACGAAGCGTCGCCGTCACCTGCCGGTCCGCACGCGCCCGCTTCACCTCGGCGAGCCGCTCCAACTGGCGCTCCATCACGCCCGGCACCGGCCGGTCGATCTCGATGTCCTGGGTCTCGTTCTCGTCGACGTAGTCGTTCACGCCTACGGTGATCGTTTCGTCACTTTCGGACTTGACCTGCTGCTCCCACGCCGAGTCGGAGATGAGCTGGACCGCGTAGCCGGACTGGACGGCCTCGATCATTCCGCCCATCGCGTCGATACGCTCGATCAGCGCCAACGCGTCCGCCTCGATCTGGGACGTGAGCGACTCCACGTAGTACGAGCCGGCCAATGGATCGACGACGTCGGCGACGCCCGTCTCGTGCAGGATGATGGCCTGCGTCCGCACGGCGATCTTGATCGCGCTCTCCGACGGGATGGACAACGCCTCGTCCAGCGAGTTCGTGTGCAGCGACTGGGTGCCACCCAGGACGGCGGCCAGGGCCTGGATCGCAGTCCGGGCAACGTTGTTGTACGGCTGCTGCGCGGTGAGCGAGACGCCGGCGGTCTGACAGTGCGCCCGCATCAGCCACGATCGTGGGTCCTTGGCACCCAGCCGCTCCCGCGTGAGCCGTGCCCACAGCCGGCGCGCCGCGCGGAGCTTGGCCGCCTCTTCGAAGAAGTTGTTGTGCACGTCCCAGAAGAACGACACCCGCGGCGCCAGCCGGTCGACGTCGATCCCCCGCTCGATCGCGTGCTCCAGATAGCACAGGGCATTGCTGAGAGTGAGCCCGAGCTCTTCGACCGCTGTCGCCCCCGCGTCGCGGATGTGGTACCCGCAGACGTTGAGCGGATTGAAGCGCGGCATGACATTCGCGCCGTACTCCATCGTGTCGACCACGAGTTGCACGGAGGGCAGCGGCGGGAAAATGAACTCGTTCTGGGCGATGTACTCCTTCAGGATGTCGTTCTGGGTGGTCCCCGTGAGGACATGGCCCGGGATGCCCCGCTCGTCGGCCACCACCCGATACATGGCGAGGAGCACGGCCGCCGACGGGTTGATCGTCATCGACGTGGAGATCTGGTCGAGCGGGATGCCGTCGAAGAGAGCGTGCATGTCGACGACCGTGTCGATCGCGACACCGATTCGCCCGACCTCTCGCCGGTAGACCTCATGGTCGGAGTCGTAACCCAGCAACGTCGGCAGGTCGAAGTCCGTGGAGAGTCCGGTCTGGCCGGTCTTGAGCAGGTACTTGTACCGGTTGTTGGTGTCCTCCGCCTGGCCGAAGCCGGCCACCTGCCGGATGGTCCACGGTCGTCCGCGGTACATCGTGGCGTGCACACCGCGTGTGTACGGATACTCGCCTGGGAGCCCGATGTCCTCGCTGGGACTCAGGTGCCGGATGTCCGCGCTGGTGTAGATGTCCTTGATGGGAGCGCCCGACATGGTCGTGTACTCGGGGCGCCGCGGCGGGATCCGCTCGTAGTCGGCAGCCACCCGCTCCCGTCGCCACGCCTCGACACGCTCATCCCAGCGCTGGTCCTCCTCTGTCATCGGGTCGTCCATCGGCTCGACGCCTCCTTCAAGATCTGGTCGACGGAGTTCTGCATGGTCGCGTGGGGATCCAGGGTCATCGAGCCGGCACAGTCGGCGACCCAGGCCTCCGCCACCAGGGCCGCGTCCGAGCCCCACTTCTCCAGACGCCGCGCCTCGAGCCGGCCGTCGTCGAGCAGCGATCGCCACCGCTCGTACAGTCCGTCGCGCACCTTGTCCACGCCCGTGCCGTCGATGGCGACCGTCTTGTAGACGGCGTCGACCCGCCCGGCGGCCAGCCGCAGGTGGCGCGCCGTCTCGGCCGCGCCGGGCCGGTCGGCCATGTTCACGATGAAGGCGTCCGCGACTTCCATGAGACCTGCCTTGATCGTCTGCACCGCGTCCCCGAGACCCGGAACGGTGACGAGCAGGACGGTGTCGGCGACCTCGACGATCGCGACCTCCGTCTGCCCCGCGCCGACCGTCTCGATGAGCACGACGTCGAACAGCCCTGACAGTTCCAGCAGCCGGGCGATGTTCCGCGTGGACCCGGCCACCGCGCCATGGGAGCCGCGGCTGGCCAGGCTCCGGACGAACACGCCAGGCCGGCCGTTCAGGTAGGTCTCCATCCGCACCCGGTCGCCGAGGACGGCGCCGCCGCTGAGCGGGCTCGACGGGTCGATGGCGAGGACCGCCACGCGTTGCCCGCCGTCGGCGAGGGACTCGATCAGCCGCCCCGTGAGGGTGCTCTTGCCGGCGCCGGGTGGTCCGGTGATCCCCACGAGGTGGCATGGCCGCGCCGCCCGCGGGATCGACACCTCCCACGGTGGGCAGTTCTCGACGACCGTCACCGCCCGGGCCAGCGGCGCCCAGTGCCCCTGGCGTGCTTTCTCGACCAGCGCAGCGATCTCGTCAGATTCGAACAAGGGTGATCTCCCCGTCCGCGATCATCTTCCTCACCGCATCCTTGGCGGCCTTGCCGATACCGGTGGTCGGGAGGATGTCGATCAGGCCCGCCCCGGTCGGTCGCTTGTAGGAGGTCAGCAGTGACCGGCAATGGGCCAGCAGATCGTCCGCGGTCAATGCGCTGCCACGACGCGGGACGGCGACCACGACGGGGGTCTCCCCCCACCGATCGCTGGGCACGCCGACCACGATCGCCCGCTCGACCGCCGGGTGCTGCGCGGCGACGGCCTCGATCTCCACGGGTGCGATGTTGATGCCCCCGGAGATGATGATGTCCTTGCTACGCCCGGTCAGGAAGACCATTCCGCGCTCGTCGATCCGGCCGAGATCGCCCGTCCGCATGGCGCCGTCGGCGTCGAGTGCCGCCTTGGTGGCGATCTCGTCCTTGTAGTAGCCCTTCATCAGGGACGGGCTGGCGCCGAGGAGTTCCCGCCCGCCGTCGGGTCCGACGGGATGCCCCGGATCGACACCGAGCCGGGTGGTCGGGAAGGCCCGCCCGACGCTGGACGGCTCCTGACGCAGCAGGCGGTGCGGCGCCGCTGTCAGCGGCAGGACCTCCGTCATTCCGTATAACTGGTGCATCTCCACCCCGGGCAACTCGTCCCACCAGCGGCGAAGGAGTGGCTCCGGCATGGGCTCGGACGCGAACAGCACCCATCTCAGATGCGCGAGCTTGTCCAGCGGAGCGTGCTCGATGAGCCGGCTCAGGATCGTCGGCACCGCGTCGAACGTCGTCGCGTGCGCACAGGCATCGGCGACCCGGTCCACGTCGAACCGGGGCAGGATCTCCAGTGCGCCTCCCGTGCACAACACCGGGAGCACCTGCTCGGGTATGCACGCGTAGAGCGGGAGGAACACCACCGACCGGTCGTCGGGACGGAACGGGAACGCCGAGGTCAGTTGCAGGCAGGCGTGCAGCATCGTGTGCTGGGTGTGGACGACGCCCTTCGGATGGCCGGTGGAGCCGCTGGTCAGCATGATCGCGGCGGGCGAGTCGGGCCTGACCACGGGGAGCCGGCCGCGACGTGGCACCGATTCGACCGGGTCCATGGAAAAGATCTGGAAGGACTCGGCCAGTTGGTCTCGGACGCCGGCGGCCACCCGGCCCACGAACACGCGCGCGGCGTCGACCGAGGCCAGCAGGCGACTCGCGGACGTCCCGTCGAGCATGCCGTTGACCGGAACCGCGGTTCCGCCCGCGCGCATGATCCCGAGGTAGTTCACCACGTACGCCGGCTCGTTCGTACCTATGAGACCGACGGCGTCCCCGGGACGCAGGCCCGTGGTCAGCAGGTGGCGGGCGACGACCTCGGCACGAGACCACAGGTCGCGGTAGCTCCAGGTGACGCCCTCGTGGATCAGAGCCGGCCGCGCACCCTGGGCACGCGTGACCGCGTCGATCCAGGTGACGACCGAGTAAGGGTTGAGGGCCACGTCACGTGCCCCCGGCCTCGCCGCCGGCGCCCACGACGATCGTGGCCACGGCCGTGGCCGCGAGGACCGGCTCGGCCTTGTCGAGCCTGCCGCGTTCGTCGACACCGATGACCTTGAAGATCCGGGCCTCGATCGTGCGGCTGCGCCTTCCCCGCCGGACGACGCGCGCAATGCCCTCGACGTAGTCGCCCACACGCAACGGAGCGAGGAACTCGACCGACTCGTACGCGGCGCACAGTCCCTCGTCGCCGCCTTCTCGGAGGGCGAGTTCGGTCTCGAGATCGGCGAAGATCTCCATCGCCTTCGACCCAGGAACGAGGTTCCCGGCGTACCGCGCGTCGCCGGGTGCCAGGCGAAGGCGGATCATCGCTTGGTCGTCGAACGGCCTCGGCTCCACCATCAGACTCCTCCCTGATCGGGCCATGGGCCCAGTGCAGACAGAGTAGAACATTTCTACCTATACGAATAGGTCATATATGCGATGGATCCGACAAGCCGTATCCCGCGCTGGGCGCAGGAAGCACCGCCCATAGTCTGATGGCGATGAGCGACGGCAACGTCCTACCGCGCGCCGGAAGCGCCTCGATTCGCCTAAGGCACGGCTGTTAGTGCCCATCCAACTAGATAGAACAAGGTGTAGGCCACCAGCCATCCGGCGGGCCGGGCGGAGGACCTCTGGTGGATGCGGCATCGGCATCGCAACGGCTCGCAGATCCGCCGCCCCGCCCGAGTTCCCGCCTGACTCTCGTGTCACGGCCAACCTCCGGTCGGCTGTCTCCGCGCAGCGTCAGGCCTGCTCGCCGACGCCCATCACGGCGTCGAGCACCCGCATGGCGTTGGCGCCGAGGACCTTGGTGACATCGGCCTCCGAGAAGCCCCGGGCGAGCATCTCCTCGGTGATCTTCGGAAGGTCGGACGGCCGCCGGATCTCGGCATCCACGAACTCCTGGTCCACACCCACGATGACCATGCGGCCGCCGTGGACCTCCGCGTAGTAGTCGTCGACGAAGTCCGGTCCCAAGGCCACGGCGTCGATCGAGGTGATCGACGCGATGTGCTCGATGTGATCCACGACCCGCGCGGCCGTGGGCCGCGCAGGATCGATGAACGGCGGGATCGCCGCCGCCACACCGATCACGCCGCCAAGGCCGACGATGCCCTTGATCTGGTCGTCGGTGAGGTTCCGGTGCATGTCCGTGATGGCCCGGCACCCTGAGTGGGACGCGAGGATGGGACGGGTCGCCCGGGACAGCACGTCATCGACGCCGGCCATGCCGAGATGGCTGATGTCGAAGACGATCCCGAGCCGTTCCATCTCGGCGAGGACCTCGAACCCCTGAGAGGTGAGGCCGCCGCGCGAGGTGTCGTCGAACCCGCTGCCGTCCGCCAGATACGTGCGACCCAGGTGGGCGAGGGACACCACACGAGCCCCGACGCGGTACATCGTGCCGATCAGCGCCGGGTCCTGGCCGAGGGCATGCGCACCCTCCAGCCCGATCACGAACGCGATCCGGCCGGCGGACACGGCCGCGGTGATCTCCGCGCCGGTCAGGCAGACCGCCACCTCGGGGTGTCGCGATGCCAGCCGGTGGATCCTCTCGATGAGGAGCAGGGTCCGCCGCAGGGCTCCCTCGGACTGGAACTGCGCCTCGACGAACACGGGAAGGACCTGGACGTTCACGCCGCCCGCGCGCAACTCGGGCAGCCAGAACTCGGAGAAGTGCTCCGGCCGGCCGCGGTGGTCGAAGTGGTCGACCAGCAGGATCAGGTCGTTGTGCAGGTCGACGATCACGGCCTCGTCGTTCGGCGTCGCCATCGTTGCCGCCGCCCTACCTGGTCCCGCCGAGCACATGACGATCACCGCTGGACGGCGTTCCGCGACGAGCTGGGCGATGGCTGATATGCCTACTCTTATAGGTCAAATAACGTCGCTTTATCATAGGCCGATCATGGGGGCAGATGACTGCCTGACGCAAGAGTTCGACGCAATCCTCCCGCCGTTCCGGAGTGCGTCGAGACCGGTCCCATGACGATCCTCGCGGGAACCGTGCCCTCGATGACCGATCGCGGATACTCCGAGATCAGGCGATCACGATCGTCGACGGCCGGGCGGACGCTCGGCTACCTGGTGCAGCGCACCGCCGATGCCATAGTCCGGATCACCGGCGTCGTCCTCGGCGAGTACACCGTGGTGGCGCCCATGGCAGAGCCGGCCCGTCGCCGCACGTACGCCTGGAGTGTGTCCGAGCTCCCCGGCACCGAGCCCAGGGACAGCCGGGTGTGTCCACGACCACTCTCCCCACACCTTGCCAGGACCAAAACGGCCTAGTTGAATAGGCCATAATCGCCGTAGATCACATTCCCTCCGGGCCGACGAGCCCCGCTACGACTCAGGAGATTGCCATGAACACGGACACATTTTGGGCCGATGTAGAGGATCACCTGGTCCGATACATCCCGGCGTTCACGCCGCGGATCATCGAACGCGCGGCCGGTTCGTACGTGTACGACAGCGACGGGAACGCCATCCTCGATTTCACCTCAGGCCAGATGAGTGCGGTGCTCGGCCACTCGCATCCGGCGATCGTGAAGGCAGTCTCGGAGTGCGTAAGCTCGTTGGACCACCTGTTCAGTGGGATGCTGAGCCGACCGGTCGTGGAGCTGGCGAAGCGACTCTCGCAGACGTTGCCCGACAACCTCACCAAGATGCTGCTTCTTTCCACGGGCGCGGAGTCGAACGAAGCCGCGATCAAGATGGCCAAGCTCTTCACCGGCAGGTACGAGATCGTCTCGTTCGACCGTTCATGGCACGGTATGACGTCAGGCGCAGCTGCGGCTACGTTCTCCGCGGGGCGACGTGGATACGGCCCGACGATGCCCGGCAACTTCATCCTCCCGACGCCGAACGCTTACCGCTCCAGCTTCCGCAAGCAAGACGGGTCGTACGACTGGGAGTCCGAACTGGAGTACGGGTTCGCCATGGTCGACACCCAGTCCAATGGTTCGCTGGCCGCCTGCCTCGTCGAACCGATCCTCTCCTCGGGGGGCGTCATCGAGCTCCCCGTGGGCTATCTCGCCCGGCTCAAGGAGATGTGTGAGGCGCGCGAGATGCTCCTGATTCTCGACGAGGCGCAGACCGGCCTCGGGCGAACCGGCCACATGTACGCGTTCGAGCGTGACGGCGTCGCCCCCGACATCCTGACGCTCTCGAAGACACTCGGAGCCGGGCTGCCCGTTGCCGCGGTGATGACGAGTGCCGAGATCGAGCAGGTCTGCGCCGAACGGAGATACCTCTTCTACACGACCCACGTCTCCGACCCACTCGCGGCGGTGATCGCGTCGACGGTCCTCGACGTCATCGAGCAGGACTGCCTCGTCGAACGTGCCGCCAGGCTGGGACGCCAACTCACTGATCGCCTCGTGGCCCTTCGTGACGCCCATGAGGTCGTGGGTGACATCCGGGGTCGGGGCCTGCTCCAGGGCCTCGAGATCGTGGCCGACAAGGCGAGCAAAGCGCCAGCGGACGCTCTGGGCGCAGCCGTCACCGCGGCATGCCTGGATCGAGGCCTGCACATGAACATCGTGCAACTGCCCGGCATGGGCGGGATCTTCCGTATCGCTCCGCCGCTCACCATCAGCGAGGACGAGCTTCACGCTGGCATGGACATCCTCAGCGATGCTCTCGTCGCAGTCACCAAGTCCAGCGCCTGAGCGTCGAACGGCCGGATCCAGAGCATGCTCGGCGTCACCGGCGAGACGCTCGCGCCATGGCTCGACCTCAACAGGCCCACCGCGCCGCTCGCCAGAGGCGATTGGGCGGACGTCGCCCCCGCCCGCCTCGGTGTCGTGGGATTGAGTAGGGGCTACTCAGGTGAGCCGGGTCCGCCTGGCCGACACTCGCGGTCATGCGGACTCTTCTCGCCCTGCTTCTGATCGCCGCGGCCGGCTTATCCGGCGTGCCCGCCGCCCACGCCGCCGCCGGACCGGTCAGCGCGGCCTGCACGTTCCTGGACTCCTCCCCTGTCGCCGTCAGGGAGGGGGAGGGACCGCGGATCCGGATCACGTACCTGAACAGCAGCGACGAAAGCGCCTGGTTCGAGTCGATGGTGGAGGCGAACTTCCACTACTGGCATCCCACCGTCTTCCACCGCCAACTGCTGGCCAAGGAGACGGGACTGGTGCAGGCCGAGATCAACCTGCCCCCGGCGTACGGCCAGGGGCCGGGCGAGACGTCGGGGCTGCGCGTGAAGATCACCTCGTCACAGACCGGCGACACAACGATCGGGACCTGCGGGACGATGATGCGCGTACGGCAGGCCCCGGACGGCGATCAGGACGGGCTGCTGGACTCCTGGGAGCGCGACGGCATCGACTACGACGGTGACGGCACCGTCGACCTGGCGCTGAACGCGGCGCCGTACAACGCGGACCCCGGCCGCAAGGACATCTTCGTCGAGCTGGATTGGATGCGCTGCGAGGCGACGTTCTGCAAGCGCCCGCGCGAGCTGTCGGACACGGCAATCAAGCAGGTCGTCGACGCGTTCGCCTGGCGGGGAATCGCCCTGCACGTCCACAAGAGCGAGCAGATCCCAGAGGCGGAGGGCATCGCGTTCGACACCAAGGCTCCGGGGAGCTGGGACGACTTCGACGACATCAGGACCGGCTACGAGGAGTACAAGTGCGACGGTGCCTTCGGTGACGTGCTCGACCGGATCTCGCGCAACTGCGAGAACATTCTTGGCGCCAAGCGGCTGGTCTTCCGTTACGCCGTCTCGGCGCACGGGGTGACCGGCAAGGGTACCCAGTCGGGGCAGGCCGAGGTCGGCGACGACTCCCTCGACACGGTGAACGGCTCCGCCCTGGCCAACATCGCGCTGCCCGGCGGCAACGACTTCGCGATCACCCTGGGCACCTGGGACGGCACGGACATCAACGATCGGGAAGGCCAGGTCTCGGTGGAGGCCGGGACCTTCATGCATGAGCTCGGCCACACGCTGGGCCTGCAGCATGGCGGCGTCGACAGCTTCAACTGCAAGCCGAACTACCTCAGCGTGATGAACTACACCCACCAGTTCGCCAACGCCAACAATCCGGGCAGGCCCCTGGACTACCAGGAACACGAGCACGCCAATCTTGAGGAGAACGGAGGGCTGGACGAGACGAGCGCCGCCGTCCCCGGCACCGGCAACCGCACAGTCATCTATGGCGTGGCAGGCGCGCTGAAGACCACAGACGGCGGCCTCGCGGTCGACTGGAACGGCGATGGCAAGAAGGAGAAGGGTGCGACCGGCGACGTCAACCACATCAATCTCAAGGACGACACGACCTCCTGCCCCGCCTCACCCGGCCAGCGGCTGCGCGCGTGGAACGACTGGGAACACCTGAACCTCGACTTCCGCAAGAGCCCGATGTTCCCCGACGGCGCGCACAAGGGCGTGCTCGGCAATGGCGCCACGGAGATCACCGAGGAAGCCGCCGAGGCACTCAACCCGCACGTCGACCTGACCGCCGCCAAGACCGTCGACAAGGAGCAGGCCGCCCCGGGCGAAACCCTCACCTACACGGTCACCGCCGGCAACAAGGGACCGGCGACGGCCACCCGGGTGTCGATCGACGACGCCATGCCCGACGGAACGCGCACCGCTCGCTCGGTCGCCGACCTGCCCACCGGCGGCTCGGCCAGGGAGAACTTCACGTACACCGTGCCGTGCACCGCGCCCGACGGGACCGTGCTGACCAACACGGCGACGGTCGCGGGCGTCAATGCCGCGGGCTATGCCGAGAGCGGGACGCTGGCCGACAACACCGCCACAGCCTCCACCACGGTCCGCCGCCCTGCCCTGACGCTGCAAGCCACCGCGACGGGAAGCGATCCCCTCACCTACACGATCAGCTATCGCAACACCGGAGGCGGACCCTCCTCGGGCGCGACGCTGACCGCCACGCTGCCCGCCGACCTCTACTACGGCACGGCGCAAGACACGCCGCCCGACGCCGTCACCCGCGACCCGGACGGCACCACCACGCTGCGCTGGAACGTCGGCGCGGTCGCTCCGGGAGCGTCCGGCACCATCACCTTCAGCGCCCGGCCCAGCCTGCTGCTGGAGGAGGGTACGACGCTGACCATGCCGGTCTCGCTCTCCTTCGGCGACGGCGGCGATTGCCCCTACGCCCCGGCACAGGCCACGGCGCAGACGCGCATCACGCTCCCGGCCGCCACTCGTGACCCCAGGCCGCTGGCCATCTGGACAATCTTCCCGTCGCTGCGCACTCCTGAGGCACTGGCCCGCGTTCAGGCGACCGACCAGCGCTATGACACCTCCCCCGCCGACGGGCAGCTGACGCAGGCGGAGTTCGCCAGCGCGGTCGGAGTGCCGCTGCTGCAGCCGCGCGCCCTGCGCGCCGAACTGCTGGCGACCTACCTGAACCTGGCCACCCGCCGGATCCACGCGAGCACCGCCATCCGTACGCCACAGTCCGTGGCGCTCGGGCTGGAGACCGTGGGCGACGCCGTACGGCACGCCCAGGCCACGCTGGCGCTGCCGGTGGGCGCCCGGCACATCGCAGCCACGGTGCTGCTCAAGGAGATCAACGCCGGGCTGGCCGAGCGCTGGTGAACATGACTGCTCCGTGATGCGGGCCGGTCGGATCGCGGCGACTCGAGTCGGCGCGACCGGGGCTGTGGGTGGCCCGCAAATGGCGGACCGTTAGCAGGGGGGCCAGCGCCATGACAGCGCTGGCCCCCTACTTGCGCCGCGTGACGTCAGCCCCGAAGCGCGGCGTTGAGGGTGCGCGGTCCAGCTACGCTCAATGAGTGAGCCGCCGCGGGCTCGGCCCTGTTTGCCATGATGCGTGACCAGCAGAGAGGAGTACACCCGTGACAGACGCGACGTCCCTCCTGCTCGAACGCCTGCACGCGGCCGGCCTGACCGACGTCGTCGCGGTCGAGCCGGCCACTGGAGGCCTCGCCGCGACCGCGGGGCTCGCGCGCCGCGGTGACGGCACGTCGGTGTTCGTCAAGGCGTTCGGCGAGCCGCCGTCGGACGACGCCTTCGCCGCGGAGGCCGAAGGGCTCACCGTGCTCCGCGAGGCGGGCGGCGCCGCCACGCCCGAGATCATCCTCGCGGACCGCGACCTGCTCGTGCTGTCCGTGCTGCAGCCCCGGCCGGGCACCGAGGCCTTCTGGGAGCAGCTCGCGCATGCGCTCGCCCACCTGCACACCACCACGCGGTACTCCCGATTCGGGTGGCATCGGGACAACTGGCTGGGCCGTCGTCGGCAGGTCAACACCTGGGATGACGACGGGTACGAGTTCTTCGCCCAGCACCGTCTGCTGCGCTGGCTCGGCGAGCGTCGCGTCCGGGAGGCGCTCGACGTCGCGGACCGGGCGGCGCTGGAGCGGCTGTGCGACCGGCTGCCCGAGCTGCTGCCGGTCAGGCCCGCGTGCCTGACGCACGGCGACCTGTGGGCGCTGAACGTCATGGCCGCCCCCGACGGGCGGCCCGCACTGATCGACCCGGCCGTGTCGTACACGTGGGCCGAGGTCGACCTGGCCCACCTGTGGACGACGGCGCCGCCGCCCGAGGCGCACGTGTTCTTCGAGCTGTATGCCGAGCTGACCGGGCTCGACCGCGACTGGCGCGAACGCATGCCGATCCTCCAGCTGCGCCAGCACCTGGCCGTGATCGCCCAGTTCGACCCCGACTGGGGCGCCGCCGATCTCGTGCGAGCCACGCTCGCCCCGTTCCGGCAGCGGCCCTGAGCTCAGCTCAGACCCACCTCATGACCTTTCCCGACAGCGAGGATCTCGCTGCCTACCGCGCGGACCCTCGGCGTTTAGCCGCTGCACCACTACTGGAATCGGCTGGGGCAGCGGTCGCACTGCTCCCGGTCCGCGACGTGTAGTGATGGGGTGCAGCATGAGGGGAAGGCAGACACAAGTTTCGTGATCATGGAGTTGACCGTGTTCAGGAAGACCGGATTTCTGGGCATGCCACCGAGCGACCGGCGGGCTTGTAGCGCGGCGTCAGGCGAGCGATGGGGACCTCACGGAACCGGGTCACTTCATGTCGTTCAGCCAGGGAAGCATGCTTGAGCAGTTGTTTCAGTAGAGCGGCTCGTTCGGTGTCGTTGCTCAGCATGGTGACGTCGGCAGGTACGTGCTGTCCGGCCAGTTCGACAGTCACGGCGGTGGCCGCGCGCAAAGCCGTCGGGAGGCCGACGTCGGCTTCGGTGGCCAGGACGATGTGGTCATCCCCGTCAGGAAGGTAACCCACGACCAGGGTCTGGCTGACCGGCGCGGCCGGTCCGGTGATGGTGAGGAGGACACATCTCGTGCCGAAGCGGTAGAGCACCAGGCGGCCTCCAGAGACCCAGAACGTCGCCTGGTTGACCCGGCCGAGGAGAGACAGCAGTGCCGTGTCGATGGCCTGACGCACAGCGTTCTCCTTCGCCGAGCCGGTGCGGGTAGACGTCAGTATTCCAGTGAGCGCGTGATGGAGAAGATCGTCTTCGGCGGGGATCCGGTCACCGATGCTTTCTCCGCCATCTCGGCGGCGATCTCCACGCCGCCGCGCAAGGACTCGGCGACCTGGCGAAGCAGAATCAGGTCTACATGCCCTGCCTAAGAGAACCGACGCCTCAGGTGCACCGTCACCTCGTCGCCGAGGTCCTTGCCGATGATCTTCCGGAATGGCGCTCGAAGCGGCATCATGTGTGTTCCTCCACCGACCGGCAGCATGGTTGCCTCATAAGCGTGCCCGTCCACGGTGCCTGCGACCTTCACGGCCTTCCCGGTGCCGAAGAAGTCCGCCGAGCCGGACATCTGCACGCAGGGCCAACCGCTGTTGGAATCGGCAACTATTGAGGCGGTGAACGTGACATCGATTTCGCGCGTCGTCGTTCTCTTGTCATCAACCATGGTGGAGTCCTCCGTTTCGGGTAAGGGCTGGGGCGCCCGGGCCCGTCAGCTCATTTGAGTCGATGGGCTGCCCGGACACGTGCGCGACCGGATAGTCCCGGCGGAGGCCGAGCGGGCGCCGGATGTCCTCTCCATGCACGAACACTTCGACAAGCCGGGTGACCTTCGGCACCGGGGCACTGGTAGCCCGGTGGCTCGCCGCAGGGAAAGAAGCGAGCGCGAGATGTGGGTCGCCGGCACTCTCCCGCGCGATTCCCGCGGGACATAGCGACGGCGTGGCCCAACGCTCGGCGGGAAGCGTCTCCAGGTCCCGGATCAACGCCGCGCGTTCAGCGTGGACCACGGCCCAGAACTCGTTCAGAGCCCGGCCTCGCGTACGTCTTCGGTGTTGTCCAGGTCCTGGCGGAGATGTTCCGGTCTCAGCGCTCGTGCAGGACATCGCGCAGCCGGGCGGCGAAGCGATCGGGGTCCTCTACGAAGCCGGTGTGGTCGCCGGGGAACAGGGTGGGCTCAAGGCCCAGTGCCGTGGCCAGCGCCCGAGAGGTGCGGTCGCACAGCTGCCTGCTCGAGTCGTCGCCGATGCCGACCATGATGTCGATCGGGGTCGCGCGCAGGACGTCCAGGTCAGGCTGCCATCGGGTCGTCGCCCGCAGCTCGTGGGCGAACCAGCGGCGTTCGTCGGCGACTTGCCGCGGATCGCGGTCCCCGCCGAACATCATCTGCAACGCGCCCTCGGGCATGATGATGTTGGCCTGGGCCATGACCTTTGCCCAGGCCCCGACGACGTCGCCGGCGAGATATGTGGCAATGAGGTCATCGGTTGTGGCGTGTAGCCGCTCACGATCTGCCAGCAGCTCGATCAACGGGGGTTCGTGGGCGATGACGGTGCGGACCTGCTCGGGATGGGTCTGCGCCAGAGCCAGGGCGGTGACCGCGCCGCCGCTGGAGCCCACGATCGTGGCCGGTCCGGCGTCCAGATGGGTGAGCAGCCGGGACAGGTCGTCGGCGCGCAGCGGCGGGGTCGAATCCTGGCCGGGGTCATTGAGTGGGCTGCGGTTGATGCCGCGCGGGTCGGTGGTGAGAACCGTGTGGTCGGAGGCCAGCAGGTCGGCCAGCGGCGCGAAGGAGGTGGCGTCCATCGGGGCGCCGAGAAGCGCCACGAGCGGACCCTGACCGCGCACCTCGTAATACAGGCGTCCGCCCGGGATCTCGATGATGTGGCTGGTGAAGGGAATGGTCGACGAATCGGTCATGGGAGTGAGTCCTTTCCGGTCACGGGGTGGAATTCCGGCCGGCGATGCGGCCGGCAGGTCAGTCATGTGGTGGAGCTGGGGGCATCGGCTCGACGGTGAGCGTTCGAGGTGGTGGTCTGGGTCCGGATGACCGCGGCGAACAGGGGCGGTGCCGCGGCCGCCACGACCAGGGCCAGGACCGCCGGGATCACCAGGGCCAGCGATAGCGTCGCCGCCGTGGCGACGTAGCCGATGAGCGCCGGTCCGGCCAGGCCTCCGCCGTAGCTGATGGTGGTGACCATGGAGAGCCGTTGAGCGCTCCCGTCGCCCGCTCCGAGCAGGCTGGTCACGATCGGCCACACCACCGCCATTCCGGCAGCCGCGAGGGCCCAACCGGCGATGGCGCACCCCACGCGCGTCGACGCGGCCGCAGGTAGTGCACCCGCCAGCAGCACCAGGCCATATCCGGCGGTAGCGGCGCCGCCGGCCAGCCGGATGGTGCGTACGGCGCCGAGCCGGGCACGTACGGCGTCTCCGGCGAAGCGCACCAGCGTCATCGCCGCGAAAAAGACCGTGTAGACCAGCGAGCCTGTTGCCAGATCGCCACCGAGTGTCCGGGTGGCGTGCACACCCGCCCAGTCCGTGGCGGCGCCCTCGGTGATGAAGGCGGCAGCACCGACCACCCCAAGGGCGATCATCAGCCCTGGGCGGAGCGGCGCCGACTTCTGTACGGTCCTGCCTTCCTCCCGGACGTCCGGGCTCGGCGGCGTCGGCTCGTCCAATGTGCCGCCGGCCGCCAGCATGGCCAGAGCCAGCGTGAGCGCACCGGCGGCCATCAGCAGCCGCACGTCCGTACCGACACGCAGAGCTGTCGTGACCACCGCGCCGCCCGCCACCGCACCCAGCGTCCAGGTGCCGTGCATCGTCGCCATGATGGGCCGCTCCAGCGCACGTTCGACGGCCACGGCTTGAACGCTCAACGCCACGTTGAGCACGCCCATCGACATTCCGAGTACGATCACGGCGATCATCAGCGACTCGACGGAGGCCGCGACGGCGGAGCCGGTCAGTGCGAACGACGCAGCTGGAGCGGCCGCCTTCAGCACGCGCCGCCCGCCCCACCGATCAGCCAGCCATCCGGCGACCGGCATCCCCGCGAGCGCCCCGGCGGCCAGGGCCATCAGGAGGCCGCCCAGCAGCCCTTCACCGAGGTCCAGTCGTGCGTTCGTGGCGGGGAGTGTGGCGCCCCACAACGCGTTCAGCACACCGGTCAGTCCGTAGTAGAGCGTGACCGTCCCTCGTGCGGCCATGGTCTCCTCCCTTCCACGGTGGATCTCGTGATGCGATCCTGGCCGACCTCACCGCACAGGGTCCAACACTTGTTCGAGTGATACTTACGCGCCAAGTGTGTTAATCGGGTAAAACGGAGCCGTGCCTGACGACGTGGAGATGCGGCTGCTGCGCAACTTCGTGGCCGTGGCGGAGGAGCTGCATTTCAGCCGTGCCGCCCAACGGCTCTTCCTGGCGCAGCAGGTCCTCAGCCGCGACATCCAGCGCCTGGAGGATCGGATGGGTGTCCGGTTGCTGGAGCGCACCACCCGCCGTGTCACGCTCACGTCGGCAGGCAGTCTGCTGCTGGGCCGGGCGCGAGAAATCCTGGCGCTCTATGACTCGACCGTGCTGGAACTACGCGGCCAGCCACGCTCATTGACCGTCGACGTCGTCGGCTCCGGCCTCACCCCCGCGTTGGTCCTGGCGGCAGCGCGTGCGCGGGCTCCAGGGGTGGAGTTCTTCGCCCGCTTCTACACCGGCACCGAGGCGGCTGTGCCGCTGGTGCTGTCCGAACGACTGGATGTCACGTTCGGCCGCCATCCAGGGCTGCTCAAGGGGGTGCGCCACCGCGTTGCCCGGTACGAGCCCATCGCTGTGCTGTTGCCCGAACACCACCCGCTGGCTCGGTTGGACGTCGTGTCACTGGAATCGCTGCGCGGCACCGGGGTGTGCATCCGCGCAGGCAACCACGCGACACCGGGCTGGGAGCACGCGGTCCTCCAGTTGCTGGCCCCCTTCGGGGTCGATCCGGCCATGGCACATCCACACGTCCAGGGCGTCGATGAGCTCGTCCAGCACATCCGCGACCGCAACGCACCCATCCTCACCATGACCACTCAGCCGGCCGTACCCGGCGCTGTCCTGCGTCCGCTCAACGACCCGGTCGCCCTGTTCCCCTGGACGATGGTGTGGCGCGCCGACCTCGATCACCCCGGCCTGCGCGCCCTCCACGAGGCAGTGGACGATCTGACCGCCACGCACGACTGGCTGTCGGCACCGGACGACGCCTGGGTCCCCGAACCCGAAGCAAGCCGGCCGACCGGGTTGAGATGACCATCGGTCCCCTCTGCGGGGATGCGAGTCGTCGAACACCGGTAGCGCCACACGACGCACCACGTCGGCGGGCCTGGCACGCAGGCGCGGCCCATGGTCGGGTCCGGTGACGGCAGCCGCTTCACGTCTCCGTTTTCTGCTCGGCGATCAGGGCCTCTATACCGTCCAGAATCCGGTTCAGCCCGAATTCGACGTCGCCCTGGGGCAGCTCGTCCTCGATGTAGGCCAGATTCATCATCAGCGTGGCCGCTCTCGGATAGCCGCGATCGCCCAGCAGCGGCAGCAGGAACTCGAGCGTCGCCGCTGACGCCTCCGCCTGCGCGGTTTCCTTCATGCTGTGCGCCAGACGCGCGACGCTGCGCGCGTAACCGTCGAGGAGCAGGGCGCAGCCGAGCGTGTCCTGCTCGTTCAGCCCGGAATCGGCCATGCCCTCCAGGAAGGCTTCCAGCCATCCCACCAGATGAGGCGTCACGGGGGCGGTGTGGACGGGCACGTCCAGCACCCATGGGTGCACCTGCGCGCGGCCGATCATGGCGCGGGTCCACTCGGCGGCCGCGTCGCGCCAGTTTCCGGCCTGCCGTACGGATTCGGGAGGCGGCCCCCAACCGGCCTCGGCCAGCAGGACGACCAGCTCTTCCTTTGAGCGGATATAGCGGTAGAGGGCGTTGGCGGTGACGCCCAGTCGCCCGGCGATCTTGGGCATCGAAAGCCCGGCGAAGCCCTCCGCGTCGGCGACCTCGACGGCGACCGCGACGATCCGCTCGACGCTGAAGGCCGGCTTGGGCCCGCGCCGTCCCGCGGACGGCGTGAAGCCCCACGCCAGCGCGATACCGGGCGGCAGCTCCGCCTCCCTCTTGTCATCCACCACGGAGCATCATCCCACGACAAGAAAACTGTTCATGCCTTACACTAATTCTTCTGGACCAGAATGAGGAGGCTGAAAGTGAGCGAGTCGGACAGCGCGGAGACGTTAGTGGGGCGCCTGCTCAGGCCCGGGCAAGTGCCTGTGTCGGCGGCGGAGCGGCAGGCGGCGGCCGACCGGCTCGACCGGGCCGAGTTCGCCGGATCGATCTCTGGTGAACAGGCGGACGAGCGGCGTGCCCGGTTGTCCGCCGCCAGGACGCGGAACGATCTGGGAGTGGCTCTGAGCGGCCTGTCCGGCTCGGAGCCGACGATTCTGCCGCGCCTGCTGAGCCTCGTCACGCTGGTGTGGTTCGGCGCGGTCCTCATCCAGCTCGCCGTCTGGTTGATGATCGGTTTCATCGGAGGGCAGTTCTCCGACCTGTGGTGGTTGTGGAGCGTGGTCGTCGGCGGTGCCGTGGTGGGCGCGCTGTGGCTCGTCGCCGAAGGTCAGTACCGCGCCTGGCTGTCGGGGGATTCCCGATGACGACGGCGAACGCGCCGGTCCACCTCGACCAGGTGCGCAAGACCTACGGAAGCGGCCAGAACGCGGTGACGGCGCTCGCCGGGGTGTCCATCGGCTTCCCCCCGGGCAGCTTCACCGCGGTCATGGGACCCTCCGGTTCGGGCAAGAGCACACTGCTCCACTGCGCCGCCGGTCTCGATGAGCCGACCTCCGGCACGGTCACCCTCGCCGGCCGGCCACTGGCCGGGATGAGCGAGACGGACCTGACCCTCCTGCGCCGTGATCACGTCGCCTTCGTCTTCCAGGCGTTCAACCTCATGCCCGCCCTCAACGTACGCGAGAACGTCACCCTGCCCGCCATGCTGGCCGGACGCGAGGCAGACCCGGCCTGGGTGTCGGAGGTCATCGCCAGGGTCGGTCTCCAGGACCGGGTCACGCACCGCCCCGGTGAGCTCTCCGGAGGCCAGCAGCAACGGGTCGCCATCGCCCGCGCGCTGGCGAGCAGAGCGTCGGTGCTCTTCGCGGACGAGCCGACGGGAGCGCTGGACAGCCACACGGCGGTCGAAGTGCTCACGCTGATCCGCGACCTCGCCCGCATGGGGCAGACGATCGTGATGGTCACCCACGATCCGGTCGCCGCGTCGTACGCCGACAACGTGATCTTCCTCCTGGACGGCCGGTTCGTGGCGGAGATCCCCTCCCCCACGGCCGCGGAGGTGGCCGATCGCCTGGCCCGGCTCGGCTCCCTGGCGAAGGCGTCCCCCGCGAAGAACCACGACAGCGCGGCACGAGGTCAGCGATGATCAGACTCTCTCTGGCCAGCCTGCGCTTCCGTGCCGCGCAGTCCCTCGCCACCTTCGCCGCCGTGCTGCTCGGCTGCTCGCTCCTCACCGCATGCGCCGGGCTCTTCGAGTCGGCCATCCGCCTCGAAGCACCGGCGCAACGGCTCGGCGGGGCCGCCGTCGTCATCGCCGGTTCAGCCGGTTTCCACCTGCCCGACGAGGAGTCGGAGACCGTGCCCTACGCCGAACGGCCGCGCGTGGATCCGGCTCTGGTGGCCCAGGTGGGCAGCATACCCGGCGTCGGCCGCGTGATCCCGGACGTATCCTTCCCCGCTGTCGTGGTCGCGAGGGGCCGACTGCTGGGAACGCCGCTGACGGGGCACGCGTGGGAGTCCGCCGCGCTCACCCCGTACACGCTGAGCCGGGGTGCGGAGCCGCGCTCCGCCGGCCAGGTCGTGCTCGACGCCGCCCTGGCCGGCGCTGCCGGCAAGGGGCCGGGCGACAAGATGGACATCGTGGTCGGCGGGCAGCCGCAGTCCTTCACCGTAACCGGTGTCGCACAGACGCGACACCAGGTCGATGCCCCAGCGATCTTCTTCTCGGCCCCGGACGCGAAGCGGTTCTCCCCCCGCCCTGGCATGGCCGACGCCATCGGCGTGCTCCCCGCCGGCGACACCTCGGCCGAGGAACTGGCGCGGCGGCTGGAGGGCAGGCTTCCTGCGGATCTGACGATCCTCACGGGCGACGATCGGGGCACGGCCGAGTTCGCAGGCATCACCGCGAGCCGGTTGCCCCTGATCCTGCTGTCGAGCATCTTCGGCGGCCTGGTGCTCGTGGTCATGGCGCTCGTGGTGTCGGCCACGATCAGTCTCACCGTACGCGGGCGCCGGCGGGAGCTCGCACTGCTCAGAACCGGTGGGGCAACCCCTCGGCAGGTCCACCGCATGGTCGTGGCCGAGACGATGCTCGTGTCCGCGCTCGCGGCGCTCGCCGGAACGCCGCTCGGAGGGCTGCTCGGCCGCTCGATCTTCTCCCTGAGCGCGGAACGGGGTGTCGTGCCGCCGCAGCTGGAGTTCCGGCCGAGCATCATCGCGTTCGCCGCCGCACTCCTCCTGGCCCTGCTGATCCCCTGGCTGGCCGCCGTCCTCGCGGCACTACCCGCCGCCCGGGTACGGCCCATCCAGGCCCTGGCCGAGGCCGCGATCCCCCCAGCGGGCGTCGGGCCGACGCGCCGGCTCCTCGCCGTCGTGCTGGCCGGAGCCACCGTGATACTGGCCGCGACGACGATGTTCCTTGATCCGGACACCGCATCGGCAGTCGGGGGCCCGGCGGTCCTCACCGGAGGCGTCGCCGTCGCGCTGGTCGGCCCGGAGCTGCTCGACCGGCTGGTCGGCAGGGCAGCCGGCGTCATCGGCAAGTTCGGCGGGCCGGGCGGCGTACTCGCCGTCATCAACACCCGGGCCAGGGCCACGCACTTCTCGTCCGTGCTGACACCCCTCGTGCTGGCCACGGCCATCGCCCTGAGCAACGTGTACGCACAGACGACGCACGATGACGCCGCCGTACGGCGCCAGGTGGAGCAGTTCCAGGCGGACGCCGTCATCACCTCCGGCGCAGGCGGTGTCTCTGCCGCTCTCCTGGCGCAGATCCGCAGGACGCCCGATGTGGCCGGCGCGTCCGAGCTCGTGTCCAGCAGAGGCTGGATCGAGAAGCCCTACGACTCTCGCGGCAGCGACCCAGGCACCCTGCTGGGCATCGACACCCAGGACAAGGCATCGGTCCTGGCCACCCCGGTCGCCTCAGGCTCGCTGCGCGGCCTCACTGGAGAGACCGCCGCCCTGCCCGAGGCCCAGGCGGAGGAACTCGGCATCAAGCTGGGTGACCGGATCAGGGTACGGCTCGGGGACGGCACGCCCGCCGACGTAAAGGTCGTCGCCCTGCTCGACAGCCCTGCCGACCAGGGCCCCGTCGTGCTGCCCGCCAGGCTGCTCGCCCCGCACACGACCGCGGGCCTGCCGTCCGCGATCCTCGTACGCGCCGCCTCGAATCAGGACACGCTGGTCAGCGCGCTCGAGAAGCACACGGGAGCCCGGCCGGACATCGCTGTCGGCGACCGGAGCCGCCTGTCGGCGATGTTCTCCGCGGAGCTGGGCATGCAGGCCTGGATCAGCTACCTCCTCGCCGTGCTGGCGATCGCGTACGCCGCCATAGCCACCGTCAACACACTGGCCGTGTCCGTGTTGTCGCGGCGCCGGGAGTTCGCCGCGCAGCGCCTCGCCGGCGCCACTCGCCGGCAGGTACGGCGGATGTTGGTCGTCGAGGGTTCCATCGTGGCCGCGATCAGCGTAGCGGTGGGCACGGTGATCGCCGCGTTCACCGTCATCCCGATGGCCATCGCCGTTGGTTCGATCGTACCCACTGGCCCGATCTGGGTGCTTCTGGCGATGATCGCGGCGATCATGCTGATCGTGGTGCCGGTCACGCTCATCTCGGCCCGGCTCGCCATGCGGCGCGGACCCATGGAAGTAATCAGCTCCCCAGCCGTCTGAGCAAGGAATTCCCCGACTCACTCACCCCGCTGTCGTCACGACATTGAGGCATCCCATGAGAAACAGCCTTCGGGCAACCATGACCGTACTCCTCAGCCTTTTCACCGCACTCACCGCAGCCCCACTGGCGACAGCCGCGAGCCGTCAGGCCGGCGCGGATCCGGCGGTGGTCCGTACCGAAACGGGCCTCATCCGAGGCACGCTGCACAAGGACTACCGACTCTTTCAGGGCATCCCCTACGCGGCGCCGCCCGTGGGGGCGCTCAGGTGGGGATCGCCACGCCCCGCCGCCGGATGGACAGGAGTGCGCGACGCGACCCGGCCCGGTCCCTCATGCGCCCAGACCATGGACTTCATCGGGGACAAGCCGAGCACCACCGAGGACTGCCTGTACCTCAACGTGACCACACCAAGGCGATCCGACCCCTTTCGTACGAAGCAACTGCCCGTCATGGTGTGGATCCACGGCGGTGGTTTCCTGGGCGGCTCCGGAGCGATCTACGGCGCGGAGCGGCTGGCCGCCAAGGGCGACGTCATGGTGGTGACGTTCAACTACCGCCTCAATGCCCTCGGATTCCTGGCGCACCCCGCGCTGAACGGCGGCCCGGCCCGGCACGGGTCCGGCAACTTCGGGATCGAGGACCAGCAGGCGGTACTGCGGTGGGTGCGAGCGAACGCGGCGTCGTTCGGCGGCGATCCACGCAACGTCACCCTCTTCGGAGAATCCGCCGGCGGCATGTCGAGCTGCGTCCACCTGACGGCACCGGGATCTCGCGGCCTGTTCCAGCGCGTCATCATGCAGAGCGGACCGTGCACCCTGCGCTGGCCATGGGCCCCGAGCTCGGCGGGACCGGATGCGGAGACCTGGCGTCCCAAGCCGCGGGCGCAGGCCGAGAAGCAGGCCATCGAGATCGCCACCGCCGCGGGCTGCGCCGACCCGCGTACAGCCGCCGCGTGTCTGCGCTCCAAGTCCGTGTCCGTCCTGCTGAAGGCCGTCGGCCCGCGCGGGCTCGCACCGGCCTACGGCGGAGGAGTGCTCCCCCGAGATCCCGTACGCGAGCTCAGGTCCGGCACGTTCGCCCAGGTGCCGGTCATGCACGGCATCACCCGGGATGAGCACGTCACCTTCCAGGTCGGCTTCGACGCCGAGGCGGGCGGGCCGATCGCGCGGAAGGACTACCCGGCGGTGCTCGGCAAGTTCCTGGGGCTGAACGAGAAGCAGACCGCCAAGGTGATCCGCCGTTACCCGCTGAGCGACTACAGGGGCTCGACGAGCTGGGCGATGGCGAGCACGCTGACCGACTGGGCGTGGGCCTGTCCCGCGGTGGAGACGAACAAGCTGCTCGGCCGGCGTGTGCCCACCTACGCGTACGAATTCGCGGACCGGACGGCGCCGTGGTTCAAGGAGGCGCCGCCGCAGAGCTATCCGACGGGTGCCTACCATGCCGGGGAGCTCCAGTACCTGTTCTCCCGCGCGTACGCCGGCCATGCCCTGTCACCGGCGCAGCGGCAGCTCTCCGACGAGATGATCGGCTACTGGACCCGCTTCGCCCACGACGGCAACCCCAACGGCGATCAGGCAGCCGAGTGGTCGCCCTACAGCGCGTCCCGCGGCCAGGTGCTGTCGCTCGCCCCTGGCCAGGACGGGATCGCCGAGGTGAACCTCGCCCGCGAACACCGCTGCGCCTTCTGGAAGTCCCTGGCCTGAAGCCAAGGTCACGGTGCGGAACGGCACCAGACGATCGGCGGTAGGGAAACGACTCATGTCCGGCCCGATCTCCGCGATGCGGCTGAGGCCGTGACAGCCGCGGCTACGAGGGACCGGCCGCAAGCCGTTCACGAAACGACCGAGCAGAATCGGGCACCTTGACGGAGAGAAGAAAACCGACTGAAGGAGGCAATATTGCGGCGGAAATCAATCGCAGCGCTGACCGAATGCGTGGCCCGCGTCGACGACGAGCGGGACTATAACCATGTCCTCGATCCGGCGATGCGCAAACACGCCCTCCGCGTCGCCGCCGGACTCCGGGACGAGCGGCCCGACGTCGCGGGCTTTTGGGCTCTGGGCCGCTTCCACTGGTATCGCTACCGCGTTCTCGGCCCGAAAGGCCGCAAGGACAGAGAAATCGCGGTGTTCGCCTTCGCCCGGTGCCTGATCTACGGCGACGAACCTTTGCCGCATGAAGCCAGGCACGAGACGATTCCGATTTCCATTTAGCTGGCCCTTGATCTGTTGTAGCGGTGAAGCTGCGGAGTCCGGGGTTCGATGATGCAGATGCCGCCCGGTTCCGCCGCCCGTTCCCGCATCGAGGCATCCCTCGGGCAGGCCGACGCCGTCGTCGCTGACTCCCGCGACGGGCCCCGCTGCCTCGGAGACTCGCGGTGCCCTTGCACCCAAACGCTGGGGCATGGAGGCCGGTTCGTTCGACTGTGCCGCCCGGTTCCGGTTCGCGAGCACCGGAACCGGCGACGTCCCTGGACATCTCACTTGCCGAGGTAGGCCCGTGCGGGGTCGGCGGCGGGCAGGTCGGACGGCGTCAGCCGGACCGGGAGGATGCTGTGGTCCGGCAGCCGGCCGGGCCGGTCGACCACAGCCTGCTCCTCGATCAGGTACTCGTTGACGACCGTCCCGGCCTTCGCGCCGTCCTCGGCGTCCGGCAGCAGATCCTGGATCCCCATGAACGCGTGGGACACCGGGTCGAACAACATCCGCTGCCAGGGGTCGTCGCCCATGCCCCCGCCGCCGGCCCCGTCGATCGCGATCATCCGGCGGCCGCCCTGGACCGTGACCTCGCTCCTGGTCGCACCCGCCCGGCGCGACACGGCCTGGAACACCGCCTCACGCGCGGACGGCGGGATCAGCGCGAACACGTCCACCGCCTCCGGCTGGTTCCCCGGCCCGAACGCCCACGTGGGCGCCCGCAGCGCCGCCACCCGCCGCGGGTTGTCTCCCACGGCCGCCTGCTCGATCTGGGTCAGCCAGCCCTCGACCGACTCCACCGTTGCCGGGGTGGGCAGCGCCGGCACCGTGACACCCGGTGAAGCCATCCACGGCAACCGCACGTCCCCGCGCAGGTCCTGCCCGGCCTTCCCCGCCCGCATGTCGGGGCTGAGCTGGGTGGTCACGTGCCAACCGGGCTTCATCGCCGAATAGGAGGACTCCCCTGCCGGACGGCGCACCCCGTTGTGCTGGACGGCGGCGCCCCGGCCGTCGGCCGATGCCCAGCTCTCATCGATCCCGGTGCTCTCCACCCACCCCTTGTCGCCGCCGTGGACCCGCTCCACGAACCGGACCCGGGTGTAGACATACTGGGCGGCCGCCAGCGGCGGATCTGCTGTCGCCGGCCGCCCCGCCGTCGTGGCGGGCGGCGCAGCCGGCGACGTCCCGTCGTGCGCGCCCAACGGGAGCAGCCCATGCGCCGCCACCGCCACGACGGCGACCGCCGCGGCCGCTGCCAGCGGCACGCCCCACCGCAGCCTCCGGCCCACGACCCTCCCCCCGAGCCGAGCGCCCCGGCCGGTGCGGGCCCGTACCGCCGCCTCCACCTGCGCGCCGGGTACGACCTGCGTCGGCCCGAGCCGCTCACCCATCTGCCGCAACGCCGTCATCTCATCCATCTCCGCGTCCATGTCAGCTCTCCTTGGTCGTCGTCAGGGCGTCCCGCACCAGACGGCGGGCGCGGTGCAGGCGGGAGCGTACGGTCCCGAGCGGGATCCCCAGCGCCTCGGCGACCTCGGCGTACTCCAGCTCCGCCCAAGCCACCAGCAGCAGCACGTCCCGGTCACCCCGCCGCAGGGAGCGCAGCGCGGCGGCCAGCCCGACATCCACCGACCGGGCCAGCACGGCCTCGGACGCGTCCGGCACGCCGTGGCCGAGCGGAACCGCCTCCAGCGCCGCCAGCGTGCTGAGGTGAGCACGTTCGGCACGCCAGCGCCGCGAGATCTGGTGCACCGCGATCCCCATCAACCACGGACGGGCACTGTCCCGCTGCCGGTCGAACCGCCCCCGGATCCGGAACGCCGTCACGAACGTGTCCGCCGTCACGTCATCCGCGTGCTCGGTCCCCATCCGCCGCAACACGAAACCGTGCACCGCCGGCGCGTGCCGGCGGTACAGCTCCCCGAACACGTCCGGATCCGCCACCGACGCGGCCACCACGGCGGCGTCCGACCCCGCCACCATGCCGACGTCCGTGTCCGCCGCGTGGCCGGCTTCTGGCCCTGTTCGCATACCCCCGCCTCTCCCTCCCCCGGCGCCGCGGGCGCCCTACCATCCTTGTTGCCGAAAACCCGCGCCAAAAGTTCACGCCACACCGGGATGGAGGGCATCAGGCAGGCGCCGTCCCACAGCCACTGAGCCAAGCGCGGCGATGACTGAACACGGCCAGTCCGGAATCATGATGCCCTGGTCCCCGCTCCGCCCACCGACATGGCAGAGTCTGCCCTTCTTCGCGAGATTCGCCACAACTGATGAGCCCGCCCAATAGCCGAGCAGGGGAACTGCTCCGCCTGGCTCGAAAATTGGTGAGTTCGTAGGCAGGCGGCAGCGAACCTCGACCACGATCTCAGGTGAGGTTTCTGCGATGGGATTTAGTCAGGCAGCTGGTTGCACGGTCTTGCCGGTGAGGCGTTCGAGTTGGCTGATGAGATCGCGTTCGCGGCGCTGAGTGGCGATGCGGGACTGGTAGAAGTCGGGGTCGAGGTCATCGGAGCGGGCGTCGGGGTCGGAAGGGATGCCGGGCGTTCAAGCACCACCCGCAACTCCGCCGGGCCGCCCAGGGGCACTCGACCGACATGGCGGAGTACAACTACTCCGCGAACACCTCCCGCGACGGCCGATCCTGCACGGACCGCATCAAGGAGGTCGGCTTTACCGGCGGCACCAGCCTGGCGGAGAACATCGCCAAGGGCCCGCGCACCCCGGCCGCGGTCGTGCAGTCCTGGATGAGCAGCTCCGGAACCAAGGCCACCATCCTGAACTGCAGGTTCACCTTTATTGGGGTCGGTGCGGTCGAGGACTCCAACGGCGCGATCTCCTGGACCCAGGACTTCGCCGCCAAGTGACCCGCTTCATGGTGAGCCGCTGGAAGAAGATCGCAGGCAACCCTGTTTTGCCGGCTGTGGGAGCGCAGCCCGTCCCTCAGCCGATCGAACGCGTGCGAGGCTGCCTGGTCGTCCTCGCTGCCGGGCGGCCGTGGTAGAGCCCACGCTGTCCTGCCCGGTGGAGATCACCCTCGCCGCGCTGCGCGGCCGGTGGACGACGCTGGTGGTGCGCGAGCTGCTCAAGGGCGAGCACACGTTCACGGAGCTCGGGCGGGCGCTGCCGGCGCTGTCGGACAAGGTCGGGCCGGCCACCCCGCACCTCCTACCGCCTGACCCCGCACGGCCACCGCCTCGGCCCGGTCCTTCAAGCACTGTGGGACTGGGGTGCCGAGGAGGTCACAGCGCACGGCGGCACTGGCATGGTCAGTCGCAGCCGCGCTTGCGCGGCTTGGCCACCTTGCCGGCCGCCGGCCGGTCTTGCGCTGCGGTGTAGCCGCCCACTTCCAGACTGTCCTGGTAGACCTCCTCGGTGGTGGAGAGCTTGGCGATGAGTCGGGTGGCGCCGGTGGTGACGTTCATGGCGTACACGTAGGAGCCGACGACCGTGTCGGGCGTCTTGCCGGGGCGCTCGCGGCCCGCCGCCACGACGATCTCCTTCGCATTCAGCCAATCGATCACGTCGGCCCGGTAGACGTCGGCCCGCAGCCGCGGCTTGACCGTGGTCATCTTGCCCGTCCGGGTGGAGAAGACGGCCAGCCACACGGGCGTCATGTCCGGGCCGCACGCGGGCGGCTCCTTGGGCACCAGGTTGGCGGCCCGACCGTTGCGGGCGGCGAAAGCGCCCCAGATAAGGTGCTTGCCCGCTTTCTCCGCGATCTTGGCGGTGGTCTTGCGTTCGCCCTCGACGGTGAGGAACGCCCCGCGGACTTGCATCACCGGCTGATCGAGCAGCGTGAGACGCCCCGTCGCCGGGTCGGCGTCCAGCAGCCTCCAGCCCTTGGGCAGGCGCTGTACCGTACCGGCCTCCACCTGGACGAGCGTGTCGACCCCGGAGTCGCCCGCGAAGATGGTCAGCTGCCTGCCGTCCCGGACGAACCGCAGGCCGAACGGCGAGCCCAAGCCGGTCGGCACCTGGTAGGGGATCGTCCAGATCTTGCCTGAGGTCAGCTCGCGCACCACGATGCGACGGTCACGGGCCCGGTGATAGGCCACGCGCGTGCCGTCCGGGCTGATCGCGAAGGATCCCGGCTCCCCGCCCTCGTTGGGATCTTTGCTTTTCTCCCAGGCCACGGCCTCGGGGACAGTGAAGATCTTGCCGTGCGTGGTCACCAGCCGCCAGGTGTCGCACGGCCCCGTGGGCAACTTCTCGGGGTCCTTCGGGTTGGCGCACAAATAGGCGAAGGCGGCGGGGCCGGATCCCGACTCCGGCAAGGCGGGTGGCCGGATGGGCGCGAGCGCCCCTGCGGCTGGAGTGGGCACGGCCAAGCCGGTCGCCACCAGAGTGATCACCGAGGCGGCCTGCAGACGTGCGGTGAAGTTCATTAGTTTCCCCGTTGCGAGTGATGATTCGTTGCCCATTGGAGTCTGTTGGGGCGGAGAAAGTTCGCGGCTGACGCGGCACCTGGTCATACTTCTAAAATTCGCGAAAAGTTCGCGCAGGCGGCGCATTCGAGTGATCTACGGACGCTGCTGCGGCCCGGGCGAACAAGGTCTTGTCATCCCTTGAAGACCGCTAACAAGGAATGAAGACACCTTCTTAAACAGTTGACTCGCCCTTCTCGACACAACACCCCGAAGTGGCGGCGATGCCGGCGCATCAATCAATTCTCGTTTCGTACAAGCACGGGTCTGGAACCACATGAACGAGCCGATCGTAGATCCCGCCGTTCCCGGCATACGACCGGCAACGCATCGTCGGCGCCCTCTCGCACCCGCGGAGCCGCGGTCAGGGTGAGAAGTCGGCGCGTCCATCGCGGGGGCTGGGGATTCGGCCGGCCCAGCACGTTCGCTGACGTCGTAACCGCTTGGCGGGTTCGACCCCGTAAAACAGTCTGACGCCCGGAGCCATTCTTCAGGGCTGCTCAATGGTGCTTCGAGCCCGCGGATCAGATTCCACCCGCCTCATGGCCCCTGCGAATGACCGGACCCAGGTAATTGCCGTCCTATCGTGGGAGCCAGCGATGCGCGAATCCCGGAGGCTGCACTGGCTACATCGTGTAGCCAGTGAGGTCTGCGGGACGTGAGGTGTCCACGTAACAACATGGCCGTGGGAGTCCACATAGTTGCCCTCGACCTTCATCGTGGTGCCGTGCCGTACCGCACCCTCGATCATCGCGTGCACCTCCGAGGCCGAGGCACGCAACGTCTGGGAGTGCACGACCGTGGACCCGCGCTCGATGTGCCAGTAGATGAGGATGCCGCGACCTCCGTACCGCGAATGCCACTCGGTGAAGATGTTCTGGTCGTAGGCGCGCACGTGTGTGGAGTCGGAGGCGACGGTGGTCGTGCCCTCGCCCTACAACTCCACGTCCCAGACGGTGAACGTCGCGTTCGCGACGTCCTGGGCGATCTGCGTGGTCAGATAGCGGCGCCGCACGTAGGGGATGTCGTCCTCGCTATGGGCGTGGCCACCGAGGTGACGGGCTTCAGGCAGCCGGTGCGCAGCACCGCCTCCTTGACGTTCTCGGCCGGCCACACCGCGAGCTTCGTCGCGTCCACCGTCGTGCAGGTGCGAAAGCCCAGGTACGTGCGGATCCGACTGCGGTGGTATTCGATCGTGGCGCCGATCTCAGAGCGTCTCAGCAGTCGGCCCCGGGCATGTCGCACACTTTCACGGCCATCTTCCGCGCCTGCCCGACCAGGTCGCGGAAGTCCTTCAGCGGCAGGCTCTTGGACACTCGGCCAGTCTCTCCGACGATGTACAGCGTGGACCCGCGCCGCATCGCGACGTACCTGAAGGAGGTCTCGTGGTTCACCCTGCCGGCCCGCAGCGCCTCGTCGCCCGCGGTTGCGGGCTTGGCGAAGAAGCGCGAGCGGCGCAGGTAGCCCTTGTCCACGACCGCGCAGCGCGCCAGGCGCGTCCGTAATTGCCGCATCGCCCGCTCGGCGTACGCGACGTTCTTGTAGAGGACGAGCTGCTCGTCCTTCATGTCCATGTCGTCATCCGAGGTGTAGACCATTGTCCTGACCGCCACGCGGCCTGTGTCCCACGCCTTGCCGGTGTCGCACGGGTTCAGCCGCAGGGCCTTGCCTGTGGAGTCGCTCTTCTCGTATGCCTCCCCCGACTTGGCAGGTGGGTGCGACTCCATGAACAGCGTCCCCTTCGGCAGCCCGCTCAGGGTGCCGACGACCGCCGCCGTTGCCAGCGCGGCAATTCCCGTATGCAGCATCAAGCCTCCCTGTTGATCTAATAACGGGTACGACTCCGGCTGGCTCCGTTTTGTTCGCCTCTCTGTGAGGCTCCAAGAAACGGTAGTCACTTTCACGCACATGAGCTGCCAGCCGCTGCGGTGGAGCAGACAATCCCTTCCCCGAGACGATGTGCGACTCGCGCACGTTATCCAGTACATCCCGCGGACGTCGGTGTGAGCGCGGCTGCAGACCGGAAGGTCTCGCCCTGCGCTGCGGCGCTGTCGACCTCGCTGGGACCGCCCAGCAGTTCCTGTCGACGAACCGGATCAGCATCCGAACACGCATCGCGCGTGCAGCGATCGCGAACGGCTACGACGTCGTCATTGCCAATTCACCAGGACCCGAGACTTTGAAAAACCTCGCCGGAACCGGCGTCACTCGGCGATACAAAGACTCAAGGGCCAGCCTCCCAACCTCCCCCCGCTGCGGTGCATCCGACCGATCGAGTACTGGCTGTCCAGCCTTCCTGCCGATACCGACCCGGCCGACCTGGTCCGGTACGGCAAGATCCGCTGGCGGATCGAGCGTGATCATCGCGAACTGAAGACTGGCCTGGGACTGGACCATTTCGAAGGCCGGTCCTGGCCCGGCTGGGCGCCTCCAGCGGCGGGCCTACATCCGTACCGGCAAGTGACCCCAAGACCATCGAACTCGCTAGATTCTCTCCATGAGTTCTGCTCAGCCACGAAAGCGTCATGCCGGAGCGATCGAGGAGTCGGGGCAGCGTCTGGCGGCGCTGGCGGACACGGAGCTGGCGGGCCGTACTCAGGGGTTACGCGAACGGCGGGCCGCCGGCGAGTCCCTCGACGAGCTCCTGGCCGACGCATTCGCGCTCGCCCGGGAGGCGTCGTGGCGGGCCGAGGGGTACCGGCCCTCAGAGAACGAACTCGAGGCGGCGGCCGCGGTGCATCACGGGTCGATGGCCGAGGTCAAGGGCCGCGCAGCGGCGGCCGCGGTGGTGACCCTGGCGGCGTACCTGGGCGCGCTCGACGGGCGCGGCGTGCACGTGATCAGCGGGAACGGCGCTCCGCACACGGTCGCGGTCTGCCGATTCCTGGGGCTTGAGGTCGAGTGCCTGGACGGGCTGGAGCTGGACGCGCGGCAGGCGGCGTACGCGGCGGATGTGACGGTGGGCTCGGTGGGCGAGTTCAGTGGTGACCACCTGCGCGACAACCTGTGCACCGAGCCCGGCGAACAAGTCCAGCGCGACCCGCACCGCGCCATCGTGATCGACGCCGACCGCGTCCTGCTCGACAGCGGACTGGACGAGAGGTCGTTGGAGGTGGAGGGCGAACGGGTCGCGTTCATCACCGTTGGCGAGTACCTCCGGCTCTATGCGCATCTGTCCGGGGTGACCGCCACGGCGGCGACCGACGCCGACGAGTTCGCCCACCTCTATGGGCTGCCGGTCGAGGTCGTGCCGGCTGCTGCGCCTGCCGGCCGGCGCGATCACCCCGACTTGATGTTCGCCGACATGTTCGCCAAGTACGAGGCCCTGGTCGAGGCGGTGGCCGGCTACTACGACGCGGGCCGGCCGGTGATCATCGTGGCCGGTTCGGGAGTCACCGCCGCGTTACTGGCCGACGGGTTGACCCGCCGCGACCTGGCTCCGGGCCTCATGCCCCCGCAGCGCCCGCTCGGCCGCGCGGGCCGCCGCGGCGCGATCACCCTGCTGACCGAACCCGTCCCGGACATCGAGGTCATCCTGGGCGGCGACCTCGACTGGTTGGCCGAGGAGCGCGTGCTGGCCTCGGGTATGGACCCCGTGCTGAGCGCGAACGACGCCTGGGCCGAGGCAGTGGCCGCCGCGCGGCAGGAGTTGCTGCCGCGCTGGAGGCGGGACCGCGAGAACGTGATCAAGCTCGGCGGGCTCGTGGTGCTGGGCGCGGAGCGGCTGGCTCCCCGCCGGCTGGAGCTCCGGCTGCGGGAGCTGGCCGGCGAGTACGGCGAGACCCAGATGTACGTGTCGATGGACGACGACCTGGTCCGCTTGCGCGTGCCCACCCGGGCCAAGAAGAACCGGGCCCCGATCAGGGGATGGCTGATCGCCAGGGCCTTCGAGTCCCGCCGGAAGACGGCCGAACGGGAGGTCGCCGCCCGCCGGCGGCGGGGGTTCGCGTACGCGGCGGTCTACGCCGAGCATCGCGCCGCCTACTACGCCCAGCGCCGCGACGTGCTGACCGACCCTCTGGCTGCGGTGCTCGCCGTGGCCGGGCCCGACCATGAGCCGCTGCTCCGGGCCATGGGCACGGATCTGGTGCGCGGTGGCGCGCTGGGCTCGTTCGACGAGCAGTGGTTCCGCTACCTCGAAAGCCTCCGTGTCCTGTACGAAGGGCAGCGGGACGAGGGCTTCCCCGAGCATGAGCTGGCCTCGTACCGGGAGCGGGTGGAGGTGCGGTTCCAGATGATGCGCCGCGACCTGGCCACCACCATCGCCGAGCGGCTCAGCTCTTTCGACCCGGAACAACCCACCGGCTAGCCCCGTTTGCTGGTGCTTCGTCACGAAAACCAGGTACTCCGCCGCCAGTGGGCGGAAGTACTCCCGGTCACCCCAGCGACGATCCTGCGCCGGCACCGCAACCCCGTGGCGCGTAAATGGACCTTCACCGACAGACGGCGCCAAGGGCAGCCCTGCACCCGCCAACCGGCCAAGGCACTGATTGTTCGGATGCCCCGGGAGAACCCAACATGGGGGCACCGGAAAATCCAGGGCGAGTTGGCCCGCCTGGGCTGCAACATCGCGGCCTCTACGGTATGGGAGATCCTGCACAATGCCGATATCGATCCGGCGCCCCGCTGGGAGGGACCGACCTGGCGGCCGTTCCTGACCGCTCAAGCCCACGCGATCGTCGCGTGTGACTTCCTCGTGGTCGAGACGCTGCTCCTCAAGCGGTTGTATGTGCTGGTCTTCATCGAACACGGTACCCGGCGACTGCCGGCTCAGCTGTCGCCCGCGCGGAGTACCTCGCTCAGCCGTCGTCGGCGGCGTAGCGCCGATTCGACGGGCATCATGACGGCGACCGCCGCCAGGAACACGACCGCCACCAGGCCGAGCCCCCACCACGGCAACACCAGGGCCGGATCGGCGCCGGTGAGCAGGCGCAGGGCGAGCGAGCCGAACGTCAGGCGGGCGAGCAGCACCCCGAGCAGCGGACCGCCCACAGCGGCGACCACCACCGGCGGCAGCAGTTCTCCCGCGGCGACCCAGCGAGCCTCCCGGGGCCGCAGCCCGAGGGTGCGCAGCCGGGTCAGGGTCTGCCATCGCTCCGGCGCGCCGGCTGCCGTGCCGAGAGCGAGTCCCAGCAGGCCCAGAACCGGCAGGGTTACCGCCGAGACCCACGCCAACCGCAGGAGTCCCGAGGCCAGCGGCCCATCCGCAGTCCCGTGGCCGACAGCGGCACCAAAAGTGAGCGCGTACGAGGCCAAGGCCACGGAGGTCACGAGCACCAGCAGCGGTAGCACCCGGGCCGAGGTCGCCGCCGCCCTCGCGGCCCCGAACACCGCCAGCGGCCGGCTCGACCGCAGAAGCCGCTTGAGCACGAAGCGCATCACGAGGGGCAGCGCCCGCGCCAGCATGAGCGCGCCTGCGAGCGCGCAGAGGGCAGGCGCGCTCGCGGGCAGCACCCCGCCACCGATTCCACGCTGGTACAGAGCGACGGTGGCGCCGGACGCGGCCGCCAGCACCCCGGTCTCAAGGGCGGCCCGCCGCAGTCGTACGGTGTTACGCACCCACCGCCGCGCACTCCGGTTGGCCGGGACGCGGCGATCCCGGGTGGCGCGGGCGGCGGTGAGCGTGCCGAACGCCGGTCCGGCGGCGACGGCGGTGACCACCACGGGAGCCACCCACTCCCAGGAGACCCCCGGCGCGACGGCCCGGGCCAGACCGAGCCCGGCCGCCGCGGCCAGCAGCGCCATCAGGGCGGATTCGAGCAGCAGCTCGCCACCGATCACCGGTAGCGACATCCCTCTCTGCCGGGCGGCGGCCAGGGCGGGAGCACGGCGGTGTACCAGGAGGTCTGCGGCGAACAGCAGTACCAGGACCGCGACGGCGAGCAGGGTGATGAGCAGGGTGGACGCTTGCGCGGACGCGGCGTCGACCTGGGAGCTCACGTTCCGTAACACCCCGTCGAGCCGGGTCTCCCACTTCAGCGAGCCGTCCCGGGCGCCAGAGGAGCCGGAGGCCGCCTTGAGCGCGACCACCTTCGCGGCGACCGACGGGACCTCGTCCCAGGTGAGCCGGGTCGGTTCGGGCGTGAACCAGACGGTACGCCGCAACTCGTCCTGGCCGAAGGCGAGCCGGGCGTCGGGCAGCGAGTCGCGTGACAGCAGCCCGGCGAACCGGGTGCTTCCCGTGCCGTCCGCGCCGACGACGGGACTCAGCAGCGAGGGGAGGAGCCGCCAGGCGGGATCGGCGCTGTCCCCAGGCCGGAAGATGCCGCTGACCTGGACCTTCTTGACATTCCCCTGGTCGTCTGCCAGCGGGATGCGGGCGCCGGGACGGAGCTGGAGAGCGGCGGCGTCCGCCTCCGACAGGCCCACCTGCACCGGCCACGGCGGCGCGCCGTAGGTCACCTCCGCCGTCGCGGAGGCGGTGGGCCGGGGCGGGCCGCCCGCGATCCAGGTCACGTCGGGCCCACCGTCGCGAGCCACATAGGCGAGCTGGAACGTACGCAGCACGCTGCCATCGGTGATCTTGAGGGTGGGGCTGGTGACGGTGCCGACGGGTGGACGCAGGGCGGCGCGCAGGCCGGGGCCGAGTTCGTCCGTCGCCCTGGCTCGGAAGTCGTCGACGTCCTCGGCGAGGCGAGGGTGCCGGACGCGGCTGCCGTTCGGCCCGTCGTCGCCTTCCATGCGGGCGTGGACCTGGAGGTCGCCGCCGGTCCTGCGTACCGCGTCCCGTACGGCGGCGTCGGCGGTCGCGGACAGCGTCGGCGGCATCGCGCCGGCGAGCAGCGTGACGACCGCCACCACGACGGCGGCCAGGAGCAGCGGCCCGGCGTCCGCGCGGGCGCGGCCGACGACGCTGGGCCAGTGCGGTGCCGGGATCCTCACGACGCCACCCGCAGATACGCGGCATCGGCAAGCCGGGCCTGGACGACGACCACCGCGCTCACCGCCAGCGCGCACCCGGCCAGCAGCCCGGTGAGCAGGGCGGCCTCGGCGGCCCACGGCCAGACGGGCAGAACCTCGGGGACGGGAGCGGCGCCGGTATCGGAGCGGACGAGCAGAGGCGCGACGACGCGGGTGGCCAGCGCGCCGACGACCGCGCCCGCCGCGAGCAGCGGCAGCAGGATGCCGACGTGCTGGCCGAGCAGCACGGTACGGATCTCGCGCCGGGTCATCCCGAGACCCCGCAGGCGCGCCATCTCGACCGCGCGGGCCCGCAGGTCGAACGTCACGTGCAGGACGATTCCGGCGATCATCAGCAGCACTGCGGCCGGTACGAGCAGCCGGAGCACGGCCGGGAGCCCGGCCCGCAGCGGGCCGCCCGTGAGCCGGGCGGTCTCGGACGCGCGCGTGGTGACGCTGCCGAGGCGGAGATCGGCCGCATCACCTCCGGCGGGATGGCCGACCCACCACGCGTCCACGGGCACGTCGAAGTCGCCGCTGACGGCGAGGGCACGGGAGAGGGCGTCGAAGTCGGCCAGGATGGCCGCGGCACCCGGAGCGGACGGTACGGCCGGCAGCACCTCGGCCACGCTGACCTGTACGGGGGTGAGGCCGACGGTGAGGTCGAGCCGGGAGCCGCGCTGGGCGTCCACCTCGTCGGCGAAGCGGGCGGAGACGGCGACGGGCACCGGTCCCGGGGCCGGGAAAGCAGTGGCGACCAGGTTCCTGGCGGCGTCCGGCGGGCCCTTCAGCGCGACGGTCGTCGTCATCCTCAGCTCGGTACCCGCGGGGGTGCTGGTCAGGGCGACGGCCGGATTGCCGAGCTGCCCGGGGGCCGGCCCGGCTGAGGTGGCGGTCCAGGGCGATGCCCCAGAGGCTGTTCCCGCCACGGTGAGAGTCACGGCGACGCGGCTGTCCCCCGTCGGGGGGTCCGCCAGGGCATCGGAGTGGCCGGTGCCTACGTTCCCCGTCGCGATCGCGAACGGAAGGGACACCGCGACCAGCCGGAGCCCTTCGGCCGTCGCGCAGTCCGGCAGCGGATGCGCTTTGCCGTCGAGCGGGATGGGTTCACCGGTGCAAGGAGTACGCAGCCCTGTCGCATCCTGGAACAGCAGCCGGGGCGTCACGGTGAGCGGCGTCGTACCGGTTGCGTCAGCGACCAGGGAGAGCGCGGCTCCGGCCGGGACGGGAACACCGGCGGCGCGCGTCGGCGGCGCGAGACCGGCGCCCACAGCGTTCCAGGTGCGTCCGTCGTTCAGCCGTCCGCGCAGCAGCGCCCCGGCACGAGTGGTGTCCACGGCGATCAGCCGCGGCGGGTCACCGGCGCCACCGAGCCACTGCCCGACCGCGACGCCACGATCGGTGGCCGGGCTCACCTCTCCCCCGCTGGCCGCGCCGACCACCGGGCCCTGCCCGGCGGCGGGCGGGGCGGTGAGGGTGAGCGCGAGATCGGTGCCGACGGACAGATCGGCCTGGTCCTGCTGGGAGCGCTGCCACGTGGCGTCGAACCCGATCCCGTACGTGGCCGCCGCGCAGCCCAGCCCGATGAGCAACCCCGCCGCGACCGCTTGTGGCCTGCGGGCGGCTTCGAACGCGGCCAGCGGAACCATCAGCCCGCGAGCCCGGCCGGCCAGCCGTTCCACACCGCGCAACGCGGGCCACACCAGGCGCAACGCCACCGCGGATCCGGCGATGAGCAGCAGCGCGGGAGCGAGCACTCGTACGGCGTCGACGGGAGACCCTGAACCGGTCGGCTGGTCGCGTAACTGCCACCAGCCGACGGCGGCGAGCGCCACGAGCAGCAGGTCGGCGCCAGATCGGGCGAGCAGATCCCGCCGCCCGCGTACACCTCCGGAAGAGGTCCGCAGCGAGGGCACGACGAGCACCACCGCCAGCGTCAGCGCGCCGCCGGCGACGGACAGCACCTGTGCGGCGTTCACGCCGAAAGGCGTGGCGAGCCCGGCCCCGGCCATAGGCGGCAGCCGGGTCAGCCCGGCGTGCAGGGCGGACGACGCCGGGATCGCGACCGCGGTGGCGAGCACGGCGAGCGCGCCGGCCTCGACGAGCGCGGCGGTGGCGAGTTGACCGCGGCCGACGCCCAGCGCGGACAGCAGGGCGGTCTCGTCGCTGCGCACACCGGCGCTGAGCCGACCGGCGAGGGCGAGGGCGGTCGCGGTCAGGACGAGGCCGATGGCGGCGACGGCGAGCACGGCGGCCGTGGTGACCCGCTGCTGATCGTGGGCGGCCAGCAGGGTCGAGGGCAATCGGGAGGCGACTCGCTGGATCCGTACCCGGTCGCCGAGCGTCTGCCCCAGCCGGCGGTCGGCACCGAGCACGGCCTGAGTGACGGTGTCGAGGTCACGGCCGGCGGGGGCGGACAGGTCGGGGTGGGCGCTGATCTCGAGCCGGTCGAGGGTGGAGCCGCCGCCGAGCAGGTCGGCGAGGTCGACGATGAACGGCCCGTACGCGTGAACCGGCTGTGCGGAGCGGCCGTCGCGGTAGGCCAGATCGTATCCGGAGGCGGCGAGGGGGTCACGGTCCCAGCCGGTGCCCGGCAGCGGGCGTACGACCCCGACGACGCTCACCTCGATCCTCTGGTCAGGATCGTCGGCCAACTCTCTGCCGAGGCGGACCCGGCTGCCGACAGTCAGGCCGAGCTGCCGTGCGGTGCTTTCCAGGACAACGGCCTCCGTCGGCGCGACACCCGCCCGCGGCAGGCGTCCGGCGGCCAGTCGGGTGCGGGCCGGCAGGTCCTCCATCCCCGACAGGTACGCCACAGCCGGAACACCGGCGCTGGGGAGCGACCGCATCGCGGACGACGCGCGCGCGGCCGTCGTTGTCGCGAACGGAGCGAGGGCGGAGGTCAGCACGCCGACGGTGTCGTCGGCGACGGATCTCGCGTGCTCGCCGCGAATGGTGACGGTGTAGGCGGTGACGTCGATCTGGTCGGAGGTGGCGCGAGAGGCGGCAGTCTCCAGCGCCTGCTCGGCGGTACGGGTGAGCAGGAGGGCGCAGGTGCCCAGCAGCGTGGGGCCGACCACGGCGACGGCCAGGAGGGCTGCCAGCAATGGCCATTGCGCACGGGCTCGCCGGGCGACCAGTCTCAGCACGGACCGCTCTTACTGATCACGCATCGCCCCGACCGTTGGAGCGTCCGTCGAGCCGCCCATCAGAGCGCATGCCGGGATGCTCGTCGAGATGCCCGTCGTTGATGCGGATCACCCGATCCGCCAGCGCGAGCATCGTCGGATCATGCGTGGCGACCAGCGCCGTCACCCCCTCGGACTCCACCACCCCGCGCAGCAGTGCCATCACCGACAGACCGGTCTCGGCGTCCAGCTGCCCGGTCGGCTCGTCCGCGATCAGCAGCCGGGGCGAGGCGGCCAGCGCCCGGGCGATCGCCACCCGCTGCTGCTGCCCGCCGGACAGCTCAGCGGGTAGCTGCTCGGCATGGGCGGCCAGTCCGACCAGTTCCAGCAGCAGCGCGACCCGCCGCTCACGCTCCACCGGCGGTACGCGGGCCAGCCGCAGCGGGGCGCCCACGTTCTCCGCGGCCGACAGCACCGGGATCAGGCCGAAGGTCTGGAAGACGTACGAGACCTTCTCCCGCCGTAGCAGGGACAGGCCGTCCTCGTCGAGGGCGGTGATGTCCGTTCCGTCGACGAGGACCGTACCGGAGTCCGGGCGGTCCAGGCCGCCGATGATGTTGAGCAGCGTGGTCTTGCCGGAGCCGGACCGCCCGACGAGGGCGGTCATGGTGCCGGCCGCGAGCTCGAACGTCACATCCCGCAACGCGTGCACGGCGGTCGCCCCGCTGCCGTACCGGCGATGAACGCCACGCACGCTGACCAGGGACCCGCCGTTCATCCGGCCCCGCCGCCGTCGGGACGGATCGCGACGTGATCGGCTTCCAGCACCAGCCGGACCCGTCGCGTCAACGCCAGCGCCTCCCGGTAGTCGCGCGGCACCTGAATCCGCCCTGCCCGGTCCATCACCGCGTATTCCTCGGCGATCACCTGCGGGGCGCCGTCATCTCCGGTGGCGGTACGCCGCAACACTTCGCTGCTCGTGCGCCCGTCGCGAATCGCCACCGTCCGCTCCACCTGCCCACTGACCGCGGGATCGTGGGTCACGATGACGACGGTGACGCCCAGCCGCCGGTTGATCTCCCGCAACAGCCCGAACACCGCGGCCGACGTGGCGCTGTCCAGTTCCCCGGTCGGCTCATCGGCCAGCAGCACCCTGGGCTCGTTGGCAAGGGCCACCGCGATGGCCACCCGCATCTGCTGCCCGCCGGACAGCTGCGCAGGCCGCCGCTCGGCGCACTCGGCGACGCCGAGCAGGTCCAGCAACTCGGCAGCGCGCCTGCGGCGTACCCGGCCGGGAGTGCGGGCCGCTGTCATCGGCAGGTCGACCATCTGCCGCGCTGTCAGGTACGGGATGAGGTTGGCGGCCGTCTGCTGGCGTACGAGTCCCACGGTGTGCCGCCGATACCGGACACGATCGGCCCGAGACATGTCCAGCAGATTCCACTGATCGACCCGCACCCGCCCGGCGGTGGGAGCGTCGACCCCGGCCAGGATGGACAACAACGTCGACTTCCCCGACCCGGACGCTCCGACGACGGCCACCATCTCCCCGCTGTCCACGACCAGGTCCAGCCCCTGCAATGCCTGCACCTCGACCGACCCGGACTGGTAGATCCGCACCAGGCTCTCGCACACGATCAGCGCGTCTCGTCCGAACTCCGGCGCCTTCGCAGGAGGCTGCGGCAGGGATAAGGGCGTGATGGACATCCCCCTCCTCAACCCCGGCACGGCTCTGCCTCAGGGCCAGACTCTATCGTCCTCGCAAATCGGTCCCCAAGACTCTTTCACACCGCGGATCTCACCGTGCGCTCGCGTGAAGGGTGTCGATACTCCGTTCACGGTCGTGAGCTGCGGGTTTGCTTGACTTCCCGGTCGGAGCGGCGCGGGCCGCTGCGCCGCGGCGGCTTCGTCACTTGGGACGCCGCCAAGGACGAGCTCGGCCAGGTGCGCGACCTGCCCGCGCTGGCCGATCCGCGCGAGCCCGCCACCCGCACCCAGATCGCCGACCTGATCAAGCGCACCCTGACCGATACCGACGCCCTCCCGAACGCGGGAACGATCCGCCGCAAGATCACCCAGGAGATCACCGTCGAACAGTGGCTGGCCGAGTTCCTCAACCGTGAGCGGAAGATCTAGGAGACGTCCGCTGAGGCCAAGCTGGAGGCGGCCCTCGGGGTGATCGGCCCGGTCCCGCGCGGAGGCGGGGGCCGGGCCACATCCCATAGGACCAGCGCTTGAACTGCCGCGCGGTGTGTCTCCGTCGAATTCCTGCCAGTGCAGTGCCGAACTCGTAGGAGTCCCAATTCGATCGCTTCTGTGGTTGGTCGAGTCCGGCGCTGGCTGCAGCTGTGGTCCGTGGCTGGCCACGGACCACAGCATTTCCCTGGGTGGTTTCTGCGAGCGAAGAACTGGGATCAGGGCCGCATGTCCGGATGGAGGGCTCGGGCGCACAGCGTGAGCGCTTCCGCGAGTGTCGTGCGGTCCGGGTCGTCGATCTCGGCGAGCATGACGGCTTCGATGCTGTCGAGGGAGCGGTCGCATCGCCGGAGGGTGCTCAGGCCTTTCGGGGTAAGGCGGGTGCGCAGAGCGCGGCCGCCACGGGGATGCGGGTCGCGGCGAATGAGGCCGCGTTGTTCGAGATCGCGGATGACCAGGTTCATCGCCTGCGGGGTGACGAAGGCGATGCGGGCCAGGTCGGCCGAGGACGGGGCGTCGCGCAGGCGCAGCTCGCTGAGCGCCATGTACTCGGTGGTCGTCATGCCGTGCCGGGCGAGCGCTTCATCCAGGCAGGCGCGGATGCGGCGTTCCAGCCGGAACACCAGGTAGCTCACACGGGGCGGCGGTGCGTCCGGCGCAGCGGCCGCGGGGACACCCGGATCGGTCACCAGGAGACGATATCGCGCCCCGTCAGAACGGGCTCCAATGTAAGTTTCCCACACCCATATCAAGAATCTTGATAGCAAGTTACTTGATAACCAGGGAAAACGGCTTTCTGCCAGGTGAACTGGCGGGCATGCGCACCAAGCGTGCATTGACGGTGGATCGTGGCCCTTCTATTTTCCAGCGACCGACGTCAATACGCGGCGGACCGATCCGCGGCGCGCCGCGGATATGGAGAGGAGGAGCGCGGATGAGACGATTGACCACGGTGCTGGCTGGTGCCTGCGCCGCGGCGCTCTTTGCCGTCATGACCGTGGTACTCGGATCGCCGGCCGTCGCCGCCACCCTGGTGGAGGTGACCAGCTTCGGCAACAACCCGGGCAACATGCGGATGCACGTCTATGTGCCGGACTCGCACCCGGCCTCGCCGGCGATCGTGGTTGCGATGCATGGCTGCGGCGGCTCCGGTCCCGGCTTCTACCAGGGCAGTGAGTTCGCCTCGCTGGCGGATCGATACGGCTTCATCGTCATCTACCCGAGCGCCACCCAGTCGGCAGGGTTCGGCAACTGCTTCGACACCTGGTCGGACGCGGCCAAGCGGCGCGGCGGCGGCAGCGATCCGGTCTCGATCGCCTCAATGATCGACTATGTCGAGCGGAACTATCAGGGAGACCCGAACCGGGTCTACGCCACTGGAAGCTCGTCCGGCGGCATGATGACCCAGCACATGCTCGCCGTCTACCCGGACGTGTTCAAGGCAGGGGCCTCCTTCATGGGTGTGCCCTTCAACTGCTTCGCCGGCGCCTCCGACTATCCGCCCGGAAGCAGCAGGTGCACCGGCGGGAGCATGGACCGAACACCCCAGCAGTGGGGCGATGCGGTCCGCCAGGCGTACCCGGGATATTCCGGCCCCCGCCCGCGCATGCAGCTGTGGCACGGCACCAGCGACACCCTCGTGCCCTACTCGCTGCTGCGAGAGTCGATCGAGCAGTGGACCAATGTGTTTGGGCTGAGCCAGACCCCGACCAGCACCGACACCCCGCAGGCAAACTGGACCCGCAGCCGGTACGCCAATCTGTCCGGCACCGTGCAGGTGGAGGCGTACAGCATCCAGGGCGCCGGGCATGCTCTTCCGCAGAGCGGTATGGCCCTCTACGCCATCGAGTTCTTCGGCTTGACCACCAGTCCGACCGACACCACGCCGCCGAGCACGCCAGGCACCCCGGTCTCATCCAACGTGACCGCCTCCAGTGCCACCCTGACCTGGACCGCGTCCACCGACCAGGGCGGCTCCGGCTTGGCCGGCTACAACGTCTACCGGGAGCAGGGCGCCACCGACCCGCAGCTTGGCCAGTCCACCACCACCTCGATCACCTTGACCGGGCTGAGTGCCAACACCCAATACCAGGTGTACGTACGGGCGCGTGACGGCGCGGGCAACCTGTCGGGCAACTCCGCGCAGGCCACCTTCACCACGGCCGCCACCGGAGGCGACACCACGCCGCCGACCGCCCCGGCCGGGCTCACCGCCTCGGGCACCACCGCAACCGGCACCAGCCTGACCTGGACGGCCTCCACTGACGACACCGGTGTGACCGGCTATGAGATCCTGCGCGCTCCGGGCGCGATGGGCGGCACGTTCACCCAGATCGGCACCTCGGCCACGACCTCGTTCACCGACACGGGCCTGACTGCGAACACCACCTACCGCTACCAGGTCCGGGCGCGCGATGCCGCTGGTAACGTCTCACCGGTCTCCGACACCGTCCAGATCACCACACAGGGAGGCCCGACCGGTGCCTGCTCGGCCACCCCGACCGTGCAGTCCCAGTGGGGCACCGGGTATGTGATCCAGCCGCTGACCATCACCAACACCAGCACCTCGACGATCACCAGCTGGACCGTCACCTTCACCCTGCCGGCCGGGCACACCCTGACCGGCTCGTGGAACGCCACCGTCACCACCAGCGGCCAGACCGTCACGGTCAGAAGTGTCAGCCACAACGGCACGCTCGCGCCGGGAGCCAGCACCACCAGCTTCGGCTTCCAAGCGAGCAGGCCCAACGGCAACACCGCCCTGCCGTCCGGCTACACCTGCGCCTGACCATCAGCGCGCTTCCCTGATCACGGCCCCGTCATTGACAGGTGGGACCGGGCCGTGATCAAGGAATCCGCGCCGGAGAACCGCCATCGTGCTGTGGCAGGGCCGGGCGACCAAAATCCCGCGCGAGCCGGCTCGATCGCTCGATCACGAACACTCGCGCGACACAATGGGTTATGGGACGAAAGCCCCCGCGGCGTTCACCACTCTTGGGTGCGGCATCCCGCCCCTCCGCCTGTGCCTGACCCAGCGCCAGGACAGCAGTCCCTCACCGTCCGCCCTCGTCATGCGGCGGCTCATCAGGGACCGGACGGGCGAGCTGGTCAGCTGATGGCGCAGTGTTTACCACGTCACCGAAGGTGGGGCGGGGGATGGTGGCGCTGCGCGACGGCTGCCGGCCGTGGTCGGCCGTCCAGCGTGCCCTGCACGGTGATCAGCGGCTTGCCGATGCGGCCGGAGTGCGAGGCCCGCCGTACGGCGTCGTGCACGCTCTTCGGGCGAGTGTCGTAGTCGTAGTCGGCGTCACAGTTCGGGGTGCCGCTCCGGCAGTACGGGACGCCCGCGGCCAGGTCGCCGTCGAAGCCCGGGTCCACCTCCTCGCGGTAGCGCCGCTGGGTGCCGTCCCACAGGATGCGGTAGTTGAAGTCCCACAGGAACGCCGAACCGGGGGCGAAACCCGCCCGCAGCATCGCGGCGTGCGCCCGCTCGTCGCCGGAGGCCGCGTACTTGGGGTATTCGCGCAGCGCCACCGGCAGGTAGGTCAGCGCGTTCGGCCGGTTGCCCGGCGGCCAGTACGTGCCTTCCGAGTCGACGCCGCCGTCGTACAGCTCGGGGTGGTTCTCCAGCGCCCAGCGGACGAGCTGGCCGCCGTTGGAGATGCCCATCGCGTACGTCCTGCGCGGCTGCCTGCCGTAGTGACGGGCGATGGTGGCTCTGGCGGCGACGGTGACCTCGGTCATCCGGCGGTACCACTCCCGGATGGCGTCACCGGGCCGCTGGCCGTCGTGGTAGAACCCGGTGTCTACGCTGCCCTTGTCGGTGGAGGCGTAGACGTAGCCCTTGGCCAGCACGTAGTCCGAGATCGTGAAGTCGTTGGCGTACTGGCGGCGGTTGTGATCTGGACCGCCGGGACGGACGCCCCACTGGCAGGAAGCAGGACAGCCCCACCTCCCGCAGCGCGGCTTCGATCACGCTGTGTGCAGGGCTGGTGCATACGAGCGCACGCCGAGCACGGTGACCTGGTAATCCGTCCCACACAGATGGCTCATCAACGCGTTACCGCAGGTCAGCATCATGATTAGGGCATGTCGTGCGGAATTCGAACGCGGTAGCCATCGGATTAGGCAGTCGAAGGCCACAAAACTCGTGCGCGAGCCCTACCGAAGTTTGAGACAAGGCCATCCTTTAGTGCCGCGACGTGCCGTTGGGTGACGGTTCGTGCCACCTCAGCGCGTTTTGTGTGTCAGGCGGTGCCGGGTCCTGCCGGCGTGTGGCGGGGCGTACGAGCACGCACCGAGCACGGCGGACACCCTATTGATCATTGCATCGTGGCTGTGCAAAATGATCCCGCGCTCCAGCCCACAGGTAGAGGTGACGCCGCTGTGCTCGGCGCGCGCTCCCACGCCCGAACGGTCCCTCCGACGCCCCACGGGCAGGCCGCTGTCCGACCTGCCTTGAGGAGCGTCATGCCCTCCGTTCAAAGCCTGTCCGGCTCGGAAACACGGTTTCGTGCTCTGAACGGTATGTGCTGCTCTTCATCGAGCACGGCACCCGACGCCTGCACCTGGCCGGAGTGACTGCACACTGCGCATGCCGATAATTGCATCCGTCCATGTCATAGCCCTGCAAGGGCTTCGCATAGTGTAGGGCTCGAATACTCGATTCATGCGCTGGCCTACAGCCCCTCGGCATGCCTGCAGATCTTGAGCGACCGCTTAAACCACGGAGCTGGAGATCCATTGTGTTCAGCGAACCCTCAGATCGGACGCGGTGGCCGAATATTCGAGCCCCACACGTACAGGCCATGAACGCCCTGAGCGTGGTGAAGTACAAGCACGGTGAACTGCAGGATGCTCGTGACCTGTTTGAGCGGGCGCTATAGGGGTGGCGGCGGATGCCGAGCGAGGACCACCCCGACACCTGATCTCGATGGACAACCGCGTCCAAAACGCCCTTGAAGATCGCGAAGCCAAGCGCTCATCTCTGGCCAGCAGGTCGCTGCCATCGTCGATCACGCCCTTCTCCCCCTGACCGCCCCACGCCGCTGACCTCGTGCCACCGGCAGTGCGCGGGGCATGAGGGAAGCGCTCATCCCGGCCTGCGACGAGGGCCGCACTTCCAGAATTGGGTCAACTATCGCACTCCGTGCGGGTCGTCATGGACGCCGTGGGTACGGATCGAAGGTGATGATCGACGAGCGGGAAGGCGTGGACGTCACGCCCACGGTGGATTGGCTGTTGCATCCCGTGCCCCGGGACGAGTACCTGCGGGGCTTCTGGAAGAAGCGGCATTTCCTGCTTCGTCGAAATGCGCCGGATCACTACGGCGACCTGTTCTCACTCGCCCGCTTCGACGAGCTCCTTTCCGGCTCCGACCTTGACGCGGGCTCGGTGCGCGTGGTCCGGGCCGGACGCGCCGACGCGGAAGGCGATGCCGTCGGGAGCCGGCGGCTGGAGGATCTCTACGACCGTTACCGTCGCGGCTCGACGATGATCATGCCCTCGGTTCACGAGCGATGGCCTCCGCTGCGGGACCTGTGCCGGCGTCTTGCGTACGAGTTCAGCGCGAGATGCCGGGTCAACGCCTATCTCACGCCGCCGATGGCGCAGGGGTTCGGCGTACACCGTGATTCCCACGATGTGTTCGTGCTGCAGGTTGCCGGCGGCAAACGCTGGAAGGTGTACGAGGCCGGACCTGAGCCGGAGCGGACCGGCCCTTGTGAGGAGTTCGACCTGCGGCAAGGTGATCTTCTCTATCTGCCTCGCGGCATCCCACACGAGGCCGCGTCGACGCATTCGGCGTCCCTGCACCTGAGCCTCGGCGTCTTTCCCATCACCTGGGCGGACGTGCTGTTGGCCGGGTGCGAGGCGGCCGTCGACGGCGACGCCGCCTTCCGCGATTCGCTGCCTTTCGGCTTCGCCCGGACAGCCAGGGCTCGTGACGAGACACGGGAGCGCATGCAGGAACTGACCGCCCGGTTGTGGCGAGCCGTCGCGCCGGATGCGCTGGTCGACGACGCGGTCGACCTGGCGCTCCTCACGGAAGGAGACCGGCTGAACGGGCATCTCCTCGACCTCGTGTCATTGGCTGCCCTCGATCACGACACCGTCGTCCGGCGCAGGCCCGACCTGCGGTGGGAGATCCGGAGGGACGCGGGGACCATGGTCGTCGCGTTTCACGGCAAGCGGCTGAGCATCCCGTCCCGCCACGAGGAAGCCTTCCTCCGCATGGCGACCGGCGAACCCTTCACGACGGGCGGGCTGAAGGGGGAGGCCCGCCACGAGATCAAGCTCTCCCTGGTACGCCGTCTGCTGGAGGAGGGCTTTCTGACCCTTTCGCCGCCACTGTGACCGGCTCTTCCGGCTTGCGGAAGATGCAGCGCACCACATGCCAGTGTTTTGGCTCGTCCCTGGCGTCGATGCCGTCGTATCGCTCCTCGCGCAGGACGACCGGCTCCAGCCGCTGGAACACCGCCCCGGCCGCCGCGCCGCGCAAGAAGGTCCTCCCTTGCCTCCGCCCAGCCCAGGCGTCCTCGGGGCCGAAGAACGTGCAGCACAGGACGCCGCCCGGGGCGAGGCCGCCAGTCATCGCCTCCGCGAGCCGGACGACGTCGGCCCTGGGCAGAAAGGGCAGGACATGGATCGCGACCATGAAGGAGTAGACCCCGGCCGCGATGTCCAGGTCACGGACGTCGGCGTGGACGACCTTGAGTCGCGGGTGCCGCCGCGTGGCCGCCAGCGAGACGGTGCACGGGTCGGTGTCCACAGCGTCGACCGAGAAGCCGGCCGCCAGCAGGAAATAGGTGTCGTTGAGCGGGCCCGCGCCGATGTCCAGGGCACGGCCCCGTACGTCGCCGAGGACGCCGAGCCCCTCGACGACGAGAGAGTTGGGCCCTCGCCCGGCCCGGAGGGAGGCGTAGGTCACCCTGTCCGCTAACCGCTCACCTTGAGGACCATCTGCTCGGCCAGCACCTCGATGAGAGCGATCCGTTCTTCGCCGGTCAGGCCGCCGGGGAGCTCCCTGACGTAGAAGGCTCCGGTGCGGGCGATGAACGCCAGGGCGTCGGCGGCGATCGGGTTGGCGCTCATCAGCGGTCTGCCCGAGGGGTCGAGCAGTTCGACCTGGTTCCCGCCGCGACGCGTCGTCAGCAGCCCCGCCTTATCGTTCACCACCCGCCGGCGCAGAGTGACTTTGCGGTGGTCGTACCAAACGTCGGGAAGGGGCGACCCGAAGATCTCCGCATAACGGTCGCGGAACATCGCGAAGGAGGCGACCGGGCGCTCCCCCTCGCTCGCGCCGGCCACCCCGGGGTCGTTGCCTGGGCTGTGGTGGATGTAACGCCCGAAGTAGTCGTGGCAGAACTTCGTGTACAAGCCGGTGAAGAGGATGAAGTGGTGCCAGGCGTCGTCGACCCGCATCGAGTGCATCCGCCAGAACTTCGACTCGTCGACCTGAGTGAGCACCAGATACTTCTTCGCCTCGGCGAACAGTTCCTCCGCCTCCTCCTCCGTGTCCGCGATCTGCTCGTTCATGAGCCGTTCGATGAGGAAGGGGGCCTTGTAGTCCAGCGCGGCGAGTGGGCTTTCGGTGATCATGGCAGTTCCCTCACTCCTGCGGTGGTTTCACCCGGCAGCTGGAGATACACACGCTGCTGCAGTCCCTGCAGGTCGCACAGGGGCTATGGCAGTCGGAGCGCTGGGTCTTGACCCGCATGTGGAGCCGGCCCGTGCGTATGTCCCGCATGTCCTCCGACGTCACCGCGTCCTCGGCTGTGTCGGCCTGCCGGACGACGACGGTGGCGCTCCGTCGCACCCAGACGACCTTCGCGCCGAAGAGCATGACGCTCTGGGGCACGTTTTCGACATGAAGGATGTCCCCTTTGGGGATCTCAATGGCCGAGCCCAGGTTCTCCAGGCTCGGATACAGCGCGATGGATCCGTCGTGCTCCGAGGGGCCCACGTATCCCCAGAGCGTCATCGTGTCCGGCTTTCCCTCCCGGAGCAGCTTGACCAGGAGAGGGTGCTCTTCAAGCGAATCAGCGTCGATGCTCATACCGGTGCTCCCCTTTCTCCCGAAGAGTGACATCGCGCGCCTTTGCCAACAGCGTGGCGCGCCGCCGCTTTACCGAATCCGGTGCCGACGCAGCCGAGCCCGGCCGGTCCTTCGCCGGCCTATCGATACTCCGTGATCGCGTTCCGGCCGATCGCCTGCAGCGGCAGGGGCATAAGGTGCAGAGCTACAACCGCGACATCGTCGGCGTGGCTCCGCCGCACCGGTCGGAACAGGCCCGTACGCTGGCTGGACCTGTGGCGCGGCACGGCCGACCCTGGACGAGGCCGCCCACCTACTCGGGACCGACGCCGAGATCGTCGGCGTGGACCTGGACGCGCGCAGCAAGGGCGGGTATGCCGACCGCGAGGAAGCCCGGGCCGCTGGCCAGGCTCTGATCACCGCTGACCGCGACGGTGCAGGGGCCGGATGCAACGTCGGGCAGTGGCTGGCACGCTGGCTGGCCACCAACTGTCGCCAGCCATCGTGGTACGGATCCACGCCACCTTGCGGACCGCGCTGAACGCGGCGGTGCGCGCCCGGCTGATCCCGATCAACCCGGCCAACGCAGCCGAACTCCCCATCCCCGCCGACCGCATCCTGTCGTCTGGACCGCCGGACGGACGGCCCAGCGGCAGCACTCGGGAGAACGCCCGGCGGTGGCGGTCTGGACCGACCAACAACTCGCGGCCTTCCTGACCGGCGTCGCGCAGGACCGCCTGTACGCCGCCTGGTGGCCGGCCGCGCTGCGCGGGCTGCGCCGCAGTGAGCTGGCCGGGCTACGCTGGACGGACGTCGACCTGCAGGCCGCGGAGCTGACGGTGACGCAGCAGCGAGTGCACGCCGACGGAAAACGTTCGGGCACGAAGTCCGGCCCCGGCGCCAGGATGACGAGAGATACTTCCGAGCCGTTCAGCGCCACGGGCACCGCGGGTGCCTCGTTGTCCTCGAACGCCACCGCCAGAACCGGCAGGACCATCTCTGAATCGTTCCCGCAAAGGCGCTGCCATTGACGGTTAGCTCCCACTCGTGCCTGTCGCGCTCGGCGTTGGCCTGCATCCACCAGTGCTGCAGGTCGGCCTCGGCGGCCGGCCGCGCACGCTGCCTGGCCTCCGCGCGGGCCCTGAGCTGAAACACGCCAATTCCCGCCGGCGCCTGCTGCTCCCGAGGAGCCAGAAAGGCCGCCAGGTCGGGTGGCGGGACAGGCGCGGCGACGGGTGAATGCGCGGGCGGGAACTCGGCCCGGTGCAGGTCGAGGATCTGCATAAGGGTGGTCGCCAGCCGTTCGGCTTCGGCGGCCTCTTTCGTCTGCGCGGCGGCGCGCTGGGCTTGGGCCATCTGCCGCTGCAAGCTGCCGGCCGTGGGACGGCGTCCCGTTGGGGTGCGCCGGCGTCCGGCGCCATGGTCGGTGGAGAAGCTGACCGGCCCCATCGAGGAAGACAGACCGGTACGGCCCGCTCCCACATGCATCCGCGCGAAACGAGCAGACCACCTGCTCGTCCAGCTCGCCCCTGCCGACCAGGGCCCTGCTCACCCGCAGCACCGCACCCAGGCCGCGCTGCTGGTCCATCAGGCAGGACTGGGCGAATCTGGATGAGGTCGTGCAACAGTTGAGGCACTCCGGTGCGTCCTGTGCTCTGACGAAAATAGGGGTGACGGGGTGGAAGCCGCATTCGCCGAGTTCGTCCGGATCAGAGGCGACGCGCTGCTCCGCTACGGCCTGGTGCTCACCGGCAGCCCGCACGACGCCGCCGACCTCACCCAGGAGGCGTTGCTCAAGCTGAGCGACCACTGGGCCAGGGTGCGCAAGCAGCACGATCCTGAGGGCTTCGTCCGGGTGACGATGGCCAGGCTGCACGTCAGCGCCTGGCGCCGCCGCCGGCGCGAGCACCTTGTCGCCCAACTCCCCGATCAGGGCGTCACCGATGCCGAGATCGCCCGTTTCGACGGCGAACCCGGCCTGTGGCGATTACTCGGCGACCTGCCGCCCAGGCAGCGGGCCGTCCTGGTGCTGCGTTACTACTGCGACCTGCCCGACGAGGAGATCGCCGCCGCCCTCGGCGTCTCCCGCGGCACGGTACGCAGCCAGGCTGCCCGCGCCCTCGACAAGCTCAGGGCGGGCTGGAACCACGACCACGCGGGAGAGACCGATGTTCGAGGATGATCTGGCACGTACCCTCCGCGCGGTCGCCGAGACCAGCACGCCGAGCGAGTTGCTGCCCGGCGTCAACCGGCTGCGCCGCCGCCGTACCCAGCGTCGCGCCCAGGCCACCTTGGCCGCGCTCACCGTCGCCGCCGTCATCGCGGCCCTGTCCTTCCTGGTACGCCCGGCCTCCCCGGCCCCACGCCCAGCCGAGACACCGAAGCCAACCGGAACCGTGTCGGCCGAACGCGTCTGGGCCGACGCGATGTACGAGATTCCCGGCGCGACCTTCTACATCCCCATGGCCTCCATCGACGCGCAGCGCCTGGTGCTGGTGAAGCACGAGAACCTGTACGTCTACGACCACTCCACCGGCGCGATCACCCCGCTGGCCACCGCGACCGACGAAGAAGTCACCGAGGTGCAGGCCAACGAACGATGGGTGATGTGGCTGCAGGGCGATGTGGAGAAGGAGGCCTGGTCGGTACCTGTGTCGGGAGGCGCTCCCGTCCGGATCCTGGGCTCCGACGAGTGGGTGCCGGATGATGGCACTGCCGAGGTCTTCCTCCGGTACAGCCCTAGCGATAGCGCGGAGTTGGTCGGTGACCAGCTCATCTGGACCTCCAGCGACGGAATCCGGCGCGCCCCACTGGCCGGGGGGCCGAAGGAGACGGTCAGCGGCAGTGAAGGCATGCACCTGGTGCAGTGGCCATGGGCCGGGACGACCTCCAACCTCCCGAAAATCAGAGATTTCACGCTGAAGAACCTGGAGACCGGGGAGACACGATCCGGCCCGTGGTGCGTCAAGGACTCGACCTGCTGGATCACCGAGTGCTCGGTGGACTGGTGCATCGGCGCCGATCTCACCTCTCCGGACTCCACCCCAACGCCTGAGGAGTCGTCTACCGAGACGCCATTCCCCGTGCCGTCGGACTGCATCATCATGTTCCCCGGGCAGCCCCTGATCCTGCCCAACGCCTCCGGAAGGATCTACGCGGTTCGGCATGACGGTTTCGGGCGGGTGGAACTGCCCGCGGCAATGCCGTCCCTGGTCATGAACAGGTTCGTGCTCGTCGATCAGGGACGGCTGATCTTCGACCTGGCCGGCGGGAACACGGTCGCCTTCCGGCCCCCGGGCGGCGAGCCCGTGCAGCGACGCCAGTGGGAGAGCGGGCCGGTGACGACGCCCGCGATGCGGGTGGGTGACACGCTCTGGGTGCTCAACCTCAAGGCGATCATGTGAACACGCGTAGGTGCAGGGCGAGCGTCACGCAGTAGCCGACCAGCGTGGTCAGCTCGAACAGTACAAGCCGGCTGACCTCCACCAATCCCACCACGAGCGGCCGATTCGGCGTCGCCTGCCGGTGGTGAACGACGTCGGTGAGCCGGGTGCGGGAGAACCACAGTGGGCGGTGGTGCCCAGCACGCGAACGCGCCTGGTGGCGTGTTCGATGACAACGAGGATGTACTGACGCTGCCCGTTCAAGATGATGGTCTCGATGAAGTCGCAGGGCAAGCAGCGCGTCGGCTTGGGAGCGTAGGAAGTCTGGCCATATGACCGATGCCCTCGCGGGGGACGGGTCGATGCCTTCCTGCTTGAGGATTTCCCAGACGGTGGAGGGCGCGACCTTGACACCAAGGGTGGTGCGTTCGCCGTGCACGCGCCGGTAGCCCCATGCCGGATTCTCTTTGACCAGACGCAGGATGAGGACGCTGATGGACCGCACGGTAGGCGGCGCCCGGGTCGCTCTTCCGCCAAGTGCGAGCATGACGCTGCCTGAGCAGGTCGCGGTGCCAGTGTAGGACGGTGTCCGGGCGGACGAGTAGTCGGAGCCGGCGCAGGGCTTCGCGCGGGGCGAGTCAACCAAGGCATACGTGACGGTCAGGTAGGCCAGGCGGAAGAGCACAAGTGATCATATTGCAGCGACTCCGCCCCGCTCGAGAGCCAGAGCCGCCGCACGTCCGGATCAGGTGACCCGCAGGATGACCTGCACGGATGACATTATCGGCAGGCGCAGTGAGGGCGCAGGCACCTGGGGTGAACCGCCCGGCTGGCGCACGGTCCGAACACGCGCATACCGGGGAGGCGGCGGCCGGTTTCGCGCTGGCGACTGACCACACCGTTCACGACGCGTTGGCGCCGTAGAGCTCCCGGTGCCACAGATCGGCACAGATACGTTCGATGCCAGCCGTCAGATGGCGGCGGTAGGTGGTGAACGGCAGGTCGAGTCGTTCGGCGGCCAGCTCCTGGGTGAGCGTGCCGTGCAGGAACGTGACAGACAGTGCCCGGTGGAGCTTGGCCGAGCGTGGGTCATGGCGTAGGTCGTCGATCGCCTGGCGGAGCAGGTCCCCCAGTGCCGTGGCCGGGTCCTGCCCGGCCCGCTCGGCGATCAGCCTGGTGCGCGTCAGCGGGGAGGCGGCCAGCGTGTCCAGCCGCGACAACTGGCGCAACGCCTTGCGAACCGCCTCGGCGAACTCCGCCTGGGACAGCACCGCCAGCTCCGCCGTCTCGGTGCCCGGCCCGTCGGCGGGACCCGTTACGGGCAGGTGGTTCACCCGCTCCAGCCACGCCCGCGCCGACACCGCGCGCCAATCATGAGCGAACAGCGTGTACGCGTGCTCCCCCAGCCGCGGCTGCTCGGGGATGCCCCGCATCCCATACCGCCGTAAACGCTCCACCCACGCCCTGCCCAGACGCTTTACCGCAATATACGACCAGGCCATCCGCTCGGCCCGCAGACAATTACCGATCACCCGCCACTGAATCACATCCATCACCGGCGAATTCTCGCAATGAGGCGGCAGCACCCATAGCCGGCTGACCACCAGATGTTCACCGGCGCGCAATGGCGTGGAGGCGCGCGCATGCGCCCACGCCATGGCCACGATGGGATCGGCCGTCAGTTCTTGCTCATCGAGTTCGGTCAGACGCAACCACGCTGTGAAGGCCACGACCTCGCCGGTTTCGGTCCGTCGATACAGCCGGAACGCCTCCGGCCGGCGTTCCGCCCAGAAGGCGGCGCAGGCGGCGGACGCCGCACCCTCCGCTGCCGTGGCCACCCGGACCAGCGTGCCGACGTCCTCCTCGCGCAGCACCTCTTCCTGGAACTCGCCCTCGTCGCGGCAGCGGTGGAAGTCGGCTGGCGCCTCGTTGTCGCGATGCAGGTAGAGCAGTGCCGCCACCGCGCCTAGTACGTCCGCGTCGTTCGCCGTACGCACCCTCTCCGCCAGGTGCGCGTGCATGCGGTCGTGCATCGCCGCGTACCCCTCGGGATCCCGCCATCGCAGGTCCGCCTCCAGCACCTCCCGCACCACGTCATGCGGAAACAGCCCCAGACGGCTCGACTCCACGAACGGCAACCGCCGCAACCAGCCGAACAGCCTGCTGGCGTCTTGCGGTAAGGCCGCCCGCAGCAGCTCCTCCGTCGTCATGTACGCATGCGCGCAGATCTCCAGAGCATGCCGATGCGCCGCCGAAGGCAGCTCGCCCACCAGCTGATCCAGCAACGTGGCCACCACGTCCTGATTCGGCATCCACCGCCGGCCGGCCCCGCCGTCCTTCACCGCCACCGCCGCCCCCAGCAGCAGCGCCAGCGGATGACCACCGGCAAACGCCAGCAGCACCTCGCGCAACTCGGCCGCCACCCCGCAGGAGTCCAGCAGAGCCTGCGCGTCCGCGGTCGGCAGGTCGCGCAGCGCCAGCACCTCCAGCACCCCCGCCCATCCCGAGTCGGCCTGCCATCGCATATCCGGCGGGTTTCGCCCCGCGATCACCACCAACGCCCCCAGGGGCACCCGCGGCAGGAACCGCTCGCGCAGCCATCCCTCCAAGCCCTGAATCCGTTCGAAGTCGTCGACCAGCAATACCGCGTCCGCTCCCCGCAGCACCAACTCGGCCTCGGCCTCGAACGCCGCCGGCGACGGCTCCACCGTGCGCCCGTCCACCACCGACACCGGCCGCGCCGCCACCACGGCCTCCTGCGCAAACCGCCGCAACAAAGCCGACTTCCCGATACCGCCGGGACCATGCACGTACAGAACGCTGCAGCCGCCGCCGTACAACGCCGCGTCGAAAACCGCGAGCTCCTCCCCCCGCCCCACAAACGCCATCTCACGCGCCGCTTGCAGGCGCGATCCCAGCAACCCGGACGTATTACTACTCCCCGATGACATATCCCCTGATCCCTCTCCGAACACCCGGCCGGCACTGCTGTTAAGTCCCGGTACGACCTCTCGGACGCGCTGGCCGGATTCTCGGTGAACCATCCACAGGTCGGCCAGTCAGCCAAGAATTCAACAGGACGCGCCATGACGCTTCGCCCCGTCTCCTCTCGAACTTATGAAAAGACAACGAGCCGTGACGATACCGCCTGCTGCCCACCACAAGTACAGCAGGCCGTACCTCCAAACATTCGCCCGTGTCGTACAACGCGAAAATAACCCGTTCAATGCGCGGATCGTTCACGTGATGAATTCGGCATTCCGGCGCACACTCCGTCCGACCGAAAATGAGAGCTCCTTCCGAATTACGACGCACTGGAGCAACGGAACCTCCAACACTTCGCTCCTTGAGGATTTCCCAGGGATTGCGAAGGGCACTCTGCCTTGATGCTGTGGCAATCGACGATGCGCTGGACCTGTTCGCGCCGCTGGGGCCGCGCTCAGCGCGACCTCTGGTGGCAATCGGGTATTGGCCGCGGTGCAGAAACGCCCTGGGCCTGGCCGTCGGGGTTCAGGCATCGAATCGAGGGGCTGAAGGCACAGACGGACGGTGGGCGCGGAAGAACTCGATGATGTCGTGGGCCAGCAGGTCGGGTTCTTCGTGGGCGGCGAAGTGTCCGCCGCGGGGCATGTGCGTGTAGCGCGTGATGTTGTAGGTGCGCTCGGCCCAGCTGCGTGGGGGCCGGCTCAGGTCTGCGGGGAACAGTGCGACGGCTGTGGGCACGCTCACCCGCTTCACGCGTCCGGTCAGGCCGTGGGCGTACTCGTAGTAGGGCCTGAAGGAGGTGGAGATCGTGGCGGTGAACCAGTAGAGGGAGGCCTGGGTGAGGATGAAGTCGTCGCTGAAGCGTGAGGACAGGTCGCCTCCGCAGTCGCTCCACGCACGGTACTTCTCGACGATCCAGGCGAGCAGGCCGGCGGGTGAGTCGGTCAGGCCCTGGGCCAGGGTGAGGGGACGGGTGTTCTGCTGGTGTTGGTACCCGCCTTCCTGCTCCTGCCAGGCCGCCACGGAGGCGAGGTGGGCCTGCTCCTGCGGGGTGAGGCCGTCCGGGTCGTAGTCGGCCGGGGCTGCCACGGCCAGCAGGTGGATGCCGACCAGCGCCCCGGGTTGGGCCTCGGCGAGCCGTGAGGTGACGCCGGCGCCCAGGTCTCCGCCGTGCGCCGCGTACCGCTCGAAGCCGAGTTCGTCGCGCATCAGCCGGTGCCAGAGGTCGTGTGTCTGCTCCGCATCCGTGAGCGCGGGACGCTGGGGCGAGAAAGCGAATCCGGGCAGCGAAGGAACGATCACGGTGAAGGCGTCCTCGGTTGCTCCTCCGTACCGAGATGGGGCGGCCAACCGGTCGGCGAGGGGCATGAGTTCGAGGAAGGAGCTGGGCCAGCCGTGCGTGAGGACGATCGGCAGCGCGTCCGGGTGCTCGCCGTCGAAGCGGAGGTAGTGCACCGGTGCGCCGTCGAGGTCCGCGAGGTGTGACGGGAGGGTGTTGATGGCGGCTTCGTGGGCTCGCCAGTCGTAGCCGGAGGCCCAGTACGCGACGAGGCGGCGGAGTTCCACGGTGTCGGTGCCGGCCTGCCAGCCGTCCACTGGCCAGGGCTGGGGCCATCGCGTGGCCTTCAACCGGGCGCGGAGCTCGTTCAGCTCTGCGTCACTAACCGTGATCATGGGTTTGTTGCTCGGCATGGAGTTCTCCTTGGTGTGCTGCGTGTGCCGGCGTACGTCGCCCTCACTGCGGCCGCTGTCTCGCGCCGATGCCGGCTCATGTGGGCGTGGAGTCGTCGTCGGGTACGCCGCTGCCTTCGTAGGAGCCAAGGTTCTCGATCAGGTCGAAGAGTTCGGGGTGGTCGGTGAACCGGTCGCGGTGCACTTGGGCGATCTTGTCGCCGATCTCGGGGTCGGGGTCGTCGGTGAGGTCCAGTGAGACCATGTTGGCCGCGAGTGGCAGGCCGATCGCGTCGATCTGGAGGTGCAGCGGGTCGTACATGTAGGTGCGGTAGGCGTCGATGTCCTTGAGCGCGTACATGGCGCCGTGGTGGAACTCGCCGCCGAAGTCACGGCCGACCATGAAGAACTCGACAGCGTCGAGCTTGTCGCCGAGCGTGCGCAACAGGTCGAGCGCGTGCTGGACCTGGTCTTCGGGAGCGTCGGGCTTCAGGGCGATGCGGATCTGGTGGTAGATCATGGCAGTTCTCCTTCGAACGGAAGCTGATACAGCGAGTTGTTGCGTTGAGGACTCTAGGTTCTGCTTCCTCTTAACACAACTAGCTGTTGCTTTAATTCCCGGCTTAATGCACCCGCAAGTTGTACTAGGTTGGCGACGCTCTAACCTGGCCGTATGGCAGGAGAACCGCTGCAAGACGTTCAGCATCTGCACGCCGACGCCGCCAGGGTTCGGCCGGGCGGGCGGACGGCGCGCGTGCGCGAAGCCGTCATCGATGCCACCATCACGGAGTTGAGCGAGGTCGGCTACGCGGCGCTGCGCGTCGATGCGGTGGCCGAGCGCGCGGGTGTCAACAAGACCACGATCTACCGCCGCTGGGGCAACAAGGTCGGCCTGGTGTCCACAGCCCTCATTGAGCGCCGTGGCCAGTTGGTGCCGCCCGCCGACACCGGCAGCCTGCGCGGGGATCTCATCGAGCTGCTCAAAGAGATCCGGCTCGGCCTCAACGTCCCCTGGGTCGCCGCACTGCTGCGCGAAGCCGGCCCGCGCACTGCCGCGAACGCCGATCTGTACGAACTCCTCGACAGGTTCTGGCCGGCCCGGTTCAAGGTCTCAGGAGTCATCTTCGAGCGCGCCGTCGAACGCGGCGAACTACCCGCCGACACCGACTCCGACTTCCTGCTGGAGATGCTCTCCGGGCCGCTCTACTTCCACTGGCTCATGCTCGGCCACCCGCTGGACGACGACTTCCTCGAGCGAATGGCCGACTTCGTACTCCATGGCGCACAGGCCAGGCCACCGGGCGCAGGGGTGTCAGAGAGTGGCGGCATGTAGCCAGTTTCAGTCTGTGTGCTGGTAGGCGGTGTACGTGAGATAGCCGACGTCGCCGCCCTCGTACCATGTGGACTCATCGTGCGGCGCGCACGAGGTCGGGGTTGGCGATGAAGGCGCGGCCGAAGCTGATCAGGTCGGCGCCGAGCCCCAGCCAGTGATCGGCGACTGCCCTGCCAGTCTGCCGGGGACTCATCGGGGAGGACGGGTCTCGGCACCCCAGATGCCGGCGCCGGGCAAGAGACGCAGACCTGTCCGGTGGCCACCCACCGCCTCGACGGTCATGGAAACGGCTTTCGCCTCGGGCGGGGATGACAGCCCTCATCCGCGTCGTCAAGGGGCAACCCCTTTCTGATGGTTCGGTGGTGGTTGGGGCGCGGTCCGTCCCGCTCGGGTTCTTGGGTGTTGCGGCCGTCCCGGGACACGCATTCATGCTCGCCGCCCTCGCACCGCGTTCGCGTCGGCGAACATCGCCTATGAATCTCGACTACGTAGATTCCCGGTCGTGGCGCACGCCGGTTGGAGGTCAGGGAAGCTGCAGGTCCCTGAGCTGCCGACGGGAGGTGATGCCGAGCTTGCGGAAGATGCTGCGCAGGTGCGCGTCGATCGTGCGCGGGCTCAGGAACAGCTGCGCGCCGACCTCCTTGGAGGTGGCCCCGGTGGCTACCAGCCGTGCGATGTGCAGCTCTTGGGCGGTGAGCGCGTCGGCCGGCTGGGCGGTCCGCTTGCGTGGTTGCCCGCCGGTGGCGCGCAGTTCGCGGGCTGCGCGCGCCGCGAACGCCTCCAGACCCATGCCCGACAGCAGCTCGTGCGCGGTGCGCAACTGCTCGTGGGCGTCCTTGCGGCGGCCTTCGCGGCGCAGCCACTCACCGTAGACCAGGTGGGCGCGGGCGAGATCGGTCACCCTCCGGCAGCCGCCGAGCCGCTCGATCGCCTCGCGATACAGCTCCTCGGCGGCCGGCCCGGTGCTCATCAGCGCCCGCGAGCGCGCCTCCACCCCGAGCGCCCACTGGGTGCCGCTGGCACGGGCCCGCGGGCTGAGCCGCTCCAGCGCGGCGGCCGCGCGCACCGGTTCGCCGGCGCGGACGGCCGCCTCGATGAGCTCGGGCAGGGCCGCGCTGCTGTGCGCCAGTTCGTCGTAGTCGCATGGGCCCGTCGCGGCGGCGAGCGCGGCCTCGTAGTTGCCCAGGCCGTTGTGCAGCACCGCCAGCGCGGCCTGGCCCAGGGTGACAACTGTGCCCTCACCCCGTTCGGTCACATCTCGGACCGCGGCTGCATACAGCTCGGAGGTTTCGCTCTGCCGGCCGCGATAGGCGGCGAGCACGAGCCTGGCGTGGGGCAGCGGTGGAGCCCCGATCGACTGCGTGATCGCGCTCTCCTCGGCCGCCAGCTCGGCGGCGCGGGAGAGCTCACCGTTGTTCACCATGATGGTGGCGTGGAAGTTGAGCGCGGTGGCGAGCGTGGCCAGCGCGCCGGCATCGCGAGCAAGGCGGACGTGGCGGCTGGTCAGCTCGTAAAGAGTCTCGTCGTCGAACAGCATGAACGCGACGCGGCAGGCCAGCCACAGTCCGCGGCGGCCGTCGTCCTCAGCCCCGAACTGGTCGCGGAACGCCTCCAGCGCCCGCCGCAGACCGGGCGCGCTCGCCTCATACCCTTGCGTGAACCTCGTCACCACTCCGTCGAGCAGGAGGTCGAGCGGTCGCGGCGGCGTCGAGGGTGCGGGTGCGGCCCGGGCGGCTTCTGCCGCCTCCAGCACCCCGCGGCCCTGACCGAGCGGACCGGCGTGGATGGCCGCCTCAAAGGCTTGCAGGTATGTCTCGCGGGCCAGTGCGGCATCCAGCGGAGCCAGCGTCTTGGCGGCGTCCAGCAGCATCCCCGGCACATCGCTGCCGCGCGTCAGAACAAACGCGATCTGCGCGCGCAGCAGCTCGACTCGGGCGTGTTGCAGCGCGTCCAGCGGTCCGGCCGCTGCGACCGTCAGCAGCTCCGAGGCGGCGTGGGGTGCGCCGGCCTCATGCTTGGCGTGCGCGGCGGCCAGCGCGCGCCGGGCCCGCTCAGCCGGCTCGGGGGTCAGCACCACCGCCCGCTCCAGGAACGCGGCCGCCGCGGCCAGCCCGCCGCGGGAGCGTGCCCGGTCGCCTGAGTGCTCCAGCTCCGCGGCGACCGTCTCGTCGGTGCCGCGCACCGCCTGCGCGCGGTGCCAGGCGCGGCGGTCGGGATCGGTCTGCGGGTCGGTGGTCTCGGCCAGCGCGTGGTGTGCGCGGCGGCGGTCCGGCGCCGTGGCGGCCCGGTAGATGGCCGAGCGCACCAGCGGATGCGAAAACCGCACCCTGGCGCCGATCTCCAGCAACCCTGCCGCCTCCGCCGGTACGTCCGCCTCCGCGCCGATGCCCAGGTGCTCGGCCGCGCGCCACAGCAACGCCGCGTCGCCGACCGGCTCGGCCGCCGCCACCAGCAGCAACAACTGCGTGTCGGCGGGCAGTCTGCCCGACCGGAGCCGAAAGCTCTCCTCGATTCGGCGCGGCACGCCCAGCGCGTCCGGCAGCCCGAACCCGCCCGCCAACTCCGCCGACGGCGCCGGCTCCGCGCCGCGGGGCAGCTCCAGCAGCGCCAGCGGGTTGCCGCGCGCCTCGGCGATGATCCGGTCGCGTACCCGCTCATCCAGCGGCGCATGCACGGCCGCAGCCAGCAACGCCCGCGCGTCGGCCTCACCGAGCCCGTCCAGGCGCAGCTCCGGCAGCCCGGCCAACACCTCGGCGCCACCCCTGTCAGGGCCGAGGTCGCGCAGGGCGAACAGCAGCGCCATCCGCTCGGCCTCCAGCCGCCGCGCCACGAACGGGAGGATCTGCGCGGAGGCCGCGTCCAGCCACTGCGCATCGTCCACCAGGCACAACAGCGGCCGTTCCTCGGCGGCCTCGGCCAGCAGGCTGAGTGTCGCCAGCCCGACCAGGAACCGGTCGGGCGGGTCACCGGCGCGCAGCCCGAACGCCACGTCCAGGGCGGCCTGCTGCGGGTCGGGCAGCGCGCCGAGCCGATCCAGCAGCGGCGCGCACAACTGGTGCAACCCGGCGAACGCGAACTCCATCTCGGACTCCACACCGGTCGCGCGCACCACCCGGTACCCGGCCGCGGCGTCACGGGCATGCTCCAGCAACGCGGTCTTACCGATGCCGGCCTCCCCACGCATCACCAGCACGCCGCTGCGTCCGTCCCGCGCCTGGGCAAGTAACCGTTCGACGGCCTCACGCTCGGCGCGTCGATCTCGAAACATCGTTTGGTTCCCCCGCGGGAGTCAACCCGTGTCCGCCAACATCGCTTTCCGCCCAAGACTAGGCGATTCCCGCCGAAGTACTACTAGGCGATTGTCGCCGATGCGAACAGCACCAGCCCGCGGCGAGGGTGATACCGCGAGTCCTGCCGTCGCAGGTTGCACCGGCCCGGCTGGCCACACCGCCCTGACACGCGGCGAAACCGCCGCACTGAGAGAGGAACCACGATGGTCCTGTTCACACCCGATGACACGGCAATCCTGCTCATCGACCACCAGCTCGGCACCATGAGCTGGATAGGCTCGGCCGACCATGACGAGGTCAAGGCCAACGCGCTCGCGCTGGCCAAGGCCGCGGTGGCGCTGGACATGCCGCTGATCCTGACCACCTCGCTGGAAGATCACGCGCAAGGGCCGCTGCTGCCGGAGCTCGCCGAGATCGCCCCCAAGCAGTTCGAGGAACGCATCCAGCGCACGGGCGTGGTCGACGCCATGGACGACCCCGCCTTCGCCGCCGCGGTCAAGGCCACCGGTCGCCCCAACCTGATCATCGCCGGCGTCACCAACGACGTCTGCACCGTCTACCCCACCCTGACCGCCCTCCAGCGGGGATACCGCCTCCAGGTCATCGCCGATGCCGGCGGATCGATGACCAAGCCGGCCGACGACATCGCCCTGCGACGCATGGAGAATGCCGGCGCCGAGATCGCCTCGACGAACATGATCCTCACGCAGCTGGCCCGCAGCTGGTCCTCGCCGGCCGGCCAGAAGCTCCTCCCCATCGTCGGCGCCCTCATCCCCACGTCATGAACACTCCACACGACTCGGCGCCCGACCCGGTCTCGAGGCGGGTCGACGGCCCGGTGCCCGACGGGTTCGAGCACACTACCGTCACCGCCAACGGCATCACCCTGCACGCGGTGATCGGCGGCTCGGGCACACCGGTACTCCTGCTGCATGGCTGGCCCCAGACCTGGCGGGCCTGGCGGCACGTCATGCCGATCCTCGCCGAGCACGGATACCGGGTCATCGCGCCCGACCTGCGCGGCCTCGGAGACAGCACCCGCGCCCCCGGCGGCTACGACAAGGACACCCAAGCCGAGGACATGCGCGCCCTGCTGTCCCGGCTCGGCATCACCGGCGAGGTGCGCCTGGTCGGGCATGACATCGGCGGCATGGTCGCCTTCGCCTACGCCCGCCGCCATCCGCAGCAGGTCGCGCGGCTCGCGCTCGTCGAGCTGGCTCTGCCCGGATTCGGGCTGGAAGGCGCGATGAATGTCGCCACGGGCGGTTCCTTCCACTTCGGTCTGTTCATGACGCCCGAAGTGCCGGAACTGCTCCTGGACGGAACCGAGCACGCCTTCATGACATGGTGGTTCAACCGGCTCGCCCATGTCACCGCCGCGTTCCCGCCGGAGGAGATCACCGCCATCACCGCCTCCTACACCGGACGGGAGGCCCTGCGCGCGAGCTTCGGCCACTACCGCACCCTGCTGCAGGACGGACGGACCAACCAGGCCTGGACCGAGAGCGGGGCCGTCCTGCCGATGCCAGTGCTGGCCGTCGGCGGCGAACACAACGTGGGCACCCGGCTGGCCGAGGCCCTGCGCCCGATCGCACCACACCTCTCCGCGGCGGTCATCAAGGACAGCGGGCACTTCGTCCCCGACGAACGCCCCGAAGACTTCGCCCAGCAACTGATCGACTTCCTCGCTTGAAGGAGAACGCCATGAGCATCCCGTACCTGGCCCAGCCCGAACAGCAACAAAAGCTGGAATGGCTGAACGGGAGCACCTTCTCCGTCCTGCTGGACGCCGCCACCACCGGCGGTCAGCTCACCGTCGGACGGTTCGACGCCCCCAAAGGGGAGGCTCCGCCGTTCCACATGCACACCCGGGAGGACGAGGTCTTCATGCTGATCAAAGGCACCGCTCTGCTCTGGGTCGGCGAGCAGGAGCTGGAGCTGTCCGAGGGCGGCATCGTCTACCTGCCCCGCAACATCCCGCACGGCTACCGCATCACCTCCGACCGCGCCGACCTGCTCCTGATCGCCACACCCGCCGGCATCGAGGACATGTTCCGCCAGGCCGGCCACGACCTGTCCACCCCGAGACCCGAGGGCTTCGAGATCTCCAAGGACGTCCTGGCCGCAGCGGCCGACGCCCACGGCCAGATCACCGTCGGCCCACCCCGATAAGGAAAGCACCATGAAAGCAACCAAGTCATCGTCATGACCGGAGCGGCGAGAGGCGGCGGCACGCCACTGACCGCGCGTTTCCTGGACAACGCTGACACCGTCATCGCCACCGACCTCAGCGACGAGGCACTGAAGCGGCTGGCCAAGCGGACGGACCACCACAGCGCGCTGCATCCGTCGCGGCCGACCTCTCCGCCGAATCGGGCGTCGCGCGACTGGCCGAAATCGCCCGCGACGTCGCCGGTCATGCTGATGTGATCCTCAATGCCGCTGGCCATTTCCCGCTACAACCGTTGGCGCCGCGTGCTCGACATCAACCTGACCGGCCCCACCTCATCGTGCAGGCGCTGCTGCCGGCCGGGGCCACGCGATCAACTTCTGCTCCGGTTCCGTCTTCGACGGCACCCGCGGCCAGACGCACTACGTCAGCGCCAAGGCCGGGATGGCGATTCATTCGCTGGCGACGCTGCCACAGGCGGAGCCGGAGCAGATGGTCGCCCGCATGTCACCGCCGCACCTGTGCCCGTACGTGCTAGGGCGAGTGCTGGCGATCCGCCCGGCCGTCTTCTCCGTGGTTCCGAGATCGACGCCCTCTCCGAACCACCTTCCAGGCGTGACTTCCGAGAATTCGCGTTCCATGCCCGACAGCGCGGCCGGCACGGTGAACACGAGGAGCATCAGCGGAAGTCCGCCATAGATGGGGACGAGGGCCTGTTCTCAACCACCCAGCCGGGTCATTCCCGCAGGCGCACACACCAGCCGAGAACGCGTCGGCCCTGTTGAGCCCCGGTGAGCAAGAGATGAGCAGGGAAGTGGACTGGTTTGTAAGTTCAGGCCCCGTATACGCTCCCCGGTGCGAGATCGCTCCCCCAGAAAGAGAACGCTATGAAGTCGTACCTGCGTAAGGCCCTCGCCGGCTGCGCAGCCGCACTGGCGGTCATGGTGGCCCCTCCCCTCCCCCGCATTCGCTATCAACCACGCAGACTGCAACGTGTCGTACAGTCGTGAATTGCTGCGAATTCAAAATGGTCTGGACCGCCGCTGCTTCGCGGACGGCGGCACGATGAGCGTGGCCATCTACGGTGTCGACCTCATCTCCACAGGGAACAACAATGTGGTAATCGAATACCCCACCAGCCGAGAACGCTTCGGCCCTGGCCGCGGACACCGCAATAGCGGAGGCGAGCATCGCGGTCGTCCACGGCCGTGCGGGGTCCTCATGCAAACGTTTCATCCCTGGCGACAATCGGCTCGCCAAGGGATCGGCGACTCGCGGACATGTGGTTGAGATCGCAGGGCCGCGAACCTTCCTTCCCCGGGCGCTTTCCAACCCAGATGTACGACGAAACATAAACAGATCGAGAAGGGGCATTCATAGATGCGATCAAAGCTGGCCACCCTGTTCCTCGCCACGCTCGCCACCGGGAGCTGCGTCCTCGCCGGCGCCTCGCCCGCCTCGGCCACGGAGTCGCAGTACGGCAAAAGCAAATGGATCAGCGCCGAGAGCGGCTGGCAGAACGCCGGCGTGTACGTCGAACCCGGTGACCTGGTGCAGATCTACTACGTCAGTGGCCGGTGGACGGTCGACCACCGCGAGTTCCCCTATGTGTCCTCGCGCGGCTACCCCTGGCACATCGACAGCGAGATCTACCAGGGATGCAAGATCCTCAGCCAGTACACGTACGGCACGCTGATCGCGAAGGTCAACGGAGACCACTACAGAGTCGGCACCAGGGCCTCCATCCGGGCGCGCCAGGAAGGCTTCCTCCAGTTGCGCATCAACGACGCCGACGGTTGCCTCCGCGACAACGACGGCGCCGTCCGCGTGAAGATCACGGTCACCGACTAACCAGGGCTCGTATGCAGCGGATAGTCACCGGACCTTCCGCAGCTCAGTCGGTAGATTACCGCGTGTTCAGGTCTCCGGCTCGCGTACGTTTTGCGCCCTCCCCTACTGAGATGTTCCATGTGGGTGGGGCGCGGTCGGCTCCGTACGCCTGGGCGGTGGCGCGACAATCCGGAGACACGTTCGTGCTCCGTGTCGAGGACACAGACACGGCCGTAACCGGCCGGAGTGGACACAGGGCAATCATCGACGCCTTGGCGGCGACCGGGATCAGCGCCGCGGATCCCGGTCTTCGAGTGCCCGTATTTCCAGTCGGACAATGCCACCCGGCACCGGAAAACGGCCCTGCGGCTGTACCCGGCCGGCCGGGCGTACGACTGCGACTGCACTTGCGAGCAGCTCAAGAGCGGACAGGGTCCGAGCACCTGGGGGTATGACGGGTTCTGCTGTGAGCGGGGGCTGGAGTTCGTCGGAGGGCGGGCGCTGCGGTTCCGTACGCCGGATGGGGGCGAGACGGTGGTTGAGGATCTCGTCCGCGGTAAGCCGATCTTTCCCAACAGCGCGCGGGCGTCGCCGGACAGCATGCGGCCGTAGGCAGCCTCTACCTCGTCCAGTGGGCTGGTCTCGATCATGGGCTGCACGCCCGTCAGTGCGGCGAAGTGCAGGGTCTCCTCGACATCGCGGGCGGTGCCGGACGGGTGGCCATGCACGGGCCTGCTCGCCGCGCGCTGAGCTGGAACGGGCTGACCTGGATGGATTCCGGCGTTGCGCCGAGCACGATGAGCTCGCATCCCGTACTGTGGCTCGGCATGGCTGATTTGCCAAGTGCGGGACGACAGTAGGGCGTTCCGGTTGGCGCGCCGTGCCGGTATGCGCGGCGCACCTGACCCCCACCCGGCTCTCGGCATTGTGGCCATTGCCATCGGGTTGGAGGGGTGCTTCGTGTCCCAGATGCTGTCGGGAGATGTCATTGATGTCCCGTCACGCTGGGCTCGGCGCTTTTCATCCTCTTCCCCGCGGTGCTCGCCGCCATCTCGGGACCTCGGCCGTGCGCGAGACCTCCGTCGTCCTGAGGATACCGGGGGCATGGCGGCGCGCGAGGTGTGGAGAGGCCGTGCAGGTTCTGGCCGGTGGCGCTGCGGCCCGGCCGTCTCAGGCGTGCGTGTCGTGCTGGTGGGCGGCCGGGTCGCCGCGACCTGGACCGTCGACGCGGGCATCGTGGCCATCACCCCGCTGCGCGGTTTCACCCGAGCCGAGCACACGCGGGCAGTGTTGTATTCGCTCCCGTCGCGGCAGAGGACGGCCATCAGTCCGACCTGCTGTAGTGACGACCTGCTGACAACTCGGATGCGTCGCCGCCCCAGGGCTCAGGAAGGTGCCCGTCCGCTGGATGTGACACACCCAGCGGGCTACGAGGAGCGCTGATTCAGCACGCCCTCGTCGTCCGGGTCGAGCCGCGCCCAGACTTCGGCGAGGTTGCGGAGGTGCTCGTCGTCGAGCCGGTCGAAGAAGAGCCTGCGCAGGTCGCTGTGCTGCTGGCGCCATGCCTTGCGCATGAGCGCCCTCCCGTCTTTGGTCAGAACCGCCGTGAAGCCACGTCCGTCGTCGGCCGTCCGTCGCCTCTCGATCAGGCCACGACGCTCGAGCCGGTCGGCGAGCCGGGTGAACCCGCCGGTGGACATCAGGCGCTGCTGGGCGAGCTCTGACATCCGCATGCCGTTCCGACCGGCCTCGCCCAGCAGTGCCAGCACGCTGTACTCGGCCATGCTCACGTTCAGCGGAGCGAGGCCGGCCTCGATCTCACGCCAGATTCGATCGTGGGTGAGCAGGAACCCCCGCCATGCCTGGTCTTCAAGCTCTCGCAGCCTGTCGGTCGCCATGAGCAGCACGGTATCGACAGGTCATCTCGAGAACCAACCGATGTGTCTGCCTGCGCAGCAAACCTTGTTCGCGGCGGGGACATGGCGTTGGCAAGCCGGTGCGTGTCCTGCTCGCCCCGACATCGAGCGCGAGGAGACCCGGGCCCATCGTTATCTGGGGTTGTCAAACGAACTTGCTGGTCAGCCGCATGAAGCTCGTTAAGGCACGTCAGGCACGTAGACGTCAGCATGCCGTGCATGGCAGTGACCGGTGCGAAGGTATTCGGGCGTGTGCGGAGGCGATTGATCAGCAATGGGCCGTTGCGATGGGGCGTCGTTGCGCGGCATGGGCGGATGGGCTCTATGGAATTGCCGCCTGGGCGGCCGTGGACGCCGGCTTCTCCGACGAGGATGCCGCTGGGGGCGCGCAGCATCGCCACTCCGCGGGCACGGCGCAGGGTCGCGGCGTCCGGAGAGGGTAAGCGCCATGGAGGCGGGCGGCGGTGCCGTCCGGCAACAGGATCCAAGCGGCGGCGAGGCCGCCTGCCGGATCGCCAGGGCAACCGGATGGTGAGGGTCGTCGCCTGGCCGCCAGAGCTGGTTGTCCCAGCCACGCGCGCCGATCCGCAACGGGTAATCCGGCCAGGTCGGGCAGCAGACCCCGCCCGACTCCGTGCTGATCTCGACTCCGGTGTGAGTCGTGCGAAGCAACAGTAGTCGGCCCCCGTTGGTGACGACGGAGCCGAGTCCGGAATGTCCTCGTAGCTGGTGGCCAAAAAGTGAGCAGGAAACTGGACTGGTCACCGGCGGCGTTCCCCCGGGGTGTGGACACCCGGTTTTCATGCAGCCAGTGCGGCCACTCTAACCACAAGACGATCAAAAGACGCCGAGTCAGAGGACCTGGCGGGCACTCTGGTCCGGGTTCCGGCGTCCGCCAGGTCAAGTGGTTGATCAGGCCGCCAGCAGCACGGATGTCGTCATTTCGGCCGACCCGTCGGACCGCACCAGTGCTCCGCGCGGGTCGTCTTCCGCGGCTGCCGACTCCTGATTCGCCCTTCTGGGTGTCAGCTCATGGCCTGCCGGAAGTACTCTTCGGCGCTGGTCGTCGGTGCTGCCGAGCCGCCGTGCCTCGAGCCGTCGCCCCGAGCCGCGCTCCATGGCCTGGTGCAGTTCCTTCAGCGTCAGCACATCCCCGGCCACTCGCACGGTGCGTCCGGCGGCCGAGGGGTCGGGAGCCGCTTCGACGGTCCACTCTGCAGTATCGGCGTAAGTGGAGAAGTCGACGGGCCGGTCCCCGTCACCCCAGTAACTGAAGGTGCCGGTCTCCCAGTCGACCCACTGGTAGAAGGGCATGTTCAGCACTTCCAGGAAGGCGCCGCAGAGGACCGACGTGGTTGCCACGCTGCTGCCTCGGAATGCCTCGGCGGCCTTCTTGCGCAGGTCGGCGAAGTCGTTGTCGCCGTAGTCGAGCCGGTCTATACCGAGGGAGAAGTCTGAGGGATACAGCGCGGAACGCCGGCCTGCTCGGCGGCACGCAGCAGGTTGACCTGGCCGTCGATGATGACCTCCTGGCGCGGACCTGCACGTCCCGTCGGCGCAGACTGTCGATGATCAGACGGCCCAGGCGGCCGGTGGCGCCGGCCACGAACACAGTAGACATGGATGCTCCCTGTAAGGGTGAGACGGAACGGGGACCCGCTGAATGCGGCAGCCCCCGGCTGATCACCGGACAGCGATTCATGTGCGGCTAGGAGAACTGGCCCGCAGGACTGGTTGGACGAGTCTCTCTGCTGGATGCGCTCGAAGAGAGGCCGAGCGGCGTTGCACGGGGCCGGCCATTCGCTGGTCCGCGGTCCTGTGTTGCCCCAGGGCCCGTCGCGCGAGCTCTGAGAAGGTCTGCGACGTCAGTGAGTCCGACCTCGATGCGTCCGTAGATGCGGGGGTTGAGCAGTGTCGTGCCGTCGAAGTCTCCGGCGGAGGCGAAGAACGCGACCGGGATCGTCAACGCCTGGAAAAAGGCGAACAGTGGCCGCAAGGCGTGCTCCAGGACAAGCGCATGGTGGTCACCTCCGCCCGTCGCGGCAAGGAGGACGGGCTTGTTCGCAAGTGCGTATTGGTCGACAAGGTCGAAGAAGTGCTTGAACATGCCGGGGTACGTACCTCGGAACACAGGTGCGGCGGCGATGAGGAGATCGGCATCCTCGGCGAGCCGGAGCGAGTCTTCAACCTCGGGCGAGACGTCATCGCGCTCGATCGCTCCGGTGAACCCCGCGCCCAAGCGGTACACGTCAACCCGGGACGCCTCGATAGGGAGCATGTCCTTCAGGGTGTCGAGGACAACGTCGACCAGTCCCATCGTCTTGGACGGCTGGCTCGGGCTGCCGTTGACGACGACGACGCGTAGGAGCGGACCGGTGTCCGCAACGGCGGTCATGCCGCGCTCTTCTCGCGCAATGCGACCTCGCGGCGCACGACAGGTGCCACGTCGGTGCCGAGCAGTTCGATCGCCTCGAGGTGCTCCTTCTGCGGCATGCCTCCGAAGCCCATCTGGATGATGGCGCGGTTGATGCCGTACAGCTCGTGGTAGGTGAGCAGCTTGTCGATGATCTCCTGCGGGCTGCCGACCAGCAGTCCGGCCGCGGGCGACGACTGCGCGTCGAACGCGGCCCGGGGAAGCCGGAGGCCGACGCCGCGCTGGTGGTTGTTCTCCGTCATGCCCCTGGCGAAGTAGGGGTACATGGTGTCGCGTGCGCCCTGGCTGGTCCGCCCGACGAACCCGTGCGAGTTCATGCTGATCGGCAGCGCGTTCGCGTCGTGCCCGACCTTCGCTGCGGCCGCTCGGTAGAGCTGGACTGTCTCCTCGTGGTAGGTCATCGGTCCGAGCAACAGGGCCAGGGCCATGGGCAGGCCGCGGTGGCCGGTGCTGATGGCCGACGCGGGCGATCCGCCGACCCCGACCCAGATCGGGATGGTGTCGCCGTCGGCGCGGGGTGCGATGTCAGCGTCGACCAGCGGTGCGCGGAAGCGGCCCTGCCAGGTGAGCGGGTTCTGGTCGCGGATCTTCAGCAGCAGGTCGAGCTTCTCGCGGAACAGGTCCGCGTAGTCCTTCAGGTCGTACCCGAACAGCGGGAAGGACTCAGTGTAGGAGCCGCGGCCGGCGATGATCTCGGCGCGGCCGGCGGACAGCAGGTCGATCGTGGCGAACTGCTCCCACACGCGTACGGGGTCCTCCGAGCTGAGCACCGTGACCGAACTCGTCAGCTTGATGTGCTCGGTCTTCTCCGCGGCGGCGGCCAACAGGATGGCCGGCGCTGATCCGACGAAGTCGGTGCGGTGGTGCTCACCCACGCCGAAGACGTCCAGGCCCACCTGGTCGGCGACCTGCGCCTGCTCGATCGTCTCGCGGACGCGCTGCCGCGGGGACGGCAGAGCCCCGGTGGACGGGTCCTCCGTCAACTCCCCGAACGTCATGATGCCGATCTCGAATGGCATGTCGTTTCCTCTCTCCGATCTGCGGCCGCCGCGCGCCTCCGACCGCTGATCCACACCTCCGTAAATCTGTCTGCGCAAGCAATTATTCCCGGCGTCGCCTGGCGCCTGCGCTACATACTTTGCGCGGGACGGGTCAGCCGCGTGAGACCTCAAGGACGAGCTCAGATGCAGAATCGGGTTAGCATCAAGGGTCAACTAGTTGCCTGCGAAGGCAACTAGTGAGCTCCTTTACGTGCGAGTATGTCGTCAACAGTCCTCGCGTATCCGGCGATGCCTGCACGGTACGTGCCCGCCGGGCGCAAGCCGTCTACCACCTGACCGCGAGGTTCCTCAGCACCTACGACACTGTGAAGGACGAACGAGATGGCCAACAGCACCCTGTCCCAACCGGCGAAGACGACGATGCCACGCCGCGTCCGGCATCTCGCCGCAAGTCTTGTCCTCCGTGCTCGCGGCGAGATCGGATAGAGCAGGGACCACATCATGGCCTGCGACCATGTCAGACCGCCAAGCCTGATCACCGTGTAATCGCAGGCAGCAGCCCCAAGTCGAGTTTCCGCACCCCACAGGCACCCTGATCCCGATCTATCGCTGCGCCGAGCAGACCGTAGCGTCAAGGGTGAACCCATCGACGCCTGGTATTCCGGCAAGGCCCACCAGCACGCCGGCAACCTCCAGGCACTGCCGGCACCCGGCGGACTTCCGTTGTGATCGCCGAGGTCGAACCCGGCTCCGTTCACGACCTCACGCGCCTGCCGGTGGGCTCGATGACGGCCAGGATGTAATTGGGCGATCCCGATGGGCCTTCGTAGGAGCTGCCGTCTGAAGACGCCCTCAGGCGGAAGCGGCCAGACAACCTGTGGCGTCTTATGACGAAGGTCAAAACCATCGTTTTGTAGGCGGACTGCTACCAGGCCGGTGTGCAATACCGCAGTGAAGATCATGAAGCTGAACCCGCTCAAGGCCCGGAGAGCGGGACAGCCATGGCTGGCGACAGCGGTCACGCTGGTGGTGCTCGCACTGGCGTACGTTTCAGGACAGTTACTGGCGGACTGGGTCCCGCGGGAATACGAGACATACGAGACCCCACCGGTGTGGCCGCAGCTCACCCCAGGTGCTCCGGCGGTCATCATCACCGTCCTGCTCGCCGTCTGGTCACTGAGCCGGCAGACGATGGACCGGGCTCGGGCGAGGTGGGTGCCGGCACCCACCGCGACGGAGCTGGCCGCGCTACCGGTCAAGGACCGCGAGGAACTGCTGATCCAGCGCCAGCAGGCGCGCACCCAATGGATCAGCGGAACAGGTGTCCTGCTGAGCGTGGCCTTCACTGCGTTTGGCCTGATATACACCGCGCTGACGCTGGAGGCGACCCGCGAGGTACAGACCACCGACCGCTACACCAAGAACATCGAGCAGCTGGGCTCAGCCAAGCTCGACGTCCGCCTAGGTGCGATCTACGCGCTGGAACGCTTGGGCCGAGACTCCCCGCGCGACCACGACACCATCTATGACGTGCTGACAACCTTCGTCCGCGAGCACGGTCCTGAGCTCAAAGCCAAACCGCCGGCGAAGCCAGCCACTGACATCCAGGCCGCCTTGACCGTCATCGGCCGTGGAACCGCTGAACCTTACTATTTGCCCCTTAATGCCGACCTCGGTGAGATCCGCGTTCCCGGCGCGAACCTGGTCCATTCAAATCTCATCGCATCGGATCTCCGCTTGGCTGACCTGAGCGGGGCGGACCTGACCAACGCGAACCTGAGCGAGACGAACCTGAGCGAGACGGACCTGAGCGAGACGGACCTGAAAGGCGCGGACTTGAGAGGTGTCAGAGGGATGACGCCTGATCAGATCCGCCGGGTTGCCGTCACGGACAAAACCACTCGGTTCTGACGAACGATCAAGCCGCCCCCCGACGCTAGGCCGCTGCGCGGCATGGTCTCTGTTTGGCGGTGTCGGATCGGGCACGTCGTCCAGCCAATGGGTTCGACAAGATCTTGAGCTGTTCACTACGCTGGTTGCCATGTCCAGTCCCGAGGCGTCAAGACGCGCTTACGTTGCCCGTTGAGGGTGACGGTCGTGGGATCGGCCCCGGGCGCGGTGTCGGTGTTATCACCGGTCCGTTTCCTGGAGTCGCCCGCCCGCACCCGACGTGCGACTCTCACCGCATCGGGCGCTCCACGTGTCTTTCCCGGGGTCAACATTGGTGTTCGCCTGTTTCGGGTCCCACGGGGTCGTGATGGTGTTCCCGCGGTAGCGGGTCACGGCGACTCTGGAGGCGCCGGTGAACACGACCCGCTTGTGGGCGAACCTCCACCCGACGCCGCAGAAGCGGCGCCGAAGCTCGGGCATTCCGATCCGGTGGGTCCCACGTTCGTACTTGGCCCGTAACCAGCGCATGATCCGACCCCACGCATAGTGGTCGGTCGCGTTGAATATGGCCTTGGACACCCGCATCGGAAGTATCTCGCCGAGCCCGTCAGCGCCCGGTTGATGCTCGTAAGCAATTCATCCGGCTGCATATGACGGGTTGACCGGTACGTCTCGCCTTTGTCCTTGATCGCCTGGACAGGCTTCTTGGACGGCGTGGTGTAGACGTAGTACTTCTGCGTTCCACTGGTGTCGGCGCTGAGTTGCTGTTCCAGGACGGTGATCTGGTGACGCAGGGCGAGTATCTCCATGTCTTTGTCCCGATCGCTCATGGGCGGTAACCGCAGTGCGGCGAAGGTGTTCGTGACGGTGAGGTAAGCCAGGCGAAGGAGCACGGCCGATCGTCATGCCGCACGCGTTCGCCTTTCCTGGTGACTGGAGTTCGTGTCGCCACGCGAAGCCATCGCAGAGTCCTGACCTGGGCGGATGTGGTTGTCGGCAGGCGCAGTACTGCCGAGCCGCCGTGCTCGGCCCCGTCCATCAGTTGTGGTGGCCGACGATGGCCGTGACACGGATTTCGATGCGCATCTTCGGCGCCCCGAGGGCTTGGACTCCGGTTTCGGTCCAGATGGGCGCTCTGTCGCCCATGCGCTTGCGGAACTGCTCCACCATGACGCGATTGTGGACCTCGCCGATGAAGTGGGGGGAGTCGGGGATGTGGTACGAGTTCACGTGGATGACGTCGCGCCACGTGGCGCCGGCGAGGGCAAGGGTCCGCTCGACGTTGTCGAATGCCTGAACGATCTCGTCCTCGAGTGACTCGGGGAAGTTCCAGTCGTCGTCCCACCCTCCTTGTCCCGATGTCTCAATGCGATCGCCGATTCGCACCGCCTGGTTGTAGTGCATATTGGCCAACTGCGTCTCGCCGTACCCGGGCGTGGCGAAGAACTCCGGCATGCTCATGGTGGACCTCCCTAATTAACTTCACATCGTCGCCTGCACCGACGGCGAAGACCGCCAGGCAGATCAACGACTACATCGACTCAGTAGCAGGTCAGGCGTTCGGCCCGTGGATGATGCGATGGATGGTGGAGCGACCGACGTCACCTTCGGCGTAACGGCCGCGGATGGAGCGCCGCGTGGGGGCGCGCGCCCGAGACGGATCTGCACCCTCGCAGGTCGCCGGGGTTCAGCACCGTCGGCTTGTTGGCCGCGACGATCATCGATCACGCTTACGCTGCTGCTGGTGGCGTTGCTGCGCCTGCTGCGCGATCTCGCCGCCGGCCTTACCCCGCGATGCCCGTCCGGCTAGCTTCCTTCCGCGCCCAACTGGCGCAACAGACCGCGATTGTCGGTGCGTACCCACTCCTCGACGAGACGACGGACGAAGGTGTCTTCGATCCAGGTCTGGCAGGCCATACGTCGCCTTCGGCCACGACGATGCCACGCCGGATCGACCGGTCGTCGGATGCCTCGCGCACCGCCACGGCACGGATCAGGCGTGCCACGACCTCGTCCCTAGCGCATTGTTGTGTCATGGCGCCAGCCTGCCCCGCTTCACGTGCGGTTCACATCGGCGATAATCACCTAGTTTGTGCGGAGATCACCTAGTACTACAGCCAGGCTTTGTGATCTGTAGGCTGAGCGCATGGTTGGTGAGTTAACGTCCGATGACCTCCAGGAGTGGGTC